>SHZI01000062.1 GCA_009692345.1 Gammaproteobacteria bacterium | reverse complement strand
GGGCCAGCAGGCTGGTCGCCAAGGGATTCTCCAAAAGCAGAAAACCCGCCGCAGCGGGTTTTCCGGTAGTCGGTGCAGAGCCGGAACGCTACACGGACCCTTGCCGCCGCAGCCAGCCCATCATGCCAAGCGCGGAACTGAACAGCCAGCCGGCGGCTCTAGTTGGCCTTGGTGATCGGGTTGGACGGGCTGTTGAAGCTGTAGCGGGAGTCGCACATACCCAGGATCGTTTCGGTATCGGGGGTGAGCGATTGGACACAAGGAGGCAGGGGGTGGATGGTGGCCAGGGGTGCCCTGTTATTCGTGCCGTATCTATTTGTAGATCCTCACATTTTCAATTTTGGGCTGACTGAAGTTACCCCCAGAGTTACCCCAACGCTGGGTTGCGCTCCAACATCTAAACGCCTCCAGGTCCGGCCGCCGTTGGCAACAGCCTAAGTTCACCCAGCAGTGCGAAGAGTTCTTGACGCCGCCGCTCATCGAGACCGATGTCGCTCGCCAAGGTGTGAGATTCGAGAACAGCGCTTACCGGGACGACGTACTGCAAACGGAACTGTGCGGTTCCTTTGGGGTCTTGCAGACAATAGACCTCGACATCCTGTTCTTCCGAGGTCGGCGTCCTAGCGACCAGACAGTAACTTCTCTGGCCCTGCCACAGAAGATCACCGGCGACCAGGCTTCGCCCCTCTATTTCGCCGCGGATCTCATCAATGTCCTTGAGGTTTAACGCTGTCTCCAATTCGTGAAGGGCCTGCCCTCGCCTCAAGATCGTCGTCCTACTCCGCTCAATGGCCGAAGCATCGGAAATATCGCCACCATGGGGCGATGGCGCCTGCCGGACAATGTTCTGTGTCCGCAATATGACCGCCGCTGGGTCTCCACCTTTCCAAACCCATGGCACCCGGCCGGCGCCAAGCCAGGTTGAGAAAGCCATCTGGGCAGAGAGAGCCCATTGGGAAGCCCTGGGTACGGCAAGTGCCCATGCGTGAATAGCTGCCGATAGTCCGGAGGAACAGAGGGCGGCCGCAAAATCGTCGGGATGTGCGTCCAGTCGACAGCGGGCCTGGAGGCTTCCCTCGGGCGCTCGGCCGTCAAGAGAGTGGAACAGCTTTGCGAACACCTGTCGACTAAACTCGAAGTAGTCCTCCGGTAACAGCCATCCCTTCGAGTAGCCGAGACGCAGGAGAATTGCGATTACCTCTATGTCGCGGCCCAGGATGCTCGGGGGCCGTCCTGCGAGAAAGTCTAGAGACGTAAGCCTATTAGTCAGCGTCTGTGTCAGTTCGGTGATACGCCGCCTTTCGTTAAGCGAAAGCTTAGAAGCATCGGATTGAATACTTTGCTTTGGCCGCGGATCCGATGGCCGATCGACCCCTGACCCCCTGGTCAATATTGGACGCCTGTACCTGGTCAATATTGGGCGCCTGTTGACACACAGAATCATGCCGTCCTCGCCCACGTCGTCCTGCGGTTCATCCCCGCCTGCGCGGGGAACACGTCAACCGGTGGGCGTCCACGATCCTGAGCAGCGGTTCATCCCCGCCTGCGCGGGGAACACATCTCTGCGAGTTGGCGCTCCGCTTCGATGTTCGGTTCATCCCCGCCTGCGCGGGGAACACGTCAGGCAAACTGCGAATCGTCATGCTGGGGTGCGGTTCATCCCCGCCTGCGCGGGGAACACTTTGCCGCGGGTAGCCTTTCCGCCCGATCGTGCGGTTCATCCCCGCCTGCGCGGGGAACACTCGGACATCTCGATCCGCTACTCGATTGACGACGGTTCATCCCCGCCTGCGCGGGGAACACGGGAATTTAATTGCTCAGTGCGCCCTGCATATCGGTTCATCCCCGCCTGCGCGGGGAACACCCAGATCGCGTAACTGGGCAAGTCCGCCGTCTCGGTTCATCCCCGCCTGCGCGGGGAACACTCGGCACGCAGTAGTTCGTCAGCTTGGCGCTCCGGTTCATCCCCGCCTGCGCGGGGAACACATGGCGTTTCTCAAGGCGAGGCGTAATTCGTTCGGTTCATCCCCGCCTGCGCGGGGAACACGCTGGCTTGCCCTTCGGCTTCTCCTGTTGCTCCGGTTCATCCCCGCCTGCGCGGGGAACACTTGACCTGTTCTCGGGTATTGGCGGCTTCTCCCGGTTCATCCCCGCCTGCGCGGGGAACACGCCTCCAGGGTTGGCCCCAGGCGGTACAGCTTCGGTTCATCCCCGCCTGCGCGGGGAACACCAGCTGCTCGATGGTGGCCGCTGCGGCGAGGACGGTTCATCCCCGCCTGCGCGGGGAACACTTGGCCAGGCTAGTTGTCATTAGGTGGGTGAAGGTACACCTACCCGGCCATATCGGGACTAAGTATTGGCCGCAGGACCTGCCAGCGCATCACCCGGACGGGTGACTTTCCGTTAGGTCAAACCAAATCCCCCCCGAAATCCCCAGTTTCTCGGCTGGTCCTGGTAACGGCCTGGCCCTAACGTGGGGCATGGACCGTGGCTACTGGGCCTTTTGCGAAAGGCCACGATAGACTCAGACCGGCCCCCGCGCTAGCCGCTGAACTGGTCCGACTCATTGTAGAAGCCCGACCGATGCGCGAGGTCCTAGCCCTCGCCAGAGGCTGCCAGACGGCCTATAGTTCCCTCTGACATCAAGAGTGAGCTAACGCTCCGCCAACCTGCCAACCGGGCAAGGTGGTTAACCCTGAG
This sequence comes from Gammaproteobacteria bacterium, assembly GCA_009692345.1. Lineage (GTDB taxonomy): Bacteria > Pseudomonadota > Gammaproteobacteria > Steroidobacterales > SHZI01. The sequence continues at coordinate 12,054 of SHZI01000062.1, read as the reverse complement.
GGGTGATGTGGCCGATTCCAGCGGAACTAAGTTGTAAGGAGTTAGTCATGCTCAGATCGTTCGCTGCTATAGCCCTATTTTCTTTTGCTGTATTGCTGTCGGGATGCTTCGTGCCCCAGCCCCAGCCGGTCACGACTCGAAATAGCGAATTGACGCATGGAAACGTCCAGCTAAATGTAAAGGTTGGTGAGACGACACAGACGCAGGTCTTGGAAACTTTCGGGGCGCCAAACATTACTTCTATTGATGGATCTGGCCAGGAGGTCTGGACGTACCAGCGGCAAGCCACGGTTAGTCAATCCACATCGGGGAAGAACTACTGGACAATTATTCTAGCGGGAGGGAGTACCGAAGCCTCCGGATTCGAACAAACGCAGCGAACAATGACACTTATCATAAAATTTGACGCCAGCAAGATCGTGTCGGATTTCAAGAGCCGATCAAGCAATTTCTAGACCATTGGGCAAACTGGGTTTAAGGGGTAGCGGTAATGAAGCATGTGATTGGCCTTGGGTGTTTAGTGGTACTTCTCTGTACTGGATGTGCGACCGCTACAAAGCAGGAGCCTACGTCACTACAGATTCAGTCCTATCAGACAAAGGAATTTGATGCTGAAAAGGGAACCGTATTCGCCTCAGTTATGAGTGTTTTTCAGGACCTCGGATACATAATTCAGAGCGCGGACAAGGAAACAGGGTTTATAACTGCGACCAGTGCCACGACGAACAAGACAGGTTTCTGGGACGCAATGGGCGGAATGCAGACTAGCGGCCAAACAAAAGCAACCGCCTTTGTGGAAGAACTCCGTCCCGGTCTTGTCTCGGTGAGGATCAATTTTGTAGATACGGCTAATCGCTCCACAGCCTATGGACAGTCTTCACAAGAAGACACACCAATTCTTGATCCGAAGGCGTATCAGGTCGCGTTTGACAAGATTGAGAATGCCGTCTTTATCCGCATCGGCAATCGCGGCACTACACCGCAGCCCGTATCGACAACTCAGCCCGCGTCTAATTAGGATTACGAATCGAGTACCTTCCACCCATCGCTTAGGGCCTTAGTCGCTACCTAGAGGGCGCGCTGACGATGGGGTGTGGTGTCTGAACCCATCGTCTGGGAGACTACGAAACCCGCTTCGGCGGGTTTCTTGTTTTTGGAGTGGATGAGATCGCTACATCCAAGGGCTGTTAAGGGCACCTGAGCAGCATCGCCCGGCTGGCCGCTCTGGTCGCGAAACGGGGGGTGAACCTGACCCGCCACCCCAGCAATGGTCCCGCGAGATCGTGGCTGTTTGCCCTGACCGCGGTAGGTCTGGCGCGATCCTGAGAGCTGGCTGTGGCGCGGATTCCGTGTCGGGGCCCGCCTTTGGGCTTCGCTCCGAAAGGCTGCGCCTTTGTTTTTGTGGCAGCGGCGGATGGGGGGTGTAGCCGAATCACGCGGGATTGGATTTGCCCCTACCGGGGGGTGGGGAAAGGGACCCATAGCGGCCCACGTGGCAAAAGGCTGTGAGGCTGAACGGCTGAGCGAATTCGCTCTGATCATCCGATTCCCGAATACCCAGCCGAAACCTCTGGTTTGGGTCAGCCTGCTTACACTGTGCTTACACGCGGGATTTAGAGAACCCGGCCCACCTTGTAACTTATTGAAAATAATGGTGGCCAGGGGTGGAATTGAACCACCGACACGCGGATTTTCAGTATTCAGTGAGGACAATCTATAGAAATCCCGATTGTTCCCAACTCACTAATAAGGGAGGAGTACCCGCCCAAGTCAGCCCGGAGGGGATTCCCGCAGAATCTCTCAAAATCCCTCTTTTTCTCTGCGGACTTACACCGGAATTACACGACCCGCCATGGGTCCCTTTTAGCACCACCCGGTAGGGGCAAATCCAATCCTCTCTGATTAGCCTACACCCCCCATCCGCCGCTGCCACAAAAACAAAGGCGAAGCCTTTCGTAGCACCGCACAAAGGCGAACCTTTTCGTCGCTCTGCACAGAGGCGGCGCTCCAAGCGACACGTTGCGTTCGGCCCCACCAGCGCCCCAAAGAGCTAATGGGATAGTCTTGATGCCAGCCATGACCAAGTCTAGAGAACCGGGTAATCGAGCCCGCTCCATCACCATCCTCGGCGTGGAATACCCCAGCATCAAGGAGGCCGCAATCGCGCTGGGCCTTCACCAAACAACTCTTGGGCGCCGCCTGCGCGATGGCTGGCAAGTTGAGGAAGCCATTGGGCGGAAGCCGCACAAGCGGACAATGCCGGGCAAGGCCCTCCCGCATAGCGCGGCTCAGTTCAGCGGCCAGAACGGGGTCAGCCTGGGCCTGGCGGAGCAGTTCGCGGAAGGCGATGTAGTCGGGGTCCATGCCCCACGGTGGGGCTAGGGCGGCACCGGGAACAGCGGAGAAACTGGGGATTTCGCCTAGTTTCGGTTTGACGTAACGACCCCTGCGGCCAGTACCTAGTCCGCTGAGGTCCGGGGACGTGTACGCTCAGCTAATAATAACGAGCCGGGCCGAGCTGGCTTGGGCAGATAACGACAACAGGGGAACGACCATGATTCGATCCATCGGCATAGGCGGAATGTGGCCTATGATTCGTTCATTGCTGATGGTCAAGAATCGTGCGCTATGCACTTTGGCGCTTTTGATCATGCCCGGACTGGCGTTCGGCGATGGCATGCTTTACGGCGCTGGAGCCTATGGCATGTACAAAATTGATCCAGTCACCGGCGCGTCACAGTATCTAGGTAATACCCTGGGTGCCCTCTCCGGGTATGGGACGGCCTTAGCAATCAATCCCGTCCCCATCCCCCCCGCCGTCTGGCTCTTCGGCTCCGCCCTTGGCCTGATGGGTGTGATTCGGCGCAAGAGTTCGGCGGCCATCGAGAGCCGGCAGTCCAGTTCCTCGTTAAGGTGAACCATCCCGCACATTTGAGGAGTGCCTAACGTTGCTCCTTAGCAAAGTTGGTCAGGTCGTCACTTCGGACATTGAAAAATAGAGCATCGTCGCTGGTCCGGCAATTACTTAGGAGAGAGTTGTGGGCCACCGAGTCAAAGGAAGCCGGCCGCTTATGCCGAAAGTCTATCGAAAAGCCTTAACTGAACTGTCCTTGGCAACGGGGTTGAACCAGGAGAGGTCGCACGAGTCAGGGATGGTTGGCGCAAAGCATCGGGGTCTGCGGAGCATTGTGGTACTGAGTCGAGTGGGTTCGGGCACGATGTCACTGATCGGCTCAGTGCTTGGCCACCAAGCCGCACTCAAAGAAGTTCTCTATAAATACAATCTCCAAGGGTCCTGGAAAGTGCATTACACGGGAGAGTTCGAGTCCCCACAAGTTATTGCAAAAGTTCTTAGACTTTCCTGGAAGTCGCTCGCTGATTCACGGGTCACAAAATCCCACCCCATATATGCCGTCTCTGGACAAGCAGCTCGAGCGGTAATCAAGAAGAGTCGTGTCGCAGTTGCCGAAGCGCAACTAACCCTAACCCAGGAGCCGGCTCGACTCCTGAACGAGATAAAGAAGCTAAAGGCCACCGTTAAGACCCTCGACGGGAAGTACAAAAAGGCCACCAATGTTTTGGAACGTAAACTGGAGCGAGCAAGGGTAGTCCTAGCGAAACGAGAAGGTGACCTCGTGGAACGAGCCGAGAAAACTGCAAGGGGTCACGAGCAGCGACTTGAGGCGCTTGCGTCGGCCATTATTGAGTCGCGCGCTGATCTTCAATCGATTAGAGATAGCCTGAAGACCGCGCGTGCGAAGCATTACGCCTTAACGCGAGATGAGGCGAAGCTCGAAAGTCGCGTCAATAGGCTTTGGGAGCAACTCGCCGAGAACGCGGACCGTCTTACCAATGAAGTACTTGATGACCCGGACGGGGCCGACGATGAGAATGAGGCCGACCTAGCAGTCGAAAACCTTCCATACGATTCTAATGGGAATAGCTTTACGGAGGAAGACGACATCGAGGACGAGTAACCTGCAGTCTTATTACTATTAGTCTGCTCCCGCGCTCTGGCTCTTCGGCTCCGCCCTCGGCCTGATGGGCGTGATGCGACGGAAGATCAGCAGCTAACGGCGTCCAATAGGCTGCACCAGGGAACCCGCTGGAAAGCGGGTTTCTTGTTTGTGGGCCAGGGCGACACCGGGGCCAGCGGCGAAGCTGGGGATTTCGAGGGGATTCGGTTTGACTTAACGGCCCCTGCGGCCAGTACCTAGTCCGCTGACGTCCGGGGAGGTGTAGGCTCAGTCGATAACAACGAGCCGGGCCGAGTTGGCCTGAGCAGATGGCAGGACCAAGGGGAAATCAGGTGACAAATATTTCGCTGGGCGCTCTCGTTCTCTTGGTTCTACCAAGTGTTGCCAGTGCAGCAAGCTTTACTCCTCTCGGCTATACGCCGAATGGATACCCGGAGAGCTACGCGACGGCGATTTCTGCAGACGGTCTTGTGGTAGTCGGCTCTGACGGCCCGGATTTGTTTACGACGGCCTTCCGCTGGACTAGCGGAACCGGAATGGTCGGACTGGGGGCTCTACCCGGTGCTCGCTATAGCCAGGCAACTGGAGTGTCCGCGAACGGCGCCGTTGTGGTGGGATGGAGCCCTGATAGTCCTGCCCTCGGCGGAAGCGCGGAAGCCTTTCGCTGGACTAGCACTGGAATCGTCGGGCTCGGCGATCTCCCAGGTGGGACTACTTACAGTTATGCCACAGGTGTCTCTGGCGATGGGTCAGTAGTTGTTGGTAAGAGTTCAGGAGCTAGTTCGCCATCCGGGGAGGCGTTTCGCTGGACCAGTAACGCCGGACTTGTTGGCCTTGGTCAGCTACCTGGTGGCAGTGTTTTCACTCACGCTACAGGCGTATCAGCGGACGGCACCGTAGTGGTCGGATTTGCCGAACATGACTCGGATAGTCATGAAGCGTTTAGGTGGACGAGCAGCGGCGGAATGGTTGGCTTGGGGGATCTTCCCGCAGGTACTGTCAATAGTTTTGCGCAGGCTGTATCGGCAGATGGCTCTGTGGTGGTGGGCAGAGGCAAAACCGCGAGCGGCACCGAAGCCTTCAAATGGACCACAGGCATTGGAATGGTTAGTCTCGGCCATTTGTCGGGTGGTCCAAATAGCTCGGCGCTAGCTATGTCCGCGGATGGCTCGATAATTGTGGGTCAGGCAACAGTTGCCCAAGCTGATGCTGGAGCTTTCATTTGGACTAGCCAGACTGGAATGCAAAGTCTTTTTGATGTTCTTGTAGCCAATGGAGCTGCGGGTCTGACGGGATGGAGGTTAACCGCAGCGACCGGCATATCTGCAGACGGAGAATGGATAGCGGGACATGGATTCGGCCCCACAGGTCGCCATGAAGCTTTTCTAGCGAACATTGCCCCCGTCCCAATCCCCCCCGCCATCCTGCTCTTCGGTTCCGCCCTGGCCGGGCTAGGCGTGATGCGGCGGAAGATCAGCCGCTAAGGTCTACCAACAGGCTAACCAGGAGACCCGCTGCAAGGCGGGTTTCTTGTTTGTGGGGCACCCTAGATCAGGCTCTCACGCTGCTCTCTCAGCCGATTGCCCAGCGCCCTGAGCATGGGCCTCGTGCCGCCCTTGTAGGCGTTTCGGGCTACTGCAGCCTTACCTTCCAGTGTCCTTGGCCCTGTTGATCGCTCCCACGGCTTCCAGTTGCGTATCAGTTCGGCCTGCCGTGCCCGTCGTTGGGGTGTCCAGCCGTTCGCCATGAGTGGCCTCCAAAAGTTTGCTTGGCTCATTTTCGGTTTCCCGCCCGGGCGAGACCGGATGATCCGCCTGAACCCCGTTGTTCACCTGCTGCGGCCCGTGGGCGATGTTGGCCTGCTTCACGAAGGCCACCTGCGGCGGGTTCTTGATCAAGGCCAGGGTCTCCCAGGTCGTCCGGCACTGGCTCTGGGCTTTGAGGGCCAGGCGTAGGTAGGTGTCTGCTAACTTGACGAACTGCCCCATGTTTCCCGCTGCCCGGCGGGCGCATGCATGGAAGACTGCATCCAGACTGTGGGCCTGAGCCACCAGCATGGCCTCTGCGCGGGTCACGTCGCCGGTCTTAGCCACCGCCACCTGCTCGCCCAGTCCATCCATCAGACTGACAAGATCCAGATCGTGGAGCTCCCCGCTATATGCCTGAACCGTCAGTGTAGCCAGCAGAGTGGGCTGCAACGCGCTCCTGGCAAGGGTCTGCTGGTCGGGTTCCCCGGGACGACTGGCAGCCGTCAGATATGGCTTCTTAGCTTTTCTCGCCTTGCTCATGGTTATGGCCGTGCCGTAGTAAACCGTCCGCACTGAAACGGGGTCACGGGGCAGCCTACTAGGGCACCCTCCGAGCATGGGGGCATATTCGGGGGCAGCGAGCCTCCAGCGGCGTCCGCTAGGCCACACAGGCCAACGCGGGCAGCCGGGAATGGGGAGGCAGGTGGAACCGCCGCAGTCTCCTTTTGGGCAACAACTCGGGGGTCTGTGACAAGCGTGACAAGGTTCCCCATTGGGGACGTATGGGAGAGGTGTCCCCATACGCTAGATAACGGAACACTTGTCACGCTTGTCACGCCCCCCCTCCCCAGTGGGGAACTTGGCCGCAATGCCGACCCAATACCTGCCCTTAATCCGATCCTTGCCTTGATGGAACCCGGCAGCTTCCATCCGGTCCACGAACCCCGACTGAGAGCCGATCCGCTCGCGGGCAGCGTCGGCATAGCCTTTCCACGACGCAAACAGCCGCGTCGGCGTCTCCCACTCCTCAGGACCACGGTCGCAGCAGTCGGCCAGCCATGCCCCGAAGGTGTCTTGACTGCCGAAGTAAGCCTCCGTGGCATTGCGAACGGCAGCCGGGGGGTCTAGCCCACGATCCAGCCAGTCGAGACACCCGGTAACGGCCCACCCCAAGATGCCACCCCATTCCTCCTTCAGCTTCTCGGCCAAGTTAGGGTCGCGCCGCTCGATGGGTATGGTCACCGTGAACGGGATCAGATGGAGCCTCCGGCGCATGGCCTCGTCCACCGACTGCAATCGGGGCCTGTGATTCCCGGCAATGACCAACTTGAAGGCGGGCGTGTACTTGAAGAAATCGCCGCGCATGAACCGGGCAGTAACCTCGTCACCGCCGGTCAGTTGCTTAATTCGGGACTCGTTCCACCCCTTGCCCGCTTCCGTCTCACTGGCCGTCACCAGACGAGCGCCACGCAGGCCGGCCAGGTCCGTCGGGTGCTGCTCGTTCTTCGTCTCGGTGAACGTGGTCATGGGGGCCACGGTGGCGTAGTCCCCTAAGACTCGGGACAAGGTGTTAGTGAAAACAGACTTGCCGTTAGCCCCGGTCCCATAGAAGAAAAACAGGGCGTGTTCAGCCGTGCTGCCCGTCAGGCAGTACCCAGCCATTCGTTGCAGGTAGACGGCCAGGTCTGGATCGCCCCCGGTCACCTCATCGAGAAACGCCAGCCATCGCGGGCACTCGGCAGCGGGCGCGGTGGCTGTCTGCTTGGTAAGGTGTTGTTCGGGGGCATGGTCACTGAGCGCCCCGGTGCGCAGGTCCAGCACCCCGCTTGGCGTGTTCAGTACCCAGGGGTCCGCGTCCCACTGAGCAGCCGTCGCGGCGTAGCGCCGATCCGACTGCGCCAGGCTTTCAATGGCCGCCACCGTCTGCTTACTTCGCAACCTTCGCGCCGTGCCCTCGTCTCTTTCCTGCTTGGCCCGCCAGCGCAAGAACTCCCGCACGTCGCTGTAGATAGACAGCGTGGCATCCTCAGCCCACCGGCCACCCTCGTACCTCATCCACGTTCGCCATGCAGCCACGCGCCGGTAGTGCGGCCGGGTACTGGCAAAGCTCAGAGCGAGCCCGTCGTCGCTCAGGTCGATAGCGTCAGTCACGCGGACTTCATCCGGGGGCGTTATCACTGCCCAAACTGCCGGAGCCGCCCGGTCGAACTCAGCCGTGAACTTATCCAATCGAGCCTGCACCTTGATGGGGTCATGCAGCCTCATCTGCAATCCTCAGCAAACGGGACGCGGCGTCCACATTGCGCTGCCGGTCTTGGTCTGATACCGGGGCGTCGTTGACCAGCATCAGCGCGGCAATACCGGCCAGCATCGCTTCCTGTCCGGCCAACTTGAGTAAGTCAGCAGCAGGCCATCGGGAACGCACAGGCGGGTAGTGACTGCTTGGGGTTCGCTCGGGAAACAGCTCGGACACCTGCAAGCCCACCGCGCCAACAATGTCCTCAACGTCACACTGGCGGGCGGGGCAGCAGAGCAAGGTCCTCCCGTCAGCCAGGGCGCGAATGGCGAGACTAGGGCGCGTGTCGTCGTGAGCAGGACAGATTGCCACCCAGGTATCGCGCCGCGTCTGCTTCACCTTAGACAGCCGGGCCAGAAGTTCAGCAACGGCCAAGACGGCGGTCCCCACCGCTAATCACCCAGGAGCCAGCGGTCCAGCTCTTCCCTGAAATAGAAGACCCGGCCCCTCTTGATGAACCTTGGCCCCATCCCGCTGCATCGCTTCATGGCGAGGGTCTTGGGTGAAAGTCCGAGGTAGATAGCCGCGTTTTTAGCGTCCATCCGACCATCGGGCAGGACGTATACCTCTGGGAATCTGAGACTTGCAGTCATTTGAGAGCCATCCTGGGGGTGTCAGAGCGAACTCTAGAATAATTTGTGACCACATGTGTTGCAAGAGAGTACATGTAATGTAGAATTACCGAGAAGGTCTGAGAACTTTTGCCCTGGGGGATTCGATGACAAAGCGAAATAGTCAGAGGAGCGGTGGCGGCAAGCTCTCGCGCTCCGAGACAGTCACCGTGCGGCTGGACCCCAAGCTTCGTTACTTGGCCGAACTAGCTGCCCTCAAGCAACGGCGAACTCTCTCCAGTTTCATCGAATGGGCCGTTGACGATGCCCTGAAGCGGCTGCCGCTTCGGGATGACCACAACGGTTCCGTCACCATCGCTGACGAGGCGCCGATCCTTTGGGATGTTGCTGAACCGGATCGATTCATAAAGCTGGCCCTGCGCTATCCGGAATTGCTGGACCACGAACAACAGAAGCTCTGGAAGATTATTCGAGAGAGTGCATATCTTTGGTTACTTACTTACGACAAGGTCCACCGGAAGTGGTCTTGGGCTATTGATGACAAAAGCGTTCGCGTAGACCGTCTGCGAACACATTGGAAGGAATTCTGCTCCGTCGCTGATGGCAGCGAATCAGAGAATATTCTTCCAAAGGAGCCCGACCCAGTTGACTGGCCAGACGACACGAATGAACGTCGCAAAGCCGCTGCAAAGACACTCGGCTCGTAAGCCCAAGAAAGAATCACTCGGATTGTCCCTGCTTCGAGGTGCACGATGGCCATAGCATTCAGCAAACTCACTCGACCGGCGATGCGCAAGCTCCCGCCTGGCAAAAAACTCACCGAGCACGGCATCACCTTCGAGCGTTCAGCCCAGGGCGACGGCATGTTCTCCGTCAACATCATGGTGGACGGCCAACGCATCCACCGTGTCGTTGGCCGGGATTCCGACGGCACCACCCGCACCCAGGCCGAGGAGTTCATCTCCAAGGTCCGGACCGACGCCAGGCATGATCGCCTGTCCCTGCCCAAGGGCCGCAAGGTGGCCCTGGGCTTCCGGGCAGCAGCTACCCGCTATCTGGAGCGGCTTAAGGAAGAAGGCGGCAAGGATCTGAAGGCGAAGCGTCACCGGCTGACCCTGAACCTAACGCCCTTTTTTGGTGACACGCCCCTGACCCGAATCAACAGTTTCGACGTGGAGCGGTACAAGAAGCACCGCCAGCACGAGAAGGCCCGCAAAAGCACAGTGAAGGGCGAAACGGCCTACAAGCAGGAGCCGCCAAGCCCAGGGACCATTAACCGGGAACTGGCGGTCCTATCGCACCTGCTGAACAAGGCCGTGGAATGGGGCTGGCTGGACCGCCGTCCCGCCGTCATCCGCCGTCTACGCGAGAACGGTGGCCGTATCAGCTACCTGACCGTCGAGCAGGCGAAGTCCTTGCTGGAGGCCGCGTTGGCGGACGGGAATGCCCAAATCTACCCGTTCATCGTCATCGGCCTGGACACCGCCATGCGCATGACGGAGATCCTTTCCATTCGCCGCGAGCACTTGCACCTGGATCGGCGGATCATCCACATCCCCCACGCCAAGGCGGGCACCAGGGAGCAGCCCATCACGGCCCACCTGGCAGAGTTCCTGAGGGGCTACCTGGCCGCCCTGCCCCAGTCCATCCCCTGGCTCTTCCCATCGCCCGGAGCCAAGAGTGGCCACACGGCCTCCGTCCGGAAGCCCTTCCGCCGCGTGGTCACCGCCGCTGGCCTCGACCCTGATCAGGTGGTCCGCCACACCCTGCGGCACACGGCCATCACGCACCTGGTGCAGGCCGGGGTGGATCTGCCCACCGTCAAGCGCATCTCCGGCCACAAGACGCTGATCATGGTGGAGCGGTACGCCCACGCGAATGGCGAGCACATACGATCCGCCATGGACAAACTTGAGGAACGCTACCGGCCAACGGGCTAAAGACGCCCTGAAGGCATGTGCCAGGCGTCCACCTGCCGCCGCGATGCGCTCTAATACGGGTTCAAGAACGAGGCGCAAAGAACCAACGCATGGCCATAAAGAAATCGGAACTCTACTCATCCCTCTGGGCGAGCTGCGACGAGCTCCGTGGCGGCATGGACGCCAGCCAGTACAAGGACTACGTCCTCGTCCTGCTGTTCATCAAGTACGTCAGCGATAAGTACGCCGACCAGCCCTACGCGCCGATCACGATCCCGGCCGGTGCCAGCTTCAAGGACATGGTCGCCCTGAAGGGCAAGAGCGACATCGGCGACCAGATCAACAAGAAGATCATCGCGCCACTGGCCAGCGCCAACAAGCTGTCCGACCTGCCGGACTTCAACGAAGCCTCCAAGCTCGGCAGCGGCAAGGAGATGGTGGAGCGGCTGACCAACCTCATCGCCATCTTCGAGAACCCGGCGCTCGATTTCTCGAAGAACCGGGCCGAAGGCGACGACATCCTGGGGGACGCCTACGAGTACCTGATGCGGCACTTCGCCACCGAGAGTGGCAAGAGCAAGGGGCAGTTCTATACCCCTGCCGAAGTCAGCCGCATCATGGCGAAGATTCTGGGCATCGCCAGTGCCAAGACCACCAACAACACCACCGTCTACGACCCGACCTGCGGCTCCGGCTCCCTGCTGCTCAAGGTGGGTGACGCGGCCACCGCCAAGGTCACGCTCTACGGGCAGGAGAAGGACTCAGCCACCAGCGGCCTGGCCCGCATGAACATGATCCTGCACGACAACCCCACGGCGCTCATCGTGCAGGGGAACACCATCGCCGATCCCAAGTTCAAAGACGGCGAAACGCTCAAGACCTTCGACTACGTCGTCGCCAATCCCCCGTTTAGCGATAAACGGTGGAGCACCGGCCTTGACCCGGCCAATGACCCCCATGAACGGTTCAAACACTACGGCACACCGCCCGCCAAGCAGGGCGACTACGCCTACCTGCTGCACATCCTCCGCTCGCTCAAGAGCACCGGCAAAGGCGCCTGCATCCTCCCGCACGGCGTCCTGTTTCGTGGCAACGCCGAGGGGGTGATCCGCAAGAACCTGATCCAGCGCGGCTTCATCAAGGGAATCATTGGCCTGCCCGCGAATCTCTTCTACGGCACCGGCATTCCTGCCTGCATCGTCATGCTGGACAAGGAACACGCCGGAGCCCGCAAGGGCATCTTCATGATCGACGCCTCGAAGGGCTTCATCAAGGATGGCCCGAAGAACCGCCTGCGGGAGCAGGACATCCACCGCATCGTGGACACCTTTACGCGCCAGGTGGATACCCCCGGCTACGCCCGCATGGTGCCGGTGGCCGAGATCAGCGACGCGAAGAACGACTACAACCTCAACCTGCCGCGCTACATCGACAGCACGGAGCCGGAGGACTTGCAGGACATCGACGGCCATCTGCACGGTGGCATTCCGGACCGGGATCTCGATGCCCTCAAGCCCTACTGGCAAGTCTTTCCCGGCGTCC
>SHZI01000003.1 GCA_009692345.1 Gammaproteobacteria bacterium | reverse complement strand
GGGACCCACGGGACCAACTGCACGGGCACCTGCGCGTTCAACGTCTACGTCAAGAACGGCATCGTCTGGCGCGAGGAGCAGCAGGGCGAGTACGGCCGGTCTGAAGATGCGCCGGACTATGGCCCACGGGGCTGCCAGAAAGGCCTGCGGCACGCCAAGTACATGTATGGCAAGCAGCGGATTCTCTACCCGATGAAGAGGGTTGGGGAGCGGGGCGAAGGCAAGTGGGAGCGCGTGACCTGGGACCAGGCTCTGGGTGAGATTGCCGACCGTTTCATCGATTACTCGGTGGAGTTCGGGCCCCGCTCCATAAGCTTCGACCTCGGGACCCAGATGGTGCTCAAGCGCGCGTCCTTTGCGGCGCTTGGTCGCTTCGCCACCATCAGCGGCATCGAGTTGCCGGAGGCGTTTGCCGGTGTCGGCGACCTCCCTACCGGTGTGCAGATGACAGTGGGCGAGCCGCTGCTGGGCGACACCATGGCGGCGGTATACAAGTCCCGCTGCTGCCTGGTGTGGTTCTGCAATCCAGCCGTCACCCGCATTCCTGACGCCCACTTCTTCTGGGAAGCCAGGTACAACGGCACCGAGGTGATCGCCATCTCGCCCGAGTTCACCCCGAGCGCAATGCACGCGAGCAAGTGGGTCAATCCAAAGCCGGGCACGGACATTGCGCTGGCAATGGGCATGGTCCAGGTGCTGCTTGCAGAGGACCTGATTGACCGGGATTACATCCGCGAACAAACCGACCTGCCGTTCCTGGTGCGGGTCGATAACGGCCGCTTCCTGAGGGAAAGTGACTTCCTGGCGGGCGATTCCGCCCGGGACAACCTGTTCTATGTCTGGGACGAGAAAACCCGGAAGGCGCAGGCAGCTCCGGGCACTGGCGGGCCGCCGCCACCACCGGGCTCGCCGGTCCCCGTCATCCCCGCCGGCACCCTCGCCCTGGGCGACCTGCAGCCCGCACTGGAGGGTTCCTGGACGGTCAAGACCCGCGGGGGCCGGGTCCGGGTTACGACAGTGTTCGAACTGGTCAAGAAACGCGCGCAGGACTACACGCCGGAGAAGGCGGCCGCCATCTGCGGCGTCCATCCGGACAATATCAGCCAGGTCGCTCGCACCTTCGGGCGGGCGAAGCCGGCGATGATTTTCACCGGCTACCGCATGTGCAAGTGGCTGCAGGGCGACCTGCTGCAGCGGGCTTTCATGCTGATGCTTTCCCTCACCGGGAATCTGGGAAAGGCAGGGGGCGGCTTCCAGCTCGAGAACCTTGGCAGCACGGCGAGCCAGATCATGTTCATGCTGGCCGGCCTGCCGCCGACGCTGCGCATCGCGACCCTCGCGCGCTGGGACTACGTCCATTCCGACGGCAAGGGGCTGAACGAGAAGATCTACGGCAAGGCAGTTGCCGACAAAGTCGATCGCTACTTCCAGGAGTCCACGCGCTCTGGCGCCTGGCCGGATTACGCCGCGACCCCCTGGAAAATGGGGATCTTTGCTGGCAGCAACACGGCTAACTGGCGCGGTGGTGGTGGCCGCTGGCGGGATACGACCTTCGACAAGCTCGGCACGATCGTCACGCTGGCCCCGGACATGGGTATTACGGCCATGTACTCCGACTACGTCCTGCCCATCGCCCACCACTACGAGCGCCAGGATTACATGTTGGAGGCGCGTACTCCCTATGTGCAGGTGCTGGATGCTGCTGTCCCGCCGCTGGGCGAAGCCGTGGACGACTGGGGCGCGCTCAATCGGCTCGCCGCGGCGATCGCGGAGCGCGCGAAGATCCGCGGTATTGCGCCGATCCAGGACAGTTTCTTCGGTCAGCCTGTTCCCAGGGACTTCACCCTTTATCACCAGCTTTTCACCATGGGTGGCCAGATCAGGGAGACGAAGGACGTCATCCAGTTCCTCATCGACAAGGACCCGGGGGTGCCCAAAGTGTCCTTCGACGAGATGCGCAGCAAGGGACTTATGCGCAACGGCGACACTGAGCGGGTCATCTACGGCCGAGATGCCCCCTACGGCTCAGTCATGCTCCGGGGCGTCGAGTACCGGGAGCCTTATCCCACGCTGACGGGGCGTCAGCAGTTCTATGTGGATCATGCCTGGTTTCTCGCTGAAGACGAGCAACTGCCAGGGCACAAGGCGCCGATGAAGCTGGAGGGGTATCCGCTGCAGATGCTGATGGGGCATCTGCGCCACGGCATTCACACCATGTGGGCTGACGATTCCCTGCTGCTCAGCCTGCGGCGTGGCGAGCCGGATATCTACGTCGGACCGGCGGATGCGCAGGCTCGCGGCGTTGAGGATGGGCAGCTGATCCGCGTGTTCAATTCAATGGGGTCCTTCGTGGCCATGGCCCACGTCACCTCCAGCATGCAGCCGGGGATGGTCTACATGTATCACGGCTGGGATCCCATGCTGTTCCGCGGGGGGCGGAACAACTTCAGTGCCGTCGTCGCGAGTTCGGCCCTCATCAAGCCTACGGCACTGGTCAGTGGCTATGGGCACATCACCTACCGGCCTCTTGCCTTCGAGCCGAACTCGACGTTCCAGGATTTCACCTGTGACTTCGAGCGGTACTCAGAGGCCAAAGCTGCGTAGAGGGCCGGTAGGAGCGCCTTTAGGCGCGATTCGTGATCGATCCCGCCTAAAGGCACTCCTACACGCCGATCCTCAGTGCGGCGATCGCCAGGAATACCTCGCGCAAGAAGAGCAGCAGGGCGGCGATCAGCGCCAGCATCGCCAGGATGAAGAGACCAGCCACGGGCAGCGTGGCGTTGAAGTTCAGGAAAGCCCCGAGAAAAAGCAGCACCACGACGAGGGCCACCAGCAGGGCAGAGCAGGTGCTGAGCGTGATTGCCAGGTTCATCAGTCGTGCACGCCAGGCGATCACCCGGAGTTCCTGGCGGCGCTCTTCCAGTGCCTCCCCCGTGCTGGAGCAGGCCGCCTCTTCCAGCCGCCGCGCGCGGTCCACCACCCTGGCGAGACGATTGGTGAGTACGGTAAGGATGATGCCTATGCCGGACAGCAGAAACACCGGTGCCACGGACAGCTGGATCACATGGCCGATATCGATGAGCGGTGAGCTGGTGTCCATACTGCTGGTCGTTCCCCGGCTAGCTGCCAATATGAAACAGAGCGTAACCGGTGAGGACGACCTGAGGCACTGCCATACCGATCAACAGCCCGTCCTGCGGCGCCCGGATGACTTCTGTCGTCTCCGTAATCGGATCGGTCACCGTTCCCAGGGTCTCGCCGGAGCGGACGTTGTCGCCGGGTTCCCGGTCTGACAGGAAGATGCCCCCGGCCCCCCGGGCGCGGATCCAGGTTGTCCGGCGGATGACTCGCGATGGCGGGACAGGTGTAGTTGATGGCGGCGACATGCCGAGATGCGCCATCACGTTGCGGACGCCCGTGACGCCCATCCGGATGTCAGTCTCGTCAAAGCGCAGGGGTTCCCCTGCTTCGAACAGCACTGCCGGTATGCCGACGTCGAGAGCGGCCCGTCGCAGGTTGCCGACCGGACCCTTCCCATCCAGTACTACGCCAACGCCAAAGGCGCGGGCGAGATCAAGGGCGCGCGGGTTGCCCAGGTCGGTCCGGATCTGGGGCAGGTTGGTCCGGGAGTTTGAGCCGGTGTGCAGGTCCAGCAGCGCGTCGCAGTGCTTGCGCAGTTCAGTGAACAGTGCATGCGCGATCAGGTCGGCGTGGCTGCCCGTTGCGGAACCGGGAAATGAGCGATTGAGGTCCCGGCGATCGGCCAGGTAGCGGGAGCCCGTGCGAAAGCCGTGGACGTTGACGGCCGGAATGACGAGGAGCGTGCCTGCCACCGGTTGGGTAGTGCCGCCGGCATAGATCCGATGGGCAATCTCGACGCCGTTGATCTCATCGCCGTGAATGCCACCGGTGATGCACAGGGTCGGTCCAGGCCGGGAACTGCGAACGACCACCACCAGCGTATCGAGGAAGCTGCCAACGAAGGAGGGGCCCAGGAGGAATGGCATCCGCACCGTTTCGCCCGGGGCGACGCTGCGTCCCAGGATCTCCAGGGCACCCCAGTTGTTGGTGGCTGACGCGAGTGCTGTGGACAATTGCCCTAAGCCCAGGCAGGCACACGCCAGTCCGCCGATCAGTACTCGTCTCAAAGCACCGCCTCCCGCGGCACGGGCTTGAGTAACAGAAACGTCGCCCCGGCCAGCAGCACGGGCACGACTGCACACCAGGTGAAGGCCATCTCCCAGCCCACGCGGCCAATGGCCCAGGCCAGGGCAAAGGGCCCAAGCCCGAGGCCCAGTTCCACCGCAAAAGAGCTGGCAAAGCTCGCCGCGGTCGCCCGCAGGTCTGCCGGAAAGTTCTCGGCAATGAAGGTAAACATTACGGCGTAGGCGCCGTAGAAGAAAAACGTCATCGTGCTGAAGGCGAGAAAGGTGGACCACCAGTCCTTGGTGAACCAGATCATCACCGCAAAGGCGAGCCCGCCCAGCCAGCACCAGGCCACGATCGTGTTACGTCGGCTGATCAGGAACTCACCGAACCAGGCTGCGAGAATGTAACCGAAGGTGCCGATGAGGAAGGAGAGCCCCACGAGTTCGATCGCTTCCCGCGCGTCCCAGCCCCGGGACTCGCGGAAGTAGGGCGTCAGCATGATCGTGGCGCCATAGGCAAAGACGTAGAGGAAGGTGCCGAGGAACAGGAGGATGGTCTTGCGACGATAGGCAGGTTTGAAGAGTTCCCGGACGGCAGGTGGTGGCGTCTGGTTCGCCACCCGCAAGGCGCGGCTCCGCTGCCAGGCGGCGGAGTCTTGCAGGTAGCGCCAGATCACCCAGGCGTAGGGGAGAAAGAGCAGGCTCAAGAAGAAGATGTACTTCCAACCCCATGTTTCATATATAAAAGGAACCAGGAGTGAGGCCAGGAAAAAGCCCAGAGGGAAGCCAATTTGCAGGACCCCAGTGAAGAGTCCCCGGAAGCGGGGTGGGGACTCCTCCATGACCAGCGTGCCCGTCACGGGCGACTGCACGCCTGCCGCTGTGAAGCCCAGGGTCCGCGCGATGAGCAGGGCCGCTGTGGTTGGGGCAAAGGCGAGGGCGGTCACGAAGACGGGCGTCAGCAGTGTGGCGCCCAGCAGGACGGCACGGCGGCCGATCCGGTCAGCGAGTGCGCCGATCTGGGTAATGAGAATACCGGACACCACGAACGTGATCGCGATATACATGCCCCGGTCCAGATCTGACCAGCCGAATTCCGCGGAGATTTCGGTAAGGACGAAGGTAAAGAGCGAGTGATCGAGATTCGCGAAAGTCACGCCAACGAGGCAGATGAGAAACACCCGGTAGGTGTGACCCGGGACCGCGAGCAATGAGGCCCAGATTCCCGGTTCCGGACGGCTGCTGCCCTGCTTGCTCATGTGCCTGAGAACTCCCGGATTCGGGCCACCAGGTCCCTGATGTCCTGGTCTGACAGCAGGTCGCCCCAGGCCGGCATGATGAAACTCCGGCCTACCGCTTCGCCGCCCTGGCAAATAGCCAGGTAAAGAAAGGCGTCCGGCAGAGTCTTCAGGTAGGCAGAGTCGCTCTGGTCCTTCGGCGGGGTGTCCATGTGCATGACGATGACATCGCCCTTGCCGCTGGCCCCGTGGCACTCGGCACAGTACTTTCCGTGGAGCACGGCCCCATTTGCGGCATCACCCCGGAGCTGCCCGGCAGGCACGCAGCCGGAATCTGCCAGCGCCGGTTCGGCGGCAAAGCCCGGTGCAGCAAGGCAGGCCAGGAGCACCCCAACCGCTGCGCTGCTGCGGCCGGCCTTCACCCCGCCGCCACCCAGCCGTACTGGGTCAGGCTGGGCTCCGGGCCGTCGGCCTGATAGGCAGCCTTCAGCTTGCTGAGACCGTCGGCAGGTATGGCTGACCGGGCGGCGTTCACGTCGACATTGAACAGGCGCGCGCCGTTCAGGCCAAAGATCAGCGCCCGGTCCTCCGGCGAGATGGCCCGGTAGCCGAACTTCTCCTGGAGCGTTGCCGGGATCTGGAAGCGCCGGAAGGCCTCAATCTGCCACTGTGGCGAGCCCCACCAGATGGAGTCAGTGCCCCAGATCACGTGATCCGCGCCAACGGCCGCTATGACCTGGCCGAGCAGGTGGCCGCAGACTTCCGGGTGAGTAACGACCGAGTGACCGAACACAGCACCGAGTTCCAGGTAGATATTCTTCACTCCCGATGCCTTGATCTGCTGGCAAAACTCCGTGGTCCAGGGAATGTTGCCGTTGGCGTCAATGCCACTCTCGCCGGCTGGAACCTGGGTCATCATGTGCTTCATGCCCGAATGGAAGACGATCCAGTTGATATCTGGCCAGTCCTTCGCGGCCTTGATCAGGTCATCGGGCCGGAAGAATTCCTTGCCGCGCCCAGGAATAGGCAAGCCCTTGTGGGTGCAGATGTTTCTGACACCCAGCTTCAACGTGCGTTCATAAAACGGATAGGCAACCTTTTCGTCATCGTGGCGCCAGGGGCCGGCAGGATCACCGGTATAGAACTTCCAGGCGTCAATCTTGAGTTCCTTGACCAGCTGTTCCGCGTCATCAACCCAGTTCGGGTTGGTCGGAGTGCTGATGCCGTGGCTTAGCATCCGGCGTGAGCCCGCCATTTCGTTGATCACGTTGCGAGTCTCGACCATCTGCTCGGAGGTCAGCACGTAGGCCTTTGGCGGGCCGATGGCAGCGCCGGTGATGCAGGCCATCACCGTGTCACTGTCGAAGAAGACCTCCTTGATGTAGTTAGCCCGGTGCAGGCTGTCCTTGTCGGGCGGCGCGCTGCCCAGGGCCGGGTTCAGGCCGAGCTTGGCAGTCTGCGTCCGGAACATCAGTGGCCCCGCCATGGAGTCATTGACGTGATGCGTCTGCCCGTCGAGGATGAATTCTTTCTTGGGCCACATCTCCCTGGTGGCTGCCGGTTCGGCAGCTTCCGCTTCGTTGACCATGAAGGCGGGACCGAACACTTCGTTCATGGCCATGAACGACACCGCCATGCCGCCGCTCGTGCGCAGAAAGTCCCGCCGGGACATCCCGAGTTTGCGGCTGTACTGGTCTGCCAGCTCGAAGATGCGCTGCTCGACGCGCTTCTGATCCTCGGTCTGGGGCATCGGGTCGAACTCCTCATTGCCGACGATCTGCGTCGGAACGGGGGTGCCGCGACCCGTCTGCCTGTCCCTGTCGCTCTTGCGGATCCACATGGTCAGTACCTCGGTTGCCAGGGTTGAGCGTAACCGGTTTTTTTCTCCCCGGGGAACAGCCCCGCCGCGGATGACCGTTTTGGCTTTTCTGGGCCTTGAGGAGGGGCCATACTTTGCGTCCACCGCCAAGGAGCCACCCATGCGCCTGCAGTACACCGCCGTCGGCATCCAGAACGTTTCCCGGATGGCCGTTACCCGTGATGACTACATGAAGGACATCGAGAACCTGGCGCTCTCGATGCGCTACGCCGTGTGGAACTGCAGCCTGGACCTGCCCGTGAAGCTGATTGCGGTGTCGGAAGGCGGCATTGGCGGCTGGTGCCTTGGAGGAGGCGAGGACCACCTGCGCATCTGCCGGGAGGTGGCGCCGGAGATTCCCGGCAAGGAGACCCGGTATCTCGGCGACCTGGCCAAAGAGCTTGGCGTCTACCTCATCGCGCAGATGGTGGCGAAGGACCCGGAGCTGATGGAGGACCGGGTTTTCAATATTGCCTTCATCATTGACCCCCAGGGGGAGGTGATCCACAAGCACTACAAAACGGCCTTCTACCAGCGGGAGCCCAACGTGGCGCCCAGTGACATCTGGAATGTGTACCTGAAGAAGTACGGCGATGACCCGGTGAAGCTCTTCAAGGCGGTCTTTCCCGTAGCGAAAACCGAGATCGGCAACATCGGCACCCTGATCTGCGCGGAGGGCAGCTACCCGGAGGCGGCGCGGGGCCTCGCGCTGAATGGCGCCGAGATCATCTGGCGCACCCAGTACCCGGAGCCCTGGATGGGCAACGGCATCGCCGAGATCCAGAATCGGGCTCACGCGGTCTTCAACAACTGCTACGTGCTGTCGCCGAACATCGGAGCCATTTACTTCCCCGGCGGCGTGCACCAGATGAGCTGCGGCAAGAGCCAGATCATCGACTACCGGGGCAACATCATTTCCCAGTACCTGGGGGGCGGCGAAACGCTGGTGAGCTCTGTTCTGGACATCGACGGCCTCCGGGACTTTCGCGTGCGGGCCCAGTGGCAGAACCTGATCAAAGACATGCGGGTGGAGGAATACAAAACCATCTACGACGCTGCGATGGCCCGGGGCGGCATCTACCCGAAGAACCTCTGTATGGAGGAGCCCCCCCTCACCGAGGCCGACCAGCTGGAGCTGGTCAAGCACCAGATCAACAAGATGGTGGACTGGGGTGTGTTCACGCCGCCCAGGGACTGGGAACGCTACGCTGTAAAGCCCGAAGTCACTGACCGGCTGACCAAAGCCGCCAAACTGTAGGAGCGCCTTGAGGCGCGACCGGCTAAACTCCGCGCCCTCATGCTGACCTTCCGGAACCTTGCCCTGCGGCGCGGCGAGCAGCTGCTGCTGTCTGATGTGGACCTCTCGCTCCACGCGGGCGTCCGCGTGGGTGTGGTGGGCCGGAATGGCTGTGGCAAGACGAGCCTCTTTGCCGTGGTCCAGGGCGACCTGGACCCGGACCGGGGCGACCTGGAGCTGTCGGGCCGCGTCCGGATCGCCAGCGTCGCCCAGGAAACGCCGCACCTGCCGGATCCCGCCGTCGACTTCGTCATGTCGGGCGACGCGCTGGTCTGGGCGGCGATCAAGGCCGAGCGGGACGCCATGGCTGCCGAGGACTACGAGGCGGTGGCGGTGGCCCACCAGCGGCTGGCCGAGCTCCAGGCCTACGATGCGGAGGCCCGGGCGGCCCGGCTGCTCCACGGCCTCGGTTTTCCGGCGGTCACCCACGACAAGCCTGTGGGTGAGTTCTCCGGCGGCTGGCGCGTTCGTCTGAATCTGGCGCGCGCGCTGATGACCCCGTCGGATCTCCTCCTTCTCGACGAGCCCACCAACCATCTGGACCTGGACGCCGTCCTGTGGCTCGAGGACTGGCTGCTCAATTACCCCGGCACGCTGCTGATTATTTCCCACGACCGGGAGTTTCTGGATGGCGTCACCAGCCACACGCTGCACCTGCATGACGCCCGGGCGAAGCTCTACACAGGCAACTACACGTCGTTTGAACGCCAGCGCTCGGAGCACCTGCGCCTGCAGCAGATCGCGTTTGAGAAGGAGCAGGCGGAACGGGAGCACCTGCAGAAATTCATCGCGCGCTTCAAGGCCAAGGCGAGCAAGGCCAAGCAGGCCCAGTCACGGATGAAGCGCCTGGCCAAGCTGGCGGGCACCGAAGCGGTGCGGGCCGAGCATGCCCTGCACATCAGTTTTGACGTGCCGCCGAAGCTGCCCTTCTCACTGATCCGGCTGAACCATCTGGACGCCGGTTACCGGGCCGCCGCGCCCCGCGAAGTGGACGAGCACCTGCCGGGCGAGCTCGCCAGTGGGCGCTCCGATATCACCATTCTCAGGAACGTGGGCTTCGGCCTCGAGGCGGGCGACCGCGTCGCGCTGCTCGGCCCCAACGGCGCCGGCAAATCCACCCTCGTTAAAACCCTCACGGGCGAACTGCCCCTGCTGGGTGGCGAACGCAACGTGCACGGTGATCTGCGCGTTGGCTATTTCGCCCAGCACACGGTTGAGAGTCTGCGTGCCGGCGCATCGCCGATGGACCATCTCCGGGAGATTGCGCCGGAGGCCTCCACCCAGGACATGCGCAGCTTTCTGGGCCGCTGGTATTTCTCGGGTCAGCGGGCCTTTCAGGCGGTCGAGGTGTTTTCCGGCGGCGAGCGGGCCCGGCTGGCCCTTGCGCTGATCGCGTGGCGCAAGCCGAACGTGCTGCTCCTCGACGAGCCCACCAATCACCTGGACCTGGACATGCGGGAGGCCCTCGCCGAGGCCCTGTCAGATTTCGATGGCGCGATCGTGCTCGTGTCCCACGACCGCCACCTGATCGGGCTGGTCTGCGATACCTTCTGGCGGGTGGCCGATGGCCGGGTAGAGCCCTTTGACGGTGATCTGGACGAGTACGCCACCTGGCTCAGTGCCCGGGCGAACAAGTCCGCTGCGGGTGCCGAGCCCGGCCGGGTAGCAGAGATTCCCGCCGCCAGCGAGGCCGGGAGTCCCGAGGTTGCGGCCGGTGTTGCAGCCAGGTCCGGGGGGAACCCGAAGCCTAAGGGGAACCAGAAGGCGAAGCCGGACCAGAGCACCAGCCGACGGCAGCAGCAGCTGGCGAAACTGGAAGCCAGGCTGCAGGTCAGCGCGGCGGAACTATTGGTTCTGGAAGGGCGGCTGGCGGACCCGGGCCTCTACGCCGCAGAACCCCAGGCGCTGGCCGGGCTGGCCGGCCGCCATGCGGCAGTGCAAAAGAGCCACGAGGTCCTCGAGGCGGAGTGGCTGGACCTTTACGGTCAGCTCGAGGCGGGCTGACCCTTCACGATCCCCGCCGGTCCCGGCCTTTACCCCGCCGGTTACCTTCACTCAGCGTGAGTGTAAAGCCACCGAAGGTTCCCCAGCCGGTCCGCCGTTCCTCCGGGTCCCGCCGGTCGCCATGGTGGCTGTAGACACACTGGCATTTCTGCTGGTCGCAGCCTGGCAGGGGCAGAGCGGGGGCCTCCGCCGACAGGTAGCGCTGGCCGGTCAGGCCCTGGATGGCCGGACAGGCCTGCCTGCCTGGCTTCAGGGAAATGCCATGAAAGCGCCGGGCCAGCTTGTGTTTCAGGCTGCCGGGTCCGCGCCCCGCCGGCTGGACCTGCGGGGCTGCAGCCGGCGCAGTTCGGGTTCGGGCGGGCGCCCGAGCGGTGGGCAGGGAATCAGCGGCGTCCAGCGCCCGCTGGCGCCAGAGGCGATAAAGGACCAGTGCCGCCAGCCCGATGCTGGTGCCCAGGATTGCCCAAAGAAGGTCATTCATCGTCGCGGCCCCCCACCAGTGCCTGCGCGTCATTAACGGCCTGGATTTTCGCCGAGTTCCGGGGGCGTGACAAGCCAGAGGATCAGGTAAACCAGCAGGCCGGGAAACGCAGCACTGAGGATGGACAACAGGATATAGGCCAGCCGGACGGCGGTCGGGTCCCAGCCCAGCCACTCGGCAATCCCGCCGCACACGCCCCCCAGCATCTTGTTCTTCCGGGAGCGGCGGAGGAGGGGTCTTGGAGTTTCCATCGGTATCCCCTGACAGGCTAGAATGGCGGATTAACCAATCACACCACAAAAGACGAGATCATGGCTAGAAAGAAAGAGCTTTCCCTCTATCGCAACATCGGGATCGTCGCCCACATCGACGCGGGCAAGACCACGACCACTGAGCGTGTCCTCTATTACACCGGCCGCAAGCACCAGATCGTCGAGGTGCACGACACCAAGGACGGCAAGGGCAGCACGACCACCGACTACCTCGAGCAGGAGCGCAAGCGCGGGATCACGATCCAGAGCGCCGCCGTCTCGACGGAGTGGAAGGGTCACCAGATCAACGTCATCGACACCCCGGGCCACGTGGACTTCACCATCGAGGTGAATCGCAGCCTGCGGGTCCTCGACGGCGCCGTGGTCGTGTTTGACGGCGTGGCGGGCGTCGAGCCCCAGACGGAAACGAACTGGCGCCTCGCCAACCAGTACAACGTGCCCCGCATGTGCTACGTCAACAAGATGGACCGCATGGGCGCCAACTTTGGCCATTGCGTCAAGGGCATCCGCGAGCGCCTCGGCGCCAACATCGTGCTCTGCCATGTCCCGCTCGGCAGCGACACCGAGTTCACCGGCATGGCCGACCTCATCGCCGGTGTTGCCTACATCTGGGCGTCCGACGACAAGGACAGCGAGTGGGAAACCGTCCCCCTCGACCAGTTGAAGGGCCGCTTCAACTTTGCGACGAGCCGGGACAACGTCTGGATCGACGACATTCCCAAGCTCCGCCAGGATGCGCTGGAGACGGCACTGGCCTTCGACGACGAAGCGTTCATGGAATTTGTCGAGAACGGCAAGTTCGATCCCGCCGTCCTCAAGGCCTGTATCCGCAAGGGCACCGTCGCCGGCCAGCTGGTGCCCGTTTTCTGCGGCTCGTCCTTCAAGAACAAGGGTGTGCAGCAGTTGCTGGACGCCGTCGTGGATTACCTCCCGTACCCCGGCGAGACCGGCGGTATTGCCCTCGTGGACGAAGACGGCAAGTCGATTGGCACGCAGGAAGTGAGCGACGAGGCCCCGGCCCGCGCCCTGGCCTTCAAGGTGATCAACGACCAGTTCGGGACCCTGACCTTCGCGCGCATCTACTCGGGCACGATCAAGAAGGGCGATACCCTGCTGAACGTTACCCGCGGCAAGAAGGAAAAAGTGGGCCGTATCGTCGAGGTCCAGGCGAACGCCACCAGGGACATCGACGAGGCCCGCGCCGGCGACATCTGTGCCTTCGTCTCCATGAAGGACACGGAGACCGGCGACTCCCTCAGTGATCCGGCGCATCCGGCGCTGCTCGAACGCATGCGTTTCCCGGATCCGGTGATCAGCGTTTCGGTGGAGCCCAAGACCCGGGCCGACGTCGACAAGATGTCGACGGCGATCTACAAGATGGTGAAGGCCGACCCTTCCCTGCGCCTCGAAGTGGACCACGATACCGGTCAGACCATTCTAAAGGGCATGGGCGAGTTGCACCTCGAAGTCACTATTGACCGCATGCGCACCGAGCTGGGCGTGGAAGCCAACATGGGTAAACCCCGGGTGAGTTTCCGGGAGGCCTTTGGCACGACTCTGGAGCGGGTCTACACCCACAAGAAGCAGTCGGGTGGTTCCGGCCAGTACGCCGAGATCAAGATGATCTTCGAGCCCGGCCTGCCGGGCAGCGGCGTGCAGTTCTCCGACGAGGTGGTCGGCGGGCGCATTCCCCGGGAGTTTATCCCCTCAGTCGAGTACGCGATCCGCACCGAGTGCAAGCGCGGGCAGATTGCAGGCTACGAAGTAGTGGACTTCAATGCCCGTCTGATCGATGGCAAGTATCACGACGTGGACAGTTCCGCGCTGGCCTTCGAGATTGCCGGCCGGGCCATGTTTCGTGAGGCTCACAAGGCCAGCAGACCGAAGCTGCTGGAACCGATCATGCGCGTGGAGGTGGTCCTCGATGCGGACTATCTCGGCGAGATCATCGGCGATTTCAACCGGCGCCGCGGTTCGGTAACGGAGCAGGGCCAGAAGGGCCCGTCCGCTTTCGTGCAGGGCTTCATTCCGCTGGCGGAAATGTTCGGCTACATCAACTTCCTGCGGTCGGCCACGAGCGGCCGCGGCACCTTCACGATGGAGTTTGGTCACTACGCCGAGGTGTCGGCCGGCCTGGTCGAGAAGCTGATGGAGCGCGAGACGAAGTAGGCTCTGCACGGTACCGCAGGAGCGCCTTTAGGCGCGATCCCAAAGTAGTTAAGGGCCGGCCCGTTGCATTCTGCATGGGCCGGCCCTTTTTTTGTTCGGCGGTATGACCTGGCGGCGCATAGAACTCACCTGTACACGGCAGTCCCGCTCAAGCTAGTCGTTTCCCCGCCTGAAAATCCGGATATTTCCCAAGTCCCAGCAGCATTACCGCCCCGGCGATAAACAGCCCGATGGCCACGTAGAGCATCGCGTCGTAAGTCCCTGTGGTATCCCGCACCCAGCCGTACACGGCGGGTGACACCGCAGACGCCAGGCCGAAGGGCAGATACAGCATTCCGTAGATCTTCCCGTAGTGGGCCATGCCGAAGTAGCGGCCAGCGAGAAACGCGATGAGATCAGTCTCCGCGCCCGCTGCGCTACCGAGGATGACCGCGGACACCACGGCCAGAAGCGTGGTCAGGCCGTCGCCCGCGAGCAGCCAGCAGGCAATGGCGGGCGCGCTCAGCAGGGGCAATGTAACCAGAGGTGCCCAGAAGCGATCCAGCAGATAGCCCGTACCAATGCGGCCCACGAGGATGGCGAGGCCCTGGGTGCTGACGATTGCGGCGGCGGCCGTGACGGTGAACCCATGCCCGATCAGCAGCTGGGCGAGATGGACGAAAATGCCCCCGTAGGCGAAGGCGACGCACAGTATCGAGACCCAGATCAGCCAGAAGCGATACCCGCCGATGGCCTCGCGGAGTGTCACGCCAGGCAGCACGCCGTCCACCGTCAGTTCCGGGGGGCGTTGCTCAGGACGGGGTTCGCGGAATAGCAGCAGGCCGATGGGCAGGGCGAGGAACAGGGGCAGTACGGCGAGGATGGGAAAGGTCAGGCGCCAGCCGAAATTCTCGACGCTGTAGGCGGCCAGCGGCGGCACGAGGATGGCAGTCAGGCTCGTGCCCACCAGCGTGATGCCCAGCGCCAGCCCGCGCCGGCGGAAGAACCAGAGATTGACGCCCCGGGTCCAGGTGACAGGCGTGGAACCGAAGCCCACGACGCCGACCACCAGCCACAGGAGCCAGTAACCCGTCAGCGAGGCGGCTGTCAGGGCTAGCGCCGCGAAGGAGATGCCGAAGGCCAGCAGCGAGAACAGCGCCACGGGCCGGACGCCGAGCCGGTCACTCAGCGAGCCGTACACCGGCACCAGCAGTGATCCGGCAATACCGCAGATGGTCAGACCCAGGCTGATGTCCCGGAACGACCAGCCAAACTCCTCGTGGAGCGGCCCAAGCAGGAAGCCGATAGAGTTGTAGGGGACCGGCGACGCGCCGCAGGCGACGCCGACCATGGCGGCGACGAGGACTTTCCAGCCGAGGGTGAATTCGGAGCGGGGTGGCATGGCGGGGTCGCGGCTAAAGCCGCTCCTACCGGGATTTTGGCGTGAATGACCCGCGGGCGATCAGTTCCTTTACCGAGTCTTCAAATACCTTTTTGGTTCCAGCATCGTCCATGGTCGGCAGGTTCTTCGGCCAGATCGTCTGGTCGTAGATCTTCCGGTAGATCTCGGTGCGCAGGTAGGGTAGCCAGTTCTGGAACCGGGCCTTCTCCCGATAGTTGCGGAGTGCCTCGATGTTGATCTCGCTGGCGACGTAGCAGTCGTCCACCACGCTGCTCTGGGCCAGCACTTCGCCCTTGTAGCCGACGATCATGGACTTGCCGCCCAGGGCCCCGCCAATCACGGTCGGCGGGTTGCCGGGCATGATCAGTGAACCGCAGTTGGGAGCAACCATATAGGCCGTGTTGTCCACCGCCCGGGCCCGGTTCTGCACGTCCCAGATCTCCCGGGATACCCAGGGCTCGGGAAGGGAAGCCCGGTAGAGGATCTCGGCGCCGTTCATGGCGAAGCCCCGGTAGCTCTCCGGGAACGAGCCTTCCACGCCCACGCTGCCGCCGATGTTGCCGATCTCCGTCTTGGCCACAGGGAAGAAGGCGTCCAGCGTGTCACCGTGGGTCTTTACCCACTGGTCGTACACGTCATGGGGCGTCGTGGAGTGTTCGACGAACAGCACCACATTCTTGCGGTGCTTGTAGATGATCTTGCCCGCGGGGTCGAGAATGAAGACCGTGTTGAAAAAGCGGTCCGGGTACTCCGGCAGCTTCTCCTTCAGCTGGCCGATCAGGTAAATGCCGTGCTGCTTCGCCTTGTTGCCGAGAAACTCGGTTTCCCAGCCGGGAATTTCGGCAGCCATGGTTGCCGTGTACTCGGCGGAGGAGAGGTGCAGGATCTCGTCCGCGAAGCCCTGGATGCAGCCTTCGCCCAGAGCGATGAGGCGTACCGGCAGCTCCAGGGAGCAGACGTGGCACACCAGGTCCACCATGTTCCCGATGTGGTTGAGGTTTTTCTCCACCTCACTGCGCTTCGCGCAGTGGCGCACGGTGGTCTGCAGGGCAACGGCGATATAGGGATCGATCATCAGGCCGCGGACTCCTTGTTGAGGTAATCAGCAAGCTGGACCTTGCCAGCCCCGGGGATGACAGGCCGGAGCAGCTTGTCCCGGTCTGCCATATCCATCGTGGCGTCCACGCCGACCCGCATAGATCCGCGACCCTCCTTGGCGCACCGCTCAAGCTCCCAGCTTTCAACGTCTGGGATTACCCGGAACTTGCCGGCGTCGCCGAT
The DNA here is from genome assembly GCA_009692345.1 of Gammaproteobacteria bacterium. Classification (GTDB taxonomy): domain Bacteria; phylum Pseudomonadota; class Gammaproteobacteria; order Steroidobacterales; genus SHZI01. The sequence goes on along the minus strand of SHZI01000003.1, from coordinate 43,305 downwards.
CCGGGTCCAGATGGCCCACTCGACATCTTCGAGGTCATGAACGTTCACGTCGTCGTCGACTACGACGATGCGCTTGGTAATGTGGCTCACGGGGAAGAAGCCGCCGGCCATCCTGAAGGCCGCATCGATCATCTCCATGGGCTCAGCGTCGTTGCTTTTGGCGATGGAAAAGACGATATGTGCCATCGAGCCGAACTTGGGGTCAAGGTAAACGTTGATGTCCCTGATCTGGGGCAACTGCCTGCGCAGGGCGCCTGCCAGGCCCCGCTGGATCGAGAAGATCGCCATCGAGCCCAGTGTGTTGTGCTCCGGGTTCTTCCCCGCCAGGATCGAGTAGAACATGGCGTCCTTGCGGTGCGTGATGGCGGTGATTTCGGTGACAGGGGCGGTCTCCGGGCCGTACTGCCCGGCAAATTCGCCCAGCGTGTTCACGATCTTCCGGGAGAAGTCCACGCGACCCTCGAAGATCATCTCGGCGTTCGCGGGGACCAGCAGGTCGCTGGTTTCACATTTCACGAGATCAATGGCCTTGCCCTGGAGGGCGCCGGCGACATCCAGTTCCGACTGGTCGGCCGGCAGCTTGCAGGCAGCCGCCATCTGCAGGGCAGGCTCCACACCGATGGCCAGGGCGATGGGCATGGAGGTGCCGTTGTTCTCGGCATGCTGATAGAAGGTCCGTAGGTCGGACAGAGAGCTGGCGTTCACGGCGACGATGTTCTGGCCCAGAATCAGGGTGCGATAGACGCCGACATTCAGTTGTCCGGTGTGGGGGTTGCGCGAAAAGCCGCAGGCCGCCGTAATGAAGGCGCCGCTGTCCAGTTCGAAGACCGTGGGCACGGGAATATCCGCGAGGTTGATCTCGCTGCCGGTGCGCACCACATCCTTCACCGGGCCGGTGGCCACTACCCTGGGGGCAATGCGGCTAGCCTTGGCCTTCTCGAAGCGGGCGTCCATGTCCCTGGCTGTAAAGGGGTCGCCTGGCCGGATACCGAGAGCCCAGCCGTAGCACTCGATCCGGTTGAGCACGCCGCCGATCACCGGAAACTTCGCGCCCTTGACGTTCTCGAAGATAAAGGCCTTGCGCTGCTTCTCGATCTGCTCCATGACGGCCGGCATCTCGAACTTGGGCGCGACAGCGCGGCTGATGCGATACAGTTCGCCGCGCTCCTCAAGAATCTTTACCAGGCCTCTGAAATCCAGCACGGGGGTCTCCTGCGAACGCGGTATGCGTCGCATTGTAAGCCGCTGGGGTGGCGTGCCGTCAGTCCTTGCGGCCTGGTGTCCGCAGGCCGGGGGGCACCCTCCTGGGGGGGCTGCAACCCCGGTGACCTGCGGCCTGGTTGCCGGCGCTACAAAAGCTAGATTCGCGCTGCCCAGAAGGCCCGTATCAGGGGACTGCGGAGCTTCTTCTCCAGCGTGAACAGGCCCACCTCGTAGGGCGCCAGGGCCGGCCGCACCTGCAACTGGCGCACCTTCCCCGCCAGCGGGCTGGCCTCCAGCACGATCTCCGGCACGACGCCGACACCGAACCCCAGGCTGACCATGCTGACGATGGCCTCATTGCCTGCCACCTGGGCATAGATCCGGGGTTGCAGGCCAAGTTCCCGGAACCAGTGGTCGGTGCGTTGTCGGGCCAGGCCGCTCTCCGGCAGGATCATCGGTGTCGTGGCCCATTCCCGGGGGTTGGGCCGCGGCTTGCCCGCCGCGGCGATAAACACGAGTCGCGAGTGGGCGATGGGCTTGAAGGCAAGCCCTGCGGGCAGCACGTCGGGTCGCGCACCGATGGCGATATCCTCGCTGCCCGCCATGACCCGGGCGATAGCATGCTCCGGATCGCCGGTGTGCAGCTTCAGTTCGATGCGGGGATGGTCGCGACGCAGTTTGCCCAGTAGTTCGAAGAGGAAGCTGTAGCTCGCGGTCACCGAGCAGTAGAGGCTGACCTCACCCTGCAGGTCGCCCGACTGCTCCTGCACCGTGTGCCGGACCACGTCCCAGCCGGTGAGCACGTCCCGGGCCCAGGCGAGGAAGGTTTCGCCCTGCCGGGTCAGGGTGACGGAACGGTTGTCCCGGTCGAAGAGCACGGCACCGACGTCTTGCTCCAGCTGCCGGATGCTGCGGCTCAGGGCTGACGGGCTGATGTTGCCTGCGGCACTGGCCCGCCCAAAGTGGAGGCCTTCGGCGAGGTGTATGAACTGGCGCAGTTGCCGGATGTCCATTCCGGGATTGTTGCACAATGTGGCATATAACGTTGCATTTATATCGCTTTACGCAACGTGTCGCCGGGACTAGAGTGGCCCCTCATAACCGGAGGTCCTGCCATGAAGGTCTACTACGACAAGGATTGCGATATCTCGATCGTCCGCGGCCGCAAGGTCGCGATCATTGGCTACGGCTCCCAGGGTCATGCCCACGCAGGCAACCTGCAGGATTCCGGCGTGGCAGTCACTGTCGGCATGAAGCCCGGCTCGCCGTCCCGGCGCAAGGTCGAGGCCCACGGCATCAAGGTGGCCGATGTGCCCGCCGCGGTGAAGGATGCTGACGTCGTCACGATCCTCACGCCCGACGAGTTTCAGGCGGCGCTCTACACCAACGAGATCGAACCCAATATCCGCAAGGGCGCCACGCTCGCCTTTGCCCACGGCTTCTCCATTCACTTCGAGACCATCAAGCCCCGGGCCGATCTCGATGTGATCATGATCGCGCCGAAGGCCCCGGGACACACGGTGCGCTCCGAGTTCCAGGCGGGCCGGGGCATCCCCGATCTCGTCGCCGTGGCCCAGGATGCCTCCGGGAAGGCGCTCGCCACCGCGCTCTCCTATGCGTCTGCCATCGGCGGTGGCCGCACGGGCATCATCGGCACCACCTTCAAGGACGAGTGCGAGACGGACCTCTTCGGCGAACAGTCGGTGCTTTGCGGCGGTTGCGTCGAGCTGGTAAAGGCGGGTTTCGAGATCCTGGTGGAGGCGGGGTACCCGGCCGAGATGGCGTACTTTGAATGCCTGCACGAACTGAAGCTGATCGTGGACCTCATGTATCAGGGCGGCATTGCCGACATGAATTACTCGATCTCCAACAACGCGGAGTTCGGCGAGTACGTCACCGGTCCGAAGATCATCAACGCAGAGTCCCGCAAGGCGATGCGTGAGGCCCTGACCAACATTCAGAACGGCTCCTACGCGAAGCGCTTCGTCGCCGAGGGTGCGGCCGGCTACCCGGAGATGACCAGGGCCCGGGCCGCCAACGCGGCACATCCCATTGAGACGGTTGGTGCCCAGCTGCGGACGATGATGCCCTGGATCGCGGCCAACAAGATCGTGGACAAGAGCAAGAACTGAGGGCCTGGGTTCTGCGTGTGCTGTAATCGGCGTCATGCGGGCGGCAGCCAGAAAATCGTCGGGCCGGAGTTGGCAGCGGTGGGCCGTGCGCCTGATCCTCAGCGCCCTGCCGCTGGCCGTGTTCATTCCCCACGGACAAGGGCAAGAACAGTCGTGATGCGCTGCTGATGTCCAGTTTCTTCAACGTCGAGCGGGATGACGCCGGTGACAAGATCACCCGCGTCTTCGAACGGGACCTCGCCGCCTGGATTCCGGACCTTCCGGCGCTGAATCCGGCGACGTTCGATCCACGCACGGACGTCGAGAGCCTCACGGACCGGGCTGGTGAGCCTTTCAGGCACGTCTGGCCCAACGAATCCGACCGCGTGCCCGAGGGGGTGGTGCCCTTCGAGGCAGTGGTAGTGCCCGGCGGTTTTCTGGCCACACCGAGACCGGGTCGCCTGCACCGGGGATGCGGCCCTGCCGTGTCCAGCACCCTGAGCCCGTGCCCGTGGCAGAAGAGCAGGAGGCCCTGTCCGGCTGGTCAGCCATCGCAGCCTGCTGGGCGGCTCTCGATGGCTTGAAGGGAAGGTGAGAGTGACCGCAGGTGTGCTGCGGCTAAGCACGCGCACGCCGGCCGTGCAGGTCAGGAGGTGGCTGGAGAAGGATGCCGATCCCGGCTGATGGTGCGGGACCGGAAGGTGGACTAGAATAGCCACAGGGTCGTGGATTACTCTTCGCGACGTTGCCTTGTCCTAAATCGTCCCCGGGGGTTCTGATGACTGCGCAAAAGACGCTTGCCCGCCTTTCTCTGGTTGCGGCCGCTGGCCTCCTCAGTGGTCAGGCCGCACTCGCCGATGGCGGTCCCCGCTACACCTATGTTGAGGGCGGCTGGCAGCATATTGCACTGACGGGGACTGGCATTCCCGGCGATGAGAATCCTGACGCTGACGGCTTCACTGGCGGCGGGTCCTATGCCATTACCGACCTGTTCCACGTATTCGCAAGCTACGGCGTCGCCACTTTCGACCTGCAGAGTAGTGACCCGGGTATTTTCAATACGGATGTGGATCTCAGCCACCTGGAAGTTGGTGCTGGCATCAACTACGCCGTGACAGACGTTATCGACGTGGTGGCGCGGGCTGCTTATGTGGATACCGAGGCCGACGTCGACGGCGGCGGCTCATCGAGTGATGGGGGTTATCGCCTCGAAGCGGGCGTGCGCGGTATGGCAACTCCGTCGATTGAAGTCAGCGGCGGCCTTAGCTACGTAGACGTGGGTACCCTCCAGTTCCGCGATGCTGAAGGATCTGGTGGTGATCGTTCGGACAACGACAAGAACCTTGCCGTCCGGGTTGGAACTCTCTATAGCGTAACGGACTGGCTGGCGGTCGGTGTCAGCGGTTCATTCAGTGGCAATACCAAGCTCTATGGCGCGAACATCCGCGCCTACTTTGGTGGCCGCTAGAAGGAATTCATGTCCCGGAAGTCCCGCAAGGGCTATTACGTCGAGGGTGAGTTTGTCTGTGCAGGCAGCGAGCTGGACCAGCAGTTCAGGACCGAACAGAAGGGCACCGATGCTCCCAGTCGAACCGAGCGGAAAACCGCCAGCGGAGCGTTACAAAAACTCGGCGAAGAACTGCTGACGCTGCGGGAGGCTCTGTTCGTTGCCCTCCCGCTGCCCGAGACGCTTCAGGACGCCATTCTCCTCGCGAAGCGGATTACCAATTTCGAGGGCAAGCGCCGCCAGAAGCAGTTCATCGGCACGCTGATGCACCGTCTGGATGCCGACGCCCTCGAGGCCGTGGCAGCGGCGCTGCGGCTCCAGCACAGCCAGTCTGCCCAGGACACCGCGATTCTCCACCGGGCCGGGCGGTGGCGTGATGCCCTCATCGCCGATGACGACCAGCTAGGCCCCTGGCTCCAGGAGTTCCCCGCTACGGACGCGCAGCAGCTCCGTGCCCTCGTCCGTCAGGCCCGCAAGGAAGCGACGGTAGTCCGGCAGTCCGGGGCAGAGCCCGCAAGTGGTGGGCACCGCCAGGGGCGCGCCTATCGCCAGATCTTCACCCTGGTGCGGGCACAGCTGCTCAGCTCTTCAGCCGATAGCCCGTCCTGAAGATCCACCAGACCACGGCCAGGCAGACGCTCAGAAAAACCAGGATCATGGCCAGGCTGACCCCCGCACCGATGTCAGCCACCCCGTAGAAGCTCCAGCGAAAGCCACTGATGAGGTATACGACCGGGTTGAAGAGCGCGATGGTCTGCCAGACAGGCGGCAGCATGCTGATCGAGTAGAAGCTGCCGCCAAGAAATGTGAGCGGCGTGACGATCATGAGTGGAATGATCTGGAGCTTCTCGAAGCCGTCCGCCCAGATGCCGATGATGAAGCCGAACAGGCTGAACGTAACTGCCGTCAGCACCAGGAACCCGAACATCATGAGCGGGTGGGCGATCTCGTAGGGCACAAATAGTCGGGCTGTGACGAGGATCAGAAGTCCGAGCAGCACTGATTTGGTGGCGGCGGCGCCCACGTAGCCAAGGACCACTTCTGCTGCTGAAACCGGCGCAGACAGTACCTCGTAGATGGTCCCCGAGAACTTCGGCATATAGATGCCGAAGGAAGCATTGGAAATGCTCTCGTTCAGCAGGTTCAGCATCACCAGACCCGGAATGATGAACGCTCCGTAGCTGACCCCGTCGATGCTGCCCATCCGGGCGCCGATGGCCGCGCCGAAGACGACGAAATACAGGGAGGTCGAGATGACGGGGGAAATGATGCTCTGACCCAGCGTACGGAACCAGCGTGACAGCTCAAAACCGTAGATGGCGCGGATGGCGTGCAGGTTCATGCTCGCGCGCTCACCAGACTGACGAAGATATCCTCCAGCGAGCTCTCACTGGAGTGCAGGTCCCGGAAGCCGATGCCCGCATCGTTCAGCTGACGCAGTAACCCCGCAATGCCGCTGCCCTCACCCTGGGTATCGAAGGTGTAGACGAGTTCGCAGCCGTTCCCGCCGAGCTCCAGCGGATACCTGGCCAGCGCCGTGGGTATCGCGGACAAGGGAGTGAGAAGCTGGATCCGTAACTGTTTCTTGCCCAGCTTCCGCATCAGGGTCGCTTTTTCCTCCACCAGAATGATCTCACCCTTGCTGATCACTCCGACCCGATCGGCCATCTCCTCGGCCTCCTCGATGTAGTGGGTTGTGAGGATGATGGTTACGCCGCTGGCACGCAGGCCGCGCACCATGGCCCACATGTCCCGGCGCAGCTCCACGTCCACGCCGGCCGTCGGTTCATCCAGAAAGAGGATGTCCGGGTCATGGGCAAGGGCCTTGGCAATCATTACCCGGCGCTTCATGCCGCTGGACAGGGTCATGATCTTCGCGTCGCGCTGGTCCCAGAGCGACACGGCTCGCAGGACCTGCTCGATCCTGGCCGCGTCCGGTGGCTGGCCAAACAGCCCGCGACTGAAACTCACGGTTGCCCGGACTTTTTCGAACATGTCGGTGGAGAGTTCCTGGGGGACGAGCCCAATCCTGCTACGGGCGGCACGAAAGTCCCTGACTACGTCATGCCCGTCGGCGAGGATTATACCGGCCGTTGGCCGGACGATGCCGCAGATGATGTTGATGAGTGTGGTCTTGCCCGCGCCGTTTGGGCCGAGGAGAGCGAAGATCTCGCCGCGATGGATATCCAGGTCAATGTTTCTGAGAGCCTGGAAGCCGGAGGCGTAGGCCTTGGTCAGCCCCTTTACCGAAATCATCGACTCCACACCCGGACCTCAACTAGCATGCACAGTAGTGGCGCACATCATCTATTCATCCCCGATCTACGACAAGCTCAGCGTGGGAACGAGCGCGATCACCCTCCGGGAAGAGCGCCGCCGGGCCAGGGGCCGCAAAGTGGTAGCCATCATCGAGCTCGACGGCAAGGCTATCGATGCCTCGACCACCCGACGGGGATTCCGGTACCTCAATCACTGCTGCTCCCCCAACACTTTTACCCGCCTGACGGGCGACCGGGCGGAGTCCTACGCACTGCGCAGGATTCGGGCCGGAGAGGAGCTGACTGTCGACTATGGCCTGAGTCACCACGACGTTCAGTTGCCCTGTCAATGCGGTGCAGCGCAAGGTCGGGGCTGGATCTAGGGGCCGCCAAGTCCACTACACTGATACGCATCCAAACCTGTCGCCCTCCAGGAAGGACCCAACATGCCACCGACCCCTGACGAACAAGCCAACGAAGAGCTCGTCAACCGCTTCTGCCAGGACTGGGCCAAGAGAGATGCGGCGCTGCTGACGACTTATTTTGCCCAGCCCTTCGAGTACATGGTGTGGGAAGGGGGGCCAGTGATTACCACCAACGAGGCCTTCATCGAGCAGATGGGGCCTTTTCTCACGAAGCTGAAGGCCGTCGACTGGGTGGTGGTCAGGTCCCAGGTGATCGGCCCCATGGTCATCAACGAGCGTATCGACCACTTCTACGCCCACAACAGCACGTTCGATAATCACCCGCACATCGCCGGCCTGTTTATCGTCCGCAGCGGGAAGATCGCCGTCTGGCGGGACTACAACATGCGTTAAGTCGGGCCCATAGGCTAAACTCCTCATAGCAGGGTTACCGTGGATTAATGCCATGAAGAAGGACGAATCCGGGCAGTTGACTCCAGCGCTGTCCCGCCGGGAGATTCTGGCCACAGCGGGTGTCGTGGCAGCCGCTGGCCTTGTTCTGGCGCCGACGGCGCAGGCCAGCATCGAGCGGCCGACTGGCATCGAGCGGCCGAAGCGTCCCTCGGGGGTGGCCCCCTTTGACAGCATTCGCGACTACCTCGCTGCCATGGACGACTGGGGCCTGCTCACGCGCTTCAAGGACGTGGACCAGGACGCCTGGGAAGCCACCGCGATCATGTACCACCTCACCGACCAGTTCGGCCTCTATGGTGCCCCTGTGGTGCTGTTCGAGAACCTGCGTATCAATGGCAAATGGACGAAGGGAACAGTAGTCGGCAACTACCAGAGTCACTATCACCAGGAAGCCATCGTGTGGGGCCTGGAACCAGATCTGGTCGAGCCCAGAAACTCCTATCGCATCGGCCTGCGGCACATGGTGAAGCTGCTCGAGGCCAACAAGGGGGACTATCCCCAGATTGCCCCCATTGAAGTGCCGAGAGACAAGGCCGCTTGCAAGGAGGTCGTTCTCGAGGGCGACGCCATAAACCTGGAATTGTTTCCCTTCATTCAGGGCAATCCCGGCGATGCCGGGCGCTACATCAACACCGCCTCTACGGTGTCCGCCGACCCGGAGTGGAAGCAGAACATCGGCACTTACCGGTGCCAGATCCTCGGACCACGCCTGATGCACCTGAATTCGGAGCCCAACCAGACCGGCAACCGGATGTTTCTCCGCGCGAAGGAGCGGGGGGAGAAGACCATGCGCATCGCCCTGATCCTGGGGCAGGACCCTGTGACCTGGATGGTCAGCGGCTCCCGGGTACCCATTACACCCCGGAAGCCGATTGATGAGTTGGCGTATATCGGTGGCCTTCGCGGCAAGCCTCTGGAGGTGGTGAAGTGCGACCTCAGCGACCTGCTGATCCCTGCCTGGTCAGAGATGGTCATCGAGGGCGAAATTGACCTGACCCAGCTCGTGCCCGAGGGGCCGTATCACGAGACCTACGGCTATCTGGGGGACCGGAACACAGACCGTTTTCTCTTCAACGTGCTCCGGGTGACCCACCGCAAGAACCCGATTCTGATGAACTCCTTCACGAGTATCGGCGGCGGCTTCGTCCGGGCGCCCATGGACGCTTACTCGGATGTCCTGTGGAAGCAGCGCTACCCGCAGATCACCGGCTTGTACTATCACGACGACACCAAGGGCATTACCTTCGTCAGCATCAAGAAGGATCGTCCGGGTCAGGGCCTTGAGATCGCCAAGGCCGTCGTTGAGCGTGCATTGATCGCCAAGATTGTGGTGGTCGTGGACGACGATCTGGACATCATGAATCAGTCCGAGATGCTGCTGGCCCTGGGCAGCCGCTGGCAGCCCGCGAAGGCCAGCGAGATTTACGCGTCCAAGCCCGCATCGTTTTTCGAGCCCAGCTCACCGGATGGCAAGGTCACCAGCAAGATCGCCATCGACGCGACGATGCAGTGGCCTGAGGAGGGCGGTCCCAAAGAGTTTCCCGCCCTGAACCGGAACCTGTTTGACCAGGCGGCGAGCGACGACATCACGAGCCGGATCCTGGCGAAATGGCCCGCTCAACTGACCCGAAAGCCCTGGTAAATGCTTCTGGTTACTGGCGTCACCGGCAAAACCGGTGGAGAAGTTGCCCGACAGCTCGCTGCGGCGGGCGTGCCCTTTCGCGCGCTGATCCGTAACCGGGCCAAGGCGGACGCACTGCAGGTCAGGCCTGCCGAAACAGTCATTGGCGATGTGGCTGATGACGCTGTGCTGGCGCAGGCCCTGCAGGGTGCGGAGCGCGCGCTGCTGGTGATGCCGAATGGCCAGGACCAGCTGCAACTGGAGCAGCGCTTTACGGCCCACGCGGCGCGGGCGGGGGTTCAGCACCTGATCAAGCTGTCGTCCCTGGAGTCGGTTCCAGGGTCCACGACACCCTTCACGCAGGTGCATCTGGCGTCGGAACAGTCCATCCGCGACTCGGGCATGAGCTGGACCATGATTCGCCCGACGTTCTTCACCCAGACCTTCCTGACCTCGGGGGCCAGAATCCGGGAGCAACAGATTATCTCCATGCCGGCGGGGAAGGGCACCATCGCCCCGACTGACCTTCGGGACGTGGGCGCCGTGATTCTGCGGGTACTGACTGAACCGGGACACGAGAATCAGAGCTATGACCTGACCGGCCCCGAACTCCTGACTCTGGACCAGATCGCTGCGCGTTTCTCTCTCGTGCTCGGTCGGGAGATTCGTTACGTCGACCAGCCGCAGGTGGAGCTCCGGGCACGCCTGGCCGCCATCAACCTGGCACCCTGGCGCATCGACGGGGTCTGCAGGGAGTTCGAAGCCATTGCCGCGGGGGTGATCGATCACACCACCGGCACCATTGCCCGCCTCCTGGGCCGGCCACCGCTCAGCCTGGAGCAGTTCATTCGCGACCACCTCGCCGTCTTCCGCTAGGAGCCGCAGCTATACTCGGCCAATGACCCGCATCGCCCGTACGCACCGGTGTCTGTTGCCTGCACTGGCACTGGCACTGGCACTGGCACTGGCACTGGCACTGCTCGCACCCTGGAATTCCGTTACGGCCGCGAACCCGTCCGGGCCCCACCATGAAGGTGTCGCCACCTGTGCCTCGACGACCTGCCATGGCGCCGCCCGGCCTCTCGCCGGCACTCCCGTGTTGCAGAACGAGTACGTCACCTGGTCCGAGTTCGATCCCCACGCCGGAGCGCTCCGCCGCCATCGTGCGGCGGCTGGGGCTGGGCCCGGCGGAGCGGGTTCCGGCCTGCCTGGCCTGCCATTCGGAAGTCGTCCCAGCCAACGCGCGCGGGGCGCGCTTCCAGCAGGACGACGGCATTGGCTGCGAGGCCTGCCACGGCCCGGCCAGCAGCTGGCTGGCCACGCACGATGACGGCAGACCCGAGAGCCACGAGCAAAGCCTCCGCGCCGGGCTGCGGGCCCTGGACGACCCTGCGGAGCGCGGGGCCCTGTGTGTTGCCTGCCATGTAGGGAGCGGGGATCGCCTGGCGAACCACGCCATGCTGGCGGCTGGCCATCCCCGCCTGAGCTTCGAACTGGATACCTTCTCCGAATTGTGGCGCACCAGTGGTGGCCGGGAGCACTACCGCCGCTCTGCGGAAGACCATGCCCGAAGGGTTGGGGCTGGAGCAACGCAGGTCTGGCTGACCGGGCTGGCCGTCGCAAGCCTGGCCAGTGTGGACCAGCTGCAGGCGGGCGTCGGCGGGGCTGCGCTCCCCGAGTTCTCCGCCTTCAACTGCTATTCCTGTCACCGGAGCATGGGGCGTCGTGATGGAGACCCTTCTGCGCCGCCACCGGTTGCCGTCGGTTCGGGGGCGACACCGGGGGCACTACGACTGAACGACAGCGCGTTGCGTCTGCTGGTCACGGCACTGCGCGTGCGGTATTCCGGAGAGGCGACGGCCCTGGCGGGGCAACTGGCAGCACTCCAGCGGGCCGCCAATGAAGACCGGGGCGCGGTGCCAGAGGCAGCAGCTGCCTTGCGGAAGCAGCTTGTTTCCCTCGGCCCTCTGCTTGCACAGTCCCCAATCCGGGCCGCAGACAATCAGGCCATGCTGGCGGCGATCCTCAAGGCCTCGGGTAACGGCGCGTATCCCGACTACGCCACGGCCGAGCAGGCGGCGATGGCGGCAGTCGTGCTTCTCGGGGACACGGGCACAAGCCCCCGCCAGGCGGCAGATATCGCCGCACTATTTGCAGTGCTGGATGACGATACTGCCTTCGACCAGCTGCGGTTTGCCCGTAGGCTGGGCCGTCTGACTGGGGCAAAGGAGCCGCGCCAATGACGGGTTGGCAACAGGTGCTGCGCATAACAACGCTGGCCTTATTGACGGCGCTGGGATCGATCGCCCTGGCGCAGCCAGTGCCCTCCGGGCACACCCTGACCGGCGAACTGACGAAGCCCCAGGCCAGTGGCCCCGCTGTCGTTCTGGTGGCGGGGGCGACCGGGAGAACCGGCCGTCTGCTCCTGGAGCAGCTGCGCAAGGATCCCCGCTTTGCCCTGCGGCCCATGGCCAGGGATGTGGAGGCTGCCCGCAGGAACGTCAGCAAGGACTACCTCTGGGTGGCGGGCGACGTGACTCGCCCGGAGACGCTGGCGCCCGCACTGAGGGGCGTCAGTCTCGTGCTCGTGGCGATTGGTGGCACTGAGCGGTCCGGACCCAACAGCCCGGAGTTCGTCGACTACGGCGGCGTAAAGAATCTGACCGATGCCGCCCGCAGTGCCGGCGTGCGCCAGCTCGTGCTGGAGTCGTCCATGGGCGTTGCCAGCGGCGGGGGACTGCTCGGCATGATGCTCAATCTGCTCTCGGGCGATGCCCTGAAGTGGAAGGCGAAAGGGGAGGCGCACCTCAGGGCCAGTGGCATCCCCTACACCATCGTTCGCCCGGGTGGGCTCACGGATGACCCGGGCGGCCAGACCGGGCTGGTCCTGCAGCAGGGCGATAAGGGCTCGGGGCGTATCGCCCGGGCCGACGTGGCGGCCGTGATGATCGCGACCCTGGACAACCCGGACGCACTGGGCAGAACCTTCGAGGTCTTCGAGAACAGCAAGGCGTCCCGGGAGGCCTGGCGCACGGGATTCAGCGCACTGAAGCCCGATCCCCGCTGAGGGTTACCCAGCCAGCCAGTCCCTCACTACCGTCCAGGGCTCCACATCGGCGTACTTGAGCATGAGGTCGCACAGAGTCGCGAAGTGCGGAATCTCGTGCCTGTCGGCCACGCACTCTTCTGGAACGATCACGCGGAAATTGCGGGACAGCGCATCCACCGCGCTCGCCCGCACGCAGCCGGACGTGCTGCCACCGGTCAGGATGACCGTGTCCACGCGGTGCCAGTTGAGCAGCGAGGACACCGGCGTCTCGTGAAACACGCTGGCCATGCGCTTGTTGAACACGGCATCCCGCTGCCTGTCGATGACCAGCCGGGGATCCAGTGCCGCCCGGTCAGAACCCTCCTTGATGTTCTGCAGGGAATCAACCGTGTTGGTCCGCGTGCCCCAGACACCTGCATCTGACCCGTCCGGCAGGTACGCGATGTAGGTCCAGATCACGGGCCATTGGCGCTGGCGGGTAAGCACCGCGAGAGTGTTGATGTACTCCAGCTGGCGCGGGTCCGTCTGGTAGGCCGTGGAGAACGCGTCCACAGCAGTGTAGGCCCGCTGGAGATCAATATTGATCAGTGCGGCCTTGTTGCCAAAGCCGAACCGGGCCCGGGCGGGGTTCTCCCGGACCTGGGCCCAGTACTGCCGTGGCGTGAGATGCGAGGTTTCCATGCCTGGCATGCTATCCCAGTCCTAACTGGCGGCGAATCTGTTCCGGGGTCATTCCGGCCTCCCGGAGTGCAGCCAGGGTCTGGGCATGCTCCCGCTTGGCCAGGCGCTGACCTGCCGCGTTCCGGATCAGGGGGTGGTGCCGATAGCGGGGCACAGGCAGGCCGAGCAGAGCTTGCAGAAGCCGCTGCGGGTGCGCTGCGGAATACAGATCATGGCCCCGGGTCACCAGCGAGACGCCCTGGTCCGCGTCGTCCACCACCACCGCCAGGTGATAGCTCACTCCCAGGTCCTTGCGGCCCAGCACCAGATCGCCCAGCAGGGCTGGCTGAGCGTTGATCAGCCCCGTTTCCCCCTCGGGGCCCTGACCGGTTTCCTCGAAGCACAGGGCACCCGCCGGAAGCCGCTGAACCGCGAGACCGATATCCAGCCGCAGGGCGTGGGCAGCGCCCTCGGCCAGGCGGGCCTCCCGTTCGCTGCCGGTCAGATGGCGGCAGGTCCCAGGATATAGCGGCCCGTCGGGCCCCTGCGGGGCGGCGGCCAGGCCGGCAATCTCCCGGGCGATGGTGCCTCGTGTGCAAAAGCACGGGTAGACCAGACCACGACGGGTCAGGCTCTCCAGGGCAGAGCTGTAGAGAGTAAAACGCTCTGACTGACGGCAGACCGGTTCATCCCAGTGGAGCCCAAGCCAGTTGAGATCTTCCAGGATCCCGACGGCGTGGCGCGCCTCGCAGCGTCCCCGATCCAGATCCTCCATGCGCACCAGAAAGCGGCCACCGGTTTCCCGGGCGGCGCTGTGCGCAAGCAGAGCGGCGTAGGCGTGACCCAGATGCAGGGGCCCGGTGGGACTCGGTGCAAACCGCGTGGTTTCGGGCTGGAACATCAGGGCAGATTATACTGACGGCCCTTGAACGCTCCCCAGCCCCACGCTCCTCGTCCTGCCGCAACCCCGGCCAGCCCGGCCCGGCCCTTGCCCGGACTGCTTGGCCGGCTCGGCCTGAATTCCGGCGTGCTCCGTTTCAGCCGTCGGGCGCTCACCCTGGTGTGGTCCACCAATCGTCAGCTGACGCTGCTGCTGACCTTTTTTACCCTGGCGGCGGGCATGCTGCCCGCGGCCGCGGCCTGGATCGGCAAGCTGGTGATCGACGCCATCGTGGCCCAGATGACCGTGGGCACCGCGGGTGGTGCCCCGGATTACGTTCCCGTGCTGGAACTGGTGGTGGCAGAGGCGGGGATTATCGGCCTCCTGGGCGCGGCCCAGCGGGGCATCGCCGCGTGTCAGTCACTGCTCCGGGCGCAGCTGGGCCAGCGGGTTAACGAGATGATCCTGGAGAAGGCGCTGACCCTGGATCTCACCCAGTTCGAAGATGCGGAGTTCTACGACAAACTCACCCGTGCCCGCCGGGAGGCCTCCAGCCGCCCGCTCAGCCTGGTCATGCGCAACTTTTCCCTGTTCCAGCAGCTTGTGGCGCTGTTCAGCTTCTCGGTACTGCTGGCCGGATTCTCACCCTGGGCTATGGCGCTGCTCGTCCTGGCCGGCCTGCCGGCCTTCGTGGCGGAAACCAAATTCTCCGGTGATGCGTTCCGCCTGTTCCGGATGCGTGCGCCCGAGTCCCGCCTGCAGCTCTATCTGGAAACCGTGCTGGCCCGGGAAGACAACGCCAAGGAGGTGCAGCTGTTTCAGCTGGGACCGATGCTCCTGGGCCGCTACAAGGCGATCTTCCAGAAGCTTTACGGCGAGGACCGCGCCCTGACGATGCGGCGGGAAACCTGGGGGCTCTCACTGACCCTGTTCAGCACAGCCGCTCTTTACTCCGCCTACGGCTGGATTGCGGTCACCGCCGTCAAGGGCGGCATCTCCCTGGGTGAGATGACGATGTACCTCATGCTCTTCAAGCAGGGCCAGGCGGCGGTCGCTGCGAGTCTGGCGTCCATCGGCGGCATGTACGAGGACAATCTCTACCTCAGCAACCTCTACGAGTTCCTGGAGCAGGCGCCGGCATCTCAGTCCGGCGATGCTCCCCGGGGTCCGAACCCGGCGGACGGCGTGCGCTTCGACGCGGTGTCTTTCAGTTACCCGGGCGCTCGCGAACCCGCCCTCAGCGCGATCAACCTGCACATCAGACCGGGCGAGAGTCTCGCCCTGGTGGGGGAAAATGGGGCCGGTAAATCGACACTTATCAAGCTGTTATGCGGGCTTTATCAGCCCACCTCTGGGCGGATACTCCTGCACGGCCTCGATGTCCGGGAGTGGGAGCGGGACGCCCTGCGCCGGCAGATCGCCGTGATTTTCCAGGATTTCAACCGTTACCAGTTCACCGTGGGGGAGAACATCGGCGCCGGGGACATTGAGGGGTATGCCGACGAGAGTCGCTGGGAAGAATCCGCCCGCAAGGGCATGGCACTGCCTTTCATCCGCACGCTGGAGCGGGGCTTCGGCACGCAGCTCGGCAGCTGGTTCAAGGGTGGCAAGGAACTCTCGACGGGGCAGTGGCAGAAGGTTGCACTGTCCCGGGCGTTCATGCGGACGTCGGCGGATGTGCTGGTGCTGGACGAGCCCACGGCGTCCATGGATGCGGCGGCGGAGGCGGAATTGTTTGCCTACTTCCGGGAGCACACCGTGGGGCGGATCTCAATCCTGATCTCCCACCGGTTCTCCACCGTGCGTCAGGCCGACCGTATTGCGGTTCTGGAGCACGGCCGCATCATCGAGTACGGCACCCATGCCGAGTTACTGCAGGCGAATGCCGAATACGCCCGGCTCTTCAATCTCCAGGCCCTGGGTTATCGCTAGCCACGCTTCCCGGCACGCCGCCGGCGCCGAGCCGCCAGCAGTCCCAGGGTCAGTAGCACCAGCGGGTGCGTCGCACCACCGCCGCCGCCACCGCCACCGCCACCGCCACCGCCACTACTGGCAGCCGAGCCCAGAGTTACGTCCTGTGCATCCGTTCGACCGGCATCATCGGTAACCTGCAGGCGCACCGTGACCAGGCCGGAGGCGGGGACAGCGACAGCGGCACTCGAGCCGGTCGTTGGCCCGACAAACACAGGGTTGCCGCTTACCGCAGACCAGGAATAAGCGCTGATGATCCGCCCCGACGCGGCGTCACTGGCGCTGCCGTCGAGGGTGACATTCTGGCCGGCACCGGAGCCGGCTGGGTCGGCAATGCGGGCCATCGGGCGCAGCGCCTCGGCCAGGGCGCCGGGGGCATCGGCCATGCCGGCGCCGCAGGTGCTGGTGGTGCAGTTGCACTGGCCCGTAGCGCTATCGAGATTCGGGCAGGTCGGCAGGCCGACCTGGGGAGCTGGAAAGGGCCGGGCGCCGTTCTTGATGCGTGCTGCCAGTTCCTCTGGCGTAAGCCCGTTGTTTACGGCCGTCATCAGTCCAGCGATTGCCGCGACGATGGGTGCCGAGAAGCTGGTGCCTATGGTGGGGCTGGCATCGGTGGTCATCGTGTAGATCGATGTGGTGGGGAACGTTGGTCCCGCATTGGTCGCCGTGATCAAGGCATACTCGCAGAGCAGGGGTATGCTGGGGCAGTTGCCCGCCGGGGCAGAGATTCCAACCTGGGGTCCAAAGCTGCTATAGCCAACCTTGGTACCGACGTGACGGAGTCCAGCCACGGCCAGCGCACCGGCGCAGTTGGCCGGTGCGCCCACGGGGCCGCTGCCATTGCCCGCCGCGGCCACTAGCAGCCCGCCCGCCGCGGCCACTTCCGTGACGGCGTTCAGGTAGGCGGGACTGCAGTTGCCGCCGCCGCCAAGGCTCATATTGAGGATTTTCGCCGGGTTGGGGTTGGTCGGCACGCCGGCAACGGGTAAGCCAGCCGCCCAGCGCATGCCCGCGATGATGTCGGAGTCGAAGCCGCCGCACTTGCCCAGGACGCGCACGGGCAGGACGTTGCCGCTCCAGGTGCCACCGGCAAGGCCCGCGCCATTATTGGTGGTTGCGCCGATCATGGCGGCCACGCGCGTGCCGTGCCAGGAACTCGGCTCGACGTCGCAGCCATCAAGGGGACCGCTCAGGCTTTCGGCGCCGGTCACCCAGTCACCGGGATCCGACGCGTCCGCGTCCCAGTCGTTGCCGTCATTGGCACTGACAAAAGAGCTGCTGGATTCTCCCGAAACGAAGTCGTAGCCCGCCAACACCCGGCCGGCAAGATCCGGATGGTCGAAGCGCATGCCGGTGTCGAGTACTGCGATGACCGTGCCGGCGTCCCCGGTGGTGGTGTCCCAGGCAGCGGTGAAGTTGGCGGCGCTGGGTTCCACGGCCTGCTGGTACCACTGGCTGGGGTAAAGCGGGTCATTTGGCAGGGCGCGGATGTAGCGGCGCTGATCGACTTCCGCAAACTCGACATCCGGATCGGCGCGCAGCGTGGCCAGCGTTTCTTCCAGGCCGCCACCGGTGGCTACCTCCGGGAGGGATACGGCAACCATCCGGTTACCGAGTTCCCGCAAACCACCCACCCGCAGCGCCGAGCGCTCAGCCAGGCGGCGGACCCGGTCGAGAGCCCTGGCGTCCTCTGCCTGCCTTGCGGATTGCGCCTGGCGCTGGTGCGTGGCGAGAGTACTGGCCGCAGGCCGAAGCTGGATGATCAGGCGGGCAGGGGCACCTGGGACACTGCTGCTCCCGGCCTCGGCGGAAGGCGCGACGCCAGCGGCGAGCAGCACTGCCGCTGCTACCCAGGCGGCATATTTGCTTCCCATAGCCTGATCCCTCGTCGCTGCCCTGGCGACGCCAGCGGCCATTATGCCCCGAGTCCCTGCTCCCCCGCGGGGGACCCGGCGCACAGTTTCCTGGCGCTGCAGTCTGGCAAGGCAGGCCCCTGCTAAGATTCCGACTCACCATTCCCTAGGCAGGAGTTTCAGGTATGGCCAGGAAGACGGCGAGCGAGAAACTGAGGCGGGACCTGCGGACGGTGGTTGAAGATGCCGAGGCGCTGCTCCAGGCCACTGCGGCGCAGACCGGCGAACGGGTTGACGGTATCCGGGCCCGGGCCCAGGCGTCACTCAAGCAGGCCAAGTCCCGGCTCCTCGAAGCGGAAGACGAGGCCCTGGAGCAGGTTCGAGCCGCAGCCGCGACCGCCGATGAATACGTCCGCGAGAATCCGTGGCAGGCCGTCGGCGTCGCCGCGGGCGTGGGACTGCTGCTGGGTCTCCTGCTCAGTCGCCGGTGAACACCAGCAACCCCGATCAGTCCCGCGGACCTGCAGCGCAGCTGCTGGCCTCACTGCGTGGGCTGCTTGCCACGGCGATCGAAACCGGGCGGACCCGCCTGGAGTTGCTCAGTGTCGAGGTCCAGGAGGAGTTGCACCGAACCGCCAGCATGCTTCTGCTGGGTCTCGTTGCGGTGCTGGCGGCCAGTGCCGGCGTGCTGTTTGCCGGTCTCACCGTGATCTTCGCGTTCTGGGACACCCACCGGATTCTGGCGTCGGTGCTGGTGACCGGGGCGTTCTTCCTCGTGGCCATGGTCGCCGCCTTTCAGCTGCGTTCCCGCCTGCAGTCACGGCCCCCGTTTCTCCAGGGGACCCTTGCTGAGCTGGAGCAGGATGAAAGCCGGCTTCGGAATCCTTCTTCATGAGCCGCAAGGCCCACCAGCTGGAGCTGCGTCGTGCGGCGCTGCGCCGGCGGAGCGGGATTGAGCGGTTGGAGTGGCAGGGAGACCTGCAGGAGATTGAGGGTGTGTTTGCCGGAGTGGATCGGGGGCTGAGCGTTCTGCGCGGCGCTGCCACCCCTCCCGTGCTCCTGGCAGGCGGCCTGCTAGCCACCCTGCTGCTCGGGCGCAGGCGCAGCGGGAAGTTGCTCCTGGCCGGGCTTGGCCTTGCGGCTCAGCTGGTCAGGCGGTCCCGGTAGCGGAGTTCCGGGAACCAGCGCATCCAGAGGCCGCCGACCACCAGAGTTCCCACTCCGCCGACCACCACAGCCGGCACCGTGCCAATGGCTGCTGCCAGGGCGCCCGACTCGAACTCCCCCAGTTCGTTCGACGCCCCGATGAACACCGAATTGACTGCTGCGACCCGGCCGCGCATGGCATCCGGAGTGTCGAACTGCACCAGCGTCGAGCGGATGTAAACGCTGATCATGTCGGCAGCTCCGAGCACAAACAGGCACACGCAGGACAGGATCAGGCTTTCGGAGAGGCCGAAGCCAATGGTGGCGATGCCGAAGAGAGCAACGCCCTGAAACATCCGCAGGCCGCTGCGGGATTGCAGCGGTCGCTGTGCCAGCCAGAGTGCCACCAGCAAGGCCCCCACGGCCGGCATGCTGCGCATCAGCCCAAGGCCGCCAGGACCCGCATCAAGGATGTCCCGGGCATAGACCGGGAGCAGGGCAGTGGCCCCGCCGAGCAGCACAGCAAAGAGATCGAGGGAGATGGCACCAAAGATGGTAGGCCGTGAGCGGATAAAGCGAATGCCAGCCAGTAGTGTTTCCCAGGACACCTCGCCGGGCGGTGGCTGGGGTCGGCTGCGGATGAGGCCGAAGAGCAGGCAACAGGCCAGAAAGCAGAGTGCCGCCGCACCGAAGGCCACGGTGGCGCCGAAGTAGTAGAGCAGGCCCCCCAGTGCGGGACCGGCAATCGTTGCTGTTTGCCAGGCTGTGGAATTCCAGGCGATCGCGTTCCCCAGTTGTTCTGGCGGCACGAGATTGGGGACCAGCGCCTGGCCGGCGGGATTCGCAAAGGCCCGGCTGATGCCAAAAACGAGCAGCAGTCCGTAGATGGGCAGGACCTGCCCTGAGCCTCCGACTGCCATCGCCAGGAGACCCAGCGCAGTACCCAGAGTAACGACGTAGCAGACCACCAGAATGGCCCGGCGGTCATACCGGTCGGCGGTGTGCCCGGTAATCAGTGCCAGTGCTAACGCCGGCAGGAACGAGGCCAGACCGACCAGGCCGAGAGCGAGGGGGTCCCGGGTCAGGTCATAGACCAGCCAGCCGATTGCCACGTTCTGCATCTGGATGGCAAGCGCGGACAGAAACCGCGCGGCCAGATACAGGCCAAAGTCACGACTCGCAAAGACAGCCGTTGCGGGCAGGGCCCTCACGGGGCAAGCAGGTCGTCGCCCTCCCGTGCACCCACCGGATCGGCGAAGGTAAACCCGGCGCCCTTGATGCGGGCATTGGAGACGCCTTTGGGGCCCTTGACGACGCCGAGCCAGATGACCGGCTCCAGACCTTCCCGCTTGGCGACCCTGGCGAAAAAGTCTTCCTTGTTTTCCGGAAGGTCGTTGAACAGGTTAAACAGGCCTGAGAGCTGTTTCTCAATGGCAAACGCAATGCCGCGGACAACGTCATCCCGGTGAATGAGCATGGCGTCTGATTTGCCGTCGAAGGGAATCTGCTTGCCGGCAATATGGCGGAATTCGTTGCGATGTTCCCGGCCGGGACCATAGATCGTGCCGGTGCGGAAATTGGCTATGCGCAGAGCATCAGTGCCCAGTGCTGCCAGCTTCTGTTCGGTCTCGATGAACACCTGCGCCGTCGGAGATGCCGCGTTGGGAGGCGTTGTTTCGAGGACTGGACTAACACCATGAGCATCGCCGTAGGCGTTCAGCGAGCTGCAGAAAACGATCTGCCGCAGCTTAGGGGCAGACGCGAGGGCGTCGATGAGGCCATCAGCGGTACCGACATAGGAGTCCCGGTAGGCGACGGGATCCATATAGGGCTTGCCATCCTTGAAGCCGAGGCCACCGGCCATGGTCAGAACAACGGCGTCGACGCCGTCTATCAGCGTCTTCATTCCCGCCACGTCGCTGCCTTTGGTGATCACCACCTGATGCGCCACCGCGCCGAGTTCCGCAGCCCGGTCTGCTCGCGTCGTCGTCACCCGGACCTCGTGCCCCTGGGACTTGAAGTAGCGCGCAGCAGCCATGCCCGTGTAGGCGGCACCAACGATTGCGATCTTCATGGCATTCAGTCCCTCATCCCGTGTAAAACGTAATTCTAGCAGCCACCGCAGGGATAGCGCCTTGGCCGGAGGTCTGCCCACCACTGCACGGAGCGCAGGACCATGAGTCGTCGCGTCGCTGGAGTCGTCAGGACTGGCCTGGGCCAGGCGGCGGCTTTTACCTCGTTGTCCTGGGCGCAGCAGCAGTTCCGGACAACCCTGGGCATGGAGCCCTTCCCGGGCACGCTCAATCTCCTTCTGGACCCCGCTGGACTCGCCGACTGGCAGGCGCTGACCGTACAGCCCGGTTTGGCCATTGCACCGGAGCGGCCTGGTGACTGCGCAGCCCGGTGCTACCCCGTGCTCGCGTCCGTGCCCGGCCAGACCCCGGTGACGGCAGGAATCCTCATCCCCGAGGTCCCGGGCTATGCCCCGGACCAGATCGAAGTCCTGGCCGCCGTTCCGCTACGGCAGGCGCTCCGGGTTGCTGATGGCGACACGGTGACGCTGCGCACCGTCCCCGTCCCGACCCTGCGCGCCGTGCTGTTCGATGTGGACGGGACTCTGGTCAACTCCATCGCAGGCTACCGGCTGGCGGCCCAGCGGGCGGTCGAGCCTTACGGCTGGTCCGTGTCCCAGGAAGTGGTCAGAGCAGCGATGAATTTCGGGGAGCAGTTCTGGGATCTGGTAGTGCCCCCGGAGTCGCGCGGTGACCTGAAACTCATCGCGAAACTCCGCCGGGACACTCTGGCCCACTGGCCGGCGATCCTCGCCGACTCAGTCCTGCTGTATCCGGAAACCGGGGCAATGCTGGCCACCCTGAAGGCTGCCGGCGTCCGTCTGGGGATCTGCACGGCATCCCACGGCGAGTCGTTCCGGCCCCTCGAGCAGTCCGGCCTCCTGGACCTCTTCGACCAGGTGGTTACCGCGAAAGATGTGGCCCATCGCAAACCTGACCCGGAAGGGCTGCTGCTCTGTCTGGACCGGATGGGGGTGGGGGCCGCCGAAAGCGCCTACATCGGCGATACCGTCGCGGATGTGCGGGCCAGCCACGCTGCGGGACTGTATGCGGTCGGCGTCCTGACCGGAGCTGGCGATTCTGCGTTGCTGTCGGCCGCAGGTGCGCACCGGCTGCTTGCCGATCTCCGGTACCTGCCGGAGCTGCTGCTGGGGTTCCGTCAGATCACGCCATCCCGGGACAGCGTCGTAATCTCGTCCGGTTTGTAGCCAAGCAGATCGCCAAGCACCTCGGCGTTGTGTGCCCCCACGGTGGGCCCCGGCCAGTCCGTGCGGCCTGGCGTGCCGCTCAGGAACGGCATCATGGCGGGAATCTTCAGGGGCTGGCCGTTGACCTGAACTTCCTCGAAGAGGCCTCTGGCGTTGAAGTGGGGGTCCGTGAACATGTCCGCAACGCTGTAGATGGGGCCCGATGGCACATCGGCCTTGCCCAGGGTCTCGAGCACGCCCACAGCCGTCAGGGAGCGGGTCCAATGGCCAATGGCTTCGTCGAGTTCCTTTTCATGGACAACCCGTCCCGCATTGTTTGCCATCCGGGGATCATCGGCCAGCTCCGGGCGGTTGATCGCCTGCATCAGGCGCTTGTAGATCGAGTCGCCATTCCCGCCGATGATCACGAACCTGCCGTCCTTGCACCGGTAGGTATTGGTCGGCACGATGCCGGTCAGTGTTGACCCGGAGGGCTCGCGAATGACGCCTGCCCCGGAGTACTCCGGCACTACGCCTTCCATCAGGTTGAACACTGATTCGTACAGCGCTGCGTCGATGACCTGGCCCCGCTTCTGCGGGTCTCGCGAACGCTGAATGCAGGCCAGCAGTACGCCGATCACGCAATGAATGCCCGCCAGCGTGTCGCCGATGCTCAGATTCGGCCGGACGGGCGCGTCGCCTGGAAAGCCATTCACGTACCGAAACCCGCCGATCCCTTCGCAGACCGAGGCAAAGCCGGGCTTGGTGGCGTAGGGGCCATTCTGGCCGTAGCCGGAAATCCGGCCGTAGACGAGGCCCGGATTCTCCGGCCACAGATCTGCCGGGCCCAGGCCCCATTTCTCCAGCGTGCCGGGGCGAAAGTTCTCGATCAGTACATCGGACTTGAGGGCGAGTTCCCGGGCTATGGCGCGACCCTTCGGCGTGCGCAGGTCCAGAGTCACCGACTTCTTGTTACGACCCAGGCTGTGCCACCAGAGGGAGACGCCATCCTTCATGACACGCCAGGTGCGGATCGGGTCACCCTCGCCGGGCGGCTCAATCTTGATGACCTCCGCACCGAAGTAGGCAAGCATGCTCGCCGCGAAGGGGCCCGCGAGCAACTGGCCCATTTCGAGGACGCGGTAGCCATCGAGGGGGCGTTGCCCCTTGGTCGTTGCCATCTGGAGTACTCGCTGAAGCGGCCGAAGCTATTGCGGTTTCTTGCTCAGAACGCAGGTCCTGACGGGGACTATTCTGCCACGGCCTGACCGATGAAATGGAGGGTAATCAGGCGGGCCCTCACCTGGCTGAAGTAGAAGCTCACCGGTTGCCGCGCCGCTGGATTGCGCCGACCACCAGTTGCAGAAAGTCCTGTTCGTCGCGAATGTCCGGGATGTCCCGGGCCTCTACGGTGTAGCCATACTGACCAGCCAGTGCCTCGTAGCGTGGGCGCCGGTGCTGCACCAGTCTGGGGAAGATCCAGCGCACGAAATGGTCCGGGTCTATCTCATCCGGATGGACTGCCCCCGTCTCCTGCAGATAGACCTTGATCTCCCTGTCGAGGAAATCGTCCCGGTAGTAGAGGGGCTTCGGATGGGCAACTGCCCGGCGGATAAGCTCATGCTCCATGTCATCGCCAGCACGGAGGTACAGAATCAGCGTGTGTTCGGTGAGCGCCTTGAGCATTTCGGAGTCGTCAAGCTCACAGAGACTGCCACCCGCGTCGTTGAGAAAGTGGTCGTAGCCGTAGATGTCCTTGGCCTTGACGATAAAGTCCGCGACATCCTTCATGGCGCTGACCTCCGCCGAACCGTGCAGGCGCTGGTGGAGCTTGAAGGTCTCCATCGAGATACCGCCCCGGCTGGGGGTGCCAATCTTGCCCAGGAACGTGGAGACAGGGTCCAGGTTGTTCACCGTAATGTTGCTGGCGATGTAGATGGAGTCACTGCGCAGCAGGCCCCGCAGGAACTCCACCTGCATGGCCTGCCGCTTGATGTTGTCGAGGATCGGCTCCTCGAGGTACTTGGTGCCGATACGGTAGTCGCCTGAGTAATGGAACCAGGTGGAGCGGGGCAGCTTGTTGGCCAGGGTCGTCTTGCCCACTCCGGACATACCAAGGAGCGTGATCGCCCGATTGGGCCAGGCGAGAAACTCTGCAGGTGTCTTCAGCATAAACGGCAGTATACCGGCCCGGGATCAAAGTCCGGCGGATCGGCGGTGCAGGTCCAGCGCCTCGTTGCTCGGCCGATGCTCTTCCTCCTTCGGGTAGCGCAGGGGACGGCCCGCCAGGAGCCGGTAGCTGGTCTGCATCAGGTCCTCTGTGAGGACCACCGACATGCTGCCCGTGTCGATCGCGATCTTCCCCAGGTCGAAGAGGGCGTGGATGTCCGCGCGCAGCAGCAGGCCATTGGAAGGGTGGTGAGGGAATTTCCCCCGGAACGGCACGATGCAGGCGGCCTCGAGCACGTCGACCGCGTTGAAGCTGGTGATGGCGCAACGGGATTCGTAAGCCTGCAGCAGTGCATTGCGAAAGCGGGAATCGCCGCGCCTCTTGATGATGGTATTAATGATGGCTTGGCGGCCGTCCTTGCTGTTCTGCGGTTCGCTGGCCTGCAGGTGGCCATGTCCCGTTCAGCAATCCGGATTATGCCGCTCATATCCAGGATCGGGCCTCCAACGCCAGTATTCACTCCAACGCCAGTATTCAGCAGTCCCAGACGGGCGAAGCGTTCGACGCTCCCAAAATCTGCCTCGATCCGATCCATGGCTTCTGCGGGAACCTGGGTTAGCTCGGTAAACTCGACCGTAAGGTAATCGGCGATCTCGTAGCGACCCAGAACCTTCGCGTAGTGCCGGTAGCCGTCCTTTTGGCCCAGAAGGACGAAATCCCCGACGTTCATCTGGAACCAGTTCTCAATGTTTTCCGGGGTGCCCCGGAGTCCCCAGCCATAGAAGCCGTGGCCGCGCCGCTCGATATCGATGAGTTCCGGGTAGGTCGCGTCACTGAAGCTGCGGATGATGAGCTGGCGCTCGATCGGGGCGGCGACGGACCTTTCCAGGTCCGACCGGTCCCGCTGGGACTCAATGGCGGCGAGGAATATTCTGACCATGGCGAGAAGATACTAGCCCGCGCGCCCGGACGGTAGTCTGGTCGCTGTAGCCGCAGGTCAGAACGGGTATGATTGGCCGCCGTTTTTCCTGACCCCTTGCTGGCTTATCCATGGTGTCCAAGTTGAATATCTCGACCAATCCCGGTGCCTGGCATGTCCACAAATTTGGTGGCACCAGCCTTGGCGACGCGGACTGTTTTCGCCGCGTAGCAGACATCCTGCTGGATGAGGCCGTCTCCCGCCAGGCGGTGGTGGTCTCGGCCATGGCCAAGACTACGGATGCGCTTCTGGGCCTGGTCTCGGCGGCGGAGCAGGCCGCGCCTGACATCACCTCCCGCATGGATGCCATTGGGACCCGGTATCGCACGACCGTCGCAGCGCTGCTCAGGAAAAAGCAGTCTGCTGACGACATCCTGAAGGTCTTTGCCGCGGATCTGGCCGACATGCGGGACGTTCTGCGGGCGATTGCTCTCGTGCGCCAGGCGGGGGAACGCAGCCGGGACCTGATTGCCGGTTATGGCGAACTGTGGTCCTCGCGGCTGCTGGCCGCTTACCTTGCTGAGCGCGCCCAGTCCGAGGCTCCCGGCCGTCCGGTGCACTGGGTCGATGCGCGGGATCTCATCATCATTGAGCCGGGCGAGATGGGGCCGGCCGTTCAGTGGGATGAATCCTGGGCCAATGCGCGCCGGATCTTTACTGACACTACGATCGGTATCGCCGTGGTCACAGGGTTCATAGCCAGTGAGCGCAACGGCCTGCCGACGACCCTGGGAAGAAATGGGAGTGACTTTTCCTCGTCCATAGTCGGGGCTTTGCTGGACGCCGAGAAGATCACGATCTGGACCGATGTGGACGGTGTGCTGAGCGCCGATCCCAACCGCGTTCCCGAGGCGGCCATCATCAGCTCCCTGTCCTACAGTGAAGCCATGGAGCTGGCGTACTTCGGGGCCAAAGTCATACACCCCCAGACGATGTCGCCCGCCGTCCAGCGGTCGATTCCCATCTGGATACGCAATACCTTCAACCCGTCTGTTCCGGGCTCTCTCATCGGGCCGAACTCGGATTCCAGCCAGCCGATCAAGGGCGTGACCGCCGTTGATGATGTGGCCCTGCTGAACATCGAGGGTGCCGGGATGATTGGTGTCCCCGGCACTGCTGATCGTCTGTTCGGGGCGCTCCGGGAGTCGGGTATTTCCGTTATTCTCATTTCCCAGGCCAGTTCCGAGCACTCCATCTGTATTGGCGTTCCCAGCGGGATGGCTGCCGAGGCGGAGCGGGTAGTACAGCGCGCTTTTGCTGCCGAGTTGAAGCAGGGACTCGTGCAGAGCATCACCATAAAGAATCCCTGCAGCGTGATTGCCGTGGTTGGTGATGGCATGGCGGGAATGCCCGGGGTTGCCGGCCGCTTTCTCGGCACTCTTGGCAGTGCCGGCATCAACGTCAAAGCGATTGCCCAGGGTTCTTCGGAGCGCAACATTTCCGCCGTTGTTGCCCGGCAGGACTCCACCCGCGCGCTGCGCGCCGTGCACTCAGGCTTCTACCTTTCGGCTGAGACCATCTCCATTGGCCTTATCGGGCCGGGGAACGTCGGGCAGGTACTGCTGAAGCAGATGGCCACCGAACTGCCGCGGCTCAAGTCCCAGTTCAATCTCGATCTCCGGGTGCGGGCCATAGCGGATTCCCGGCGGATGCTGTTGAGCGATCGCGCGATCAATCTTGCAACGTGGCTTGAGGACTTCGAGAAATCCTCAGTGCCGCTCGACTGGGCCCAGTTCACTCAGCATGTCCATGCTGAGCATCTGCCCCATGCGGTAGTCGTTGACTGCAGTTCCAGTGAGGACGTCGCAGCACGGTACGTGGAGTGGCTCGGTGGCGGCGTCCATGTGGTTACACCCAACAAGAAGGCGCCCAGCGGCCCACTGAGTATGTATGACCAGCTGCACGAGGTCCGGCGGCGCAGCAACACCCGTTTTCTGTACGAAACCACCGTCGGTGCCGCGCTGCCCATCCTTGGAACGCTCCGCGACCTCCGGGAAACAGGCGACGAGATCCGAAGTATCGAGGGCATCTTCTCCGGTACGCTGGCCTACCTGTTCAATGTCTTTGATGGCACCAAGCCGTTTTCCACCATCGTCCGCGAGGCACGGGATGCGGGCTACACGGAACCTGATCCGCGGGATGACCTGTCCGGACTGGACGTGGCCCGCAAGCTGATCATTCTCGGGCGTGAGATGGGTATGCGGCTGGAGATGCGTGACCTGTCGGTGGAGAGTCTGATTCCTGCGGGTCTGGAGGCGGGGAGTGCGGACGACTTCCTCGGCGCCCTGCAGGCCCACGACCAGGCGATGGCAGAGCGCTGGTCCCGGGCCAACGAGGCTGATCAGGTATTGCGCTATGTGGGCCGGCTTGACCGCCGTTCGGGTACGGCGACCGTCCGCCTCGAGTCTCTGGGCCGCCGGCATTCCTTTGCCAACATCAACCTCACCGACAACATCGTCAGGTACGCTTCAGCCCGCTACAGCGAGAATCCGCTCGTCGTGCAGGGGCCTGGAGCCGGACCTGCCGTGACCGCTGCCGGGGTTTTCGCCGACATCCTGCGACTCTCAACGTACCTCGGCGCGGCTCTCTAGGGGTCCGCCATGCGCTACGTGAGTACCCGTGGCGGCCCGGCCGTCGGTCTAGAAACCGCCATCATGGGCGGGACGGCCGATGACGGTGGGCTCTATGTCCCCGAGGTGCTCCCCGGCTTTGTCCCTGGAGATTTTTCCACGCTGGATGCTTTTCCCGACGTGGCAACGAACTTCCTCAAGCCCTTCTTCGCCGGGTCTTCCCTGGCAAACGCGCTTGGAGAAGTCTGCCGCGCAGCTCTGAACTTTCCGTTGCCGCTGCGGCAACTCGAAGCATCCCCCGGCGCTCTCTCGATCCTGGAGTTGTTCCACGGGCCGACAGCAGCGTTCAAGGATGTAGGGGCGCGCTTCCTTGCCCACTGCATGGAGCACATCATCCGGGAGGGCAGGTTCGCGACCGCGCCCGTAACCGTTCTGGTGGCGACCTCCGGGGACACGGGCGGTGCCGTGGCGGCTGCCTATTACCGCAGGCCGGACACGCGGGTCGTCGTTCTGTTTCCGGAAGGGCGTGTGTCGCCCCGCCAGCAGCACCAGCTCACCTGCTGGGGCGGCAATGTGGTCTCGCTGGCCGTCCGGGGCGAGTTCGACGATTGCCAGCGCCTGGTCAAGGCAGCCTTTGCCGATGCCGGACTCAGGTCCCGGCACCGGCTCTGTTCCGCCAACAGCATCAACGTGGGCCGTCTCCTGCCCCAGGCCGCTTACTACGCTCTTGCCAGCCTCAGGCACTGGCGGGCTACGGGGCGACCCTTGAGTTTTATCGTGCCGACGGGCAACCTCGGCAACGGCTTTGCCTGCGTCTGGGCCCGTCGGGTTGGACTGCCCATCGACCGGATAGTCCTCGCCACCAATGCCAACGTCACGATTCCAGACTATCTGGCCACCGGGCAGTGGCTGCCCCGGGCGAGTGTCCCGACCCTCGCGTCCGCGATGGACGTGGGCAATCCGAGCAACATGGAGCGTCTCCAGGCGTTGTGCACCGATGTCGCTAGCCTCCGGGAGGAGGTCTCGGCGGTGCCGGTATCGGATGCCGAGATCCGCACGACCATCGTGGACGAGTTCCGCCGCCACGGCCTGCCCTGGTGTCCCCACACCGCTGCGGGCCTGCGGGTGTACCGGGAGCTGCCAGAGGTGGAGCTGACCCGCCGGGACTGGGCGGTCGTCGCCACCGCTCACGCCGCCAAGTTCGACACTATCGTGGAACCATTGCTGGGTGCTCCGGTGGAGCCGCCAGCTGAGCTCATGGCGCTGCTCACGAGGCCTGCTCACTTCGACACTATTGCGCCAGAGCTCGATGCGCTGGCCGGCAGGCTTTAGCTCATGCTGGACAGCGCAATGCCGTTCACACAAGGTCCATTGCTCCTGCTCGGGGTTGTCCTTGTCGCGTTGGCGCTGGTTGCCGCCGGCTGGTACTGGAGGGTGCTTCAGCGCCGGCGCCGTGACATCGACCGCCGCCTCCGGGATGCAAGCCGTGGAGTCCTCGCCAACTTCATCATTCCTGACGGCAATGGCGAGGAGATCCAGCTGCAGTACGCACTGCTTACGGCGCGGGGAATCCTGGTCATCGACATCAAGGACGTCGAAGGCCATGTCTTCGGCAGTGAAGGCATGCAGGACTGGACGGTCATAGCGGACAACCGGCGCTTCACCTTCGCGAACCCCCAACCCGGACTCTGGGACCGGGTCGCCGCGGTCAAGCGCCTTACGCCGGAGGTGCCGGTAGTCGGCTTCGTCGGCTTTACGGGTCGGGCCCGCTTTACCAAAGGTCAGCCCCGGAGCGTGACTCTTCTGGAACCCTTGCTGCAGGAACTGGAGAAGGAGGCGTCCGGCGCCGGGACCAGCCCGGACGCGTATCAGCAGGCCTGGGAGCGGCTGCGCCAGTCAGCACTCGCCGCACGCATGGATAACCTTCTTACTGAAGGCCGGAGCTGAGCCCGAAGAGTTTTTCAGCATTGCGGGTCGTAGCCTCTGCTACCACCTCAGGGCTGCGACCCATAAAGCCCGCCAGCGTCCGGACAATCTCGGGAAGCATTCCTGGTTCGTTCCGGCGGCTGCGGGGTAATGGCCGCAGGGTTCTCGGCAGCAGGTAGGGGGAGTCCGTCTCGACAACGATCCGGTCGAGGGGGATGCAGGCGACAGCGGCGCGCAACTCGCTGGCCCGCCGCTCGTCACAGATCCAGCCGGTGATGCCGATGTACAGGCCAATACCCAGGTATTCAGCCACCTCGGCCGGGCCGTTGGTGAAGCAGTGAGCGACACCGCCCGGCAGGCGGGAGCCCTGCTCCCGCAGCAGGGCGAGGAAGTCCCCGTGAGCGTCGCGCTGATGCAGAAAGAGCGGCCTGCCGCTGGCCGCTGCCAGTTCCAGCTGCCTGGCGAAAGCGCGCCGCTGGACATCCCGCGGGGCATAGTCCCGGTGGTAGTCCAGCCCGCACTCGCCAGCGGCGACTACCCGCGGATCCCTGAGCAGCAGTCTCAGGGCATCCTCGACAGCATCGTCATAGTCGGCTGCCGAGTGCGGGTGGACACCCGCCGTAGCCCAGAGCGTGTCTGGGCTCGACCGGGAAAGTGCCACGGCAGCTGCGGACGCTGCCAGGCTGGTCCCGGTCACGATCAGGCGCCGAACCCCGCTCCCCGCGGCCCGTTCGATGACCTCCGCAAGGTCGTCCCTAAAGCTGTCGTGGGTGAGGTTCGCTCCGACGTCAATCAGGTCAGCCACGTCTTCACTAGGCCGCCGTACCGGCCGCCGCAAGCTGCCGCAGAACATAGTGCAGGATGCCGCCGTGAGCGAAGTACTCGCCCTCCTTGGGAGTGTCGATCCGCACCCGCGCCTGGAAGGTCTGCCGGGTTGCGTCTTCCCGGTGAGCAACCACGGTCACTTCGCGGGCACGACCCCCATCCAGTCCTGAGACATCGAAGATCTCGCGGCCAGTAAGGCCAAGGGAGGCTGCGCTGTCGCCGGGGAGAAACTCGAGGGGCAGCACCCCCATGCCGATCAGATTTGAGCGGTGGATCCGCTCGTAGCTCTCGGCAATCACGGCGCGCACACCGAGCAATTTGGTTCCCTTGGCGGCCCAGTCGCGGGACGAGCCGCTGCCATACTCCTTGCCTGCCAGGATCACGAGGGGAACCTTGTCGACGGCGTAGCGCATGGCGGCATCGTAGATGGACAGCGGCTCGCCACTGGGCAGGTGCAGGGTCTGGCCGCCCTCCGTACCAGGAACCAGCTGATTGCGCAGCCGGATGTTGGCAAAGGTCCCGCGCATCATGACTTCATGATTGCCGCGGCGGGCTCCATACTGATTAAAATCAGATACCTGGACGCCTTTACTCAGAAGATACTTACCTGCCGGTGTGTCCTTGCCAATCGAGCCGGCCGGGGAGATATGGTCCGTGGTCACGGAGTTCCCCAGCAGCGCGAGGACCCGCGCACCGGAGATATCGGTCACGGCTGCAGGCTGGCGAGTCATGCCCTCAAAGTAGGGCGGGTTGCGCACGTAGGTGGAGTCGTCCGCCCAGGCAAACCTGTCGCCCTTCGGCACCTTGATCGAGTTCCAGTTGCTGTCACCTGCAAAGACGTTGCCGTAGCTCGCCCGAAACATGGCGGAGTCGAGGTTGCCGGTGACGGCTGCCTGGATTTCCTTCTGGCCCGGCCAGATGTCCTTCAGGTACACGGGCTGGCCATCCTTCCCGGTGCCCAGTGGTTCCGTGGCGAGGTCGATATGCAGGGAGCCAGCCAGGGCGTAGGCCACCACCAGCGGCGGTGAAGCCAGGAAGTTGTTGCGGACCAGCGGGTGTATGCGGCCTTCGAAGTTCCGGTTGCCCGACAGGACACTGCAGCCAATCAGCTTGCCCTCCCGGACGGCCTTCTCGATGGGCGGGTCCAGAGGGCCGGAATTGCCAATGCAGGTTGTGCAGCCGAAGCCAACGATATTGAAACCAAGAGCATTGAGGGACTGCATCAATCCCGACTTGTCGAGATAGCTGCTGACCACGCGGGAGCCGGGTGCAAGACTGGTCTTCACCCAGGGCTTGGTGCTCAGGCCGCGCTGGATCGCGTTCCGGGCGAGAAGTCCCGCAGCCATCATCACGTAGGGATTCGACGTGTTGGTGCAGCTGGTGATGGCCGCAATCAGCACCGAGCCATTGGCCAGGTCGAAGGTCTGCCCCTTCGTCGTAACCCGCACCGGGACAGTGCCCGTCTTGCCATCGGCAGTCTGCTCGGCTTCGACCTTGCGGTAGGCAGCCGCCAGATTGCGGAGGCCGATGCGATCCTGGGGTCGGCTCGGGCCCGCCATGCTGGGCTCGACGGTGGCGAGATCCAGGGAGACAACGTCAGTGAAGAGTGGCTCGGCCTGGCCGTCCTCCCGCCAGAGTCCCTGCGCTTTGGCATAGGCAGCGATCAGCGCAATCTCCTGAGCCGGCCGCCCCGACAGTTCCAGGTAACGGATGGTTTCCCCATCGATGGGGAAGATAGCGACCGTGCTGCCAAACTCCGGCGACATGTTCCCGATGGTGGCCCGATCGGCAAGCGGCAGGTTCGACAGGCCATCGCCGAAGAACTCGACGAACTTGCCGACGACGCCCTTCTTGCGCAGGATTTCTGTCACCGTGAGGACCAGGTCAGTGGCCGTCGTGCCCTCCCGCAGCTGGCCCGTGAGCCGGAAGCCGATGACCTCGGGAATGAGCATGGTGACCGGCTGTCCCAGCATGGCCGCTTCAGCCTCAATACCGCCGACGCCCCAGCCCAGGATGCCGAGACCATTGATCATGGTTGTGTGGGAGTCCGTGCCGACGACCGTGTCCGGATAGGCAACGCGTCGCCCCTTGGTCTCAACACTGAACACCACTCGGGACAGGTACTCCAGGTTGACCTGGTGAACGATTCCCGTGTTGGGCGGGACCACCTTGAAATTGCGGAAGGCATCCTGACCCCAGCGCAGGAAGCCATAGCGTTCCTGGTTGCGGGAGAACTCGACGACGGTGTTGGCTTGGAGGGCGCCCGGGGTGCCGTAGTTGTCAACCTGCACCGAATGGTCAATAACCAGTTCGGCGGGGGACAGGGGATTGATCGCATCGGCCTTGCCGCCAAGCTTCACCACGGCATCGCGCATGGCGGCCAGATCGACCACGGCCGGTACGCCCGTGAAGTCCTGGAGTATGACGCGCGCGGGCGTGAAGGCTATCTCGTGTTCGTCCTTTGACTTGGGATCCCAGTTCGCCAGGGCGCTGATATCTGCGGCCCGGACATCGCCGCTGGCCGCATGGCGCAACAGATTCTCCAGAAGGATCTTCAGGGAGTAGGGGAGGCGACTGACGTGACCCTCCTTGACGGCGGCGAGGCCATAAATGTCGTAGTCCGTGCCGTTGACGGACAGGGTGGTCTTTGCATCAAGGATTTTCGCCATGGTTTTCTCTCTGAATCAGGACGGACGCGAGCAGGAAATTATAGCGGATCGATTCCAGCTACGCCGTGGCCAGATTGGCCGGAAGGGGAGCAGCCAGCATCGCGCCCGACTCCAGAATGACACCGCCGCCAAGGCATTCCTCGCCGCGATACAGGACCAGGTACTGACCCGGAGTTGGGGCCCGCTGTGCAATGTCGAAGGTCACCTCGGCCTGGGCAACCGGGACCGAGCGGACGTGGCAGCGGGCCGGGACCTGACGATGCCGGATGCGGGCGTGGAGTTCGAGGCCGCTGTCGAGGCCTGCCGGCTCACCGGCCAGCCAGCGAAGTTCGCCGGCGCGCAGTTCCCGCCGCAGCAGCCAGGGGTGATCCCGGCCCTGAACAACGATCAGCGCGTTACGGGCAAGGTCCTTGGCGGCGACAAACCAGGGCGACTGCAGGCTGTCATTGCGTCCTCCCACCTTGAGTCCTTCCCGCTGGCCCAGCGTGTAGAAGGGCAGACCGATGTGCTCGCCAAGCTGCTGGCCCGCCGGATTGAGTATCGGTCCCGGCTTCGTGTGCACATGTTCGGAAAGGAACTGGCGAAACGGCCTTTCGCCGACGAAGCAGATGCCGGTGCTGTCCTTTTTCGCGTGATTGGCGAGTCCGTACTCGCGGGCGAGTCGGCGTACTTCATGCTTCTCGATGGACCCCAGGGGGAAGAGGGTCCTGGCCAGGGCCCCCCGCTCGATCGAGTGGAGGAAGTAGGTCTGGTCCTTGTCCCGGTCAGCGGACGTGAACAAGCGCGGTTCCGGGTCATGGGTCACACGGGCGTAGTGGCCGGTGGCGATGAAGTCGGCACCGAGACGCGTGGCATGTTCCAGGAAGACGCCAAACTTGATGTGCCGGTTACAGGCCACATCGGGATTCGGTGTGCGGCCCGCAGCGAGCTCCCGGAGGAAATCCTCGAAGACCGCAGCGCGATACTGGCGGGAGAAGTTGGCTTCATGCAGGTGAATGCCCAGGTCTGTGGCTACCCGCCTCGCATCAGCCAGATCAGTGCCCGCCGTGCAGTACTCATTGGCGTCATCCCAGTTGGTCATGTGCAGGCCCTGCACCCGGTAGCCTGCCCGCAGGAGGCACAGTGCGGCCACGGCGGAATCCACCCCACCAGATAGCCCGACGACAACCATTTTCTGGGGAGGCTCAGCCATGGCGCAAAGTCTAGCAGCCGCTGGCGATTCCCCGGGGAAGCCTCAGAGCCTGAGGGCCTGGAGCAGGAGCTCATCCCGGGTCATGGCTGCGTAGCGGTCGATGGACTGCCGGACGCCGCTCAGGTAGTCATCCACAGCGCGGAGCACCATCGGGCTCCGCAGCCGCCTGGTACCCGCGATAACCTCGGTACGGGGCAGCCACAGCACCCTTTCTATACCCTCATCGAGCGTTTGCTGCGGGTCATGAGCGGTCAGTCGACCACAGAAGGCAACCCGCAGGTAGCGCAGGCCGACCGTATCGCGGCCCCACAGGTAGACCCCGAGTACAGCCTCTGGGACAAAGGTGAAGGCGGATTCCTCGAGGGTCTCCCGGATGACAGCGGCCTGCAGCGTTTCGCCCGCGTCCACATGTCCTGCTGGCTGATTGAGTACCAGTCGGCCATCGATACGCTCCTCGACGAACATGAACAGGCCGTCCCGCTCCACCACGGCTGCAACCGTCAGTGCCAGTAAGGGCTCAGGACGTGAAGTGGTCACCAAGGGGATGAATCCCCTGGTCTAGATCCGCAGCTGACGGAGTTCCTGGGCGGTTTCGGAAGCGGTCCAGATTTCCTCAAACAGGTTGAGGTAGCGGCGGGCAACGGCGGTCTCATAGGTGTCGGCGATACCTTCCCACCGGGCATGGTTGATGCGGTAGAGCAGGGCGACGTCATCGGCGAGCAGAAATGCCTCACGGTGCTCCCGGTAGTCTTCGTGAACATTGCGAAACTCGATATAGGTATTCAGCCGTCGTCCAAGGCCCACCAGTCGATTGCCCAGGCGAATGGTGCGCTGGGGCTCTGCAATCAGCACCCGGATCCTGGCGAAGCGTTTGGCCAGCACCAGACGTTTGACGATTTCGAGAAAGCGTTCGTGATCGTAGACGCCGGGCTCCAGGTCCGGCGTGAGTATGGCGAGGCCCCGCTGGGCAACTTCGGCGATCTCGATGGCAGCCGCCAGCGTGTCTTCCTTCGCTGCCAGCACCCAGCGGCGACCCTGGGTTCGCTCCGTAGGCAATCCGTCTGGGGGGGTCATCTCGGCCACGCTGAATTGTACGAAGCCGGCCCCAGCAGGCAGTGCCAACTGGATCACGTTTATCGACGACTGAGCCGCACAGGCGGGGTATCAGGGCTCTGACCCGGCAGCCTTGCGGGCGAGAACGGCCGCGTCACCCGTGTAGTCCTCCGGGGCCAGCGCCAGCAGGCGGTCGCGCTCGCTCCCGGGCAGATCGACGGCACGCAGGAACGCCGTGAGGGATTCCCGGTTGATCGGCGAACCGCGGGTGAGGGTCTTGAGCTGCTCATAGGCGTCGGCGTGTCCATGGCGGCGCATCACGGTCTGGACCGCCTCGCCCAGGACCTCCCAGGCTGCCTGCAGGTCCGATCGCATGCGGGGAGCGTCGGCTTCGAGCTTGCGCAAACCGGTCAGCAGCGACTGGACAGCAAGGGTGCTGTGCCCCATGGCGACGCCGAGATTGCGCAGCACGGTCGAGTCGCTCAGATCCCGCTGCCAGCGGGAGACCGGTAGTTTCTCGGCGAAATGCGCCAGCAGTGCATTGGCTACACCGAGATTGCCCTCGGCGTTCTCGAAATCGATGGGATTGACCTTGTGGGGCATCGTCGACGAACCCACCTCCGTGTCCACCTTACGCTGGCGGAAGTACCCGATGGCAATGTAGCCCCACAAGTCCCGGGCCAGGTCCAGCAGGATGACGTTGCAGCGAATCAGGCAGTGACAGTACTCGGCAATCCAGTCGTGAGGTTCGATCTGGGTGGTGTAGGGGTTCCAGACCAGTCCCAGAGACTCGACGAAGCGGCGGGAAACGCTGGACCAGTCGACATCGGGATAGGCAATTCGATGTGCATTGAAGTTGCCCACGGCGCCATTCATCTTTGCCAGGGTCTCGACCGCTCGCAGTTGCTGCAACTGGCGCTTGAGCCGCCAGGCGCTGTTGGCGAGTTCCTTGCCCATCGTGGTCGGGCTGGCGGGCTGACCGTGGGTTCTGGCCAGCATCGGCACTTCGGCAAGGTTCCGCGCCAGCGTGTCGACGACGGCCACCAGCTGGCGGAACTGGGGCAGAAGGACGTCGTCCCGGCCATGCCGCAGCATGAGGGCGTAGGCGATGTTGTTGATGTCTTCAGAAGTGCAGGCGAAGTGCAAAAAGGGACGGATCCTGCCGAGGTCTGCACCATTACCCAGGCGCTCGGCAATCAGGTACTCGACGGCCTTTACATCATGATTAGTCCGCAGTTCGATCTGCTTCACCTGGCGAGCATCATCCGGACCAAAGCGCTCGGCCAGGTTATTGAGGACGTCACTGACCACCGGGGAGAGTGGTCCCAGGCCCTCGATACCGGCCTCCTGAGCCAGGAACTGGACCCAGCGGACCTCGGCCAGAACCCGAAAACGGATCAGCCCGTACTCGCTGAAAATACCCCTCAGGGATTCCACTTTGGCGGAGTAACGGCCGTCGAGCGGCGAAATTGCGGTAAGTGGTTCGCGGTCCATATCGCTCTTGCGGAAAATCCCTATAATTCAGCGTGAAATCATACACCAACACGGAGGATCAGCGTGGGCTCACCCGCGCCTCGCTGGTCTCTTTGCATCTATCAGGAGAGCAGGAATGGCCGGCAAGGGTTACCGAATCGAACGTGACAGCATGGGCGAACTGCGGGTTCCCGAGCACGCGCTCTGGGGGGCCCAGACGCAACGGGCGGTGGATAATTTTCCCGTCAGCGGGCTGCCCATGCCCCGGGGATTCATCCGGGCGCTCGGGCTGATCAAGTGGGCGGCAGCCGGCGCCAATGCCGAACTTGGGCTGCTCAAGAGCGGCAAGGCGATGGCCATCCAGACTGCGGCCCTGCAAGTGGCAGAGGGTGAGCACGACGGGCAGTTCCCCGTCGACGTCTTCCAGACGGGCTCCGGAACGAGTTCCAACATGAATGCCAACGAGGTCATCGCGCGGCTGGCGACGAAACGACTCGGTGCCAAAGTGCACCCCAACGATGATGTCAACATGGGGCAGAGCAGTAATGACGTGGTCCCCACTGCCATCCATGTCAGTGCCGCTCTGGAGGTCTCGGAGGCGCTGCTGCCGGCACTGAAGCATCTACGGAAGGTCATCGGCAAGAAGGCCCGCGAGACTGATGCTGTCGTGAAGACGGGCCGGACGCACCTGATGGATGCCATGCCGGTGCGCATGAGTCAGGAGCTGGGCGGCTGGGCGCAGCAGATTGCCAATGCCGAAGACCGGATCAGTGACTGCCTGCCGCGCCTCACGCGACTTGCCCAGGGTGGCACCGCTGTGGGCACCGGCATCAATGCACATCCCAAGTTCGGCAAGAAGGTGTCCGTGCTCCTCACGGAGAATACCGGGGTGAAATTCAGCATTTCTCCCAACCTGTTTGAGTCGCTGAGCTGTCAGGACACCGCAGTCGAGCTGTCGGGCCAGCTCCGGACGCTGGCCGTTGCTTTGCTGAAGATTGCGAATGACCTGCGCTGGATGAACAGCGGGCCCCTGGCCGGGCTCGGGGAGATCGCGCTGCCCGGGCTCCAGCCCGGCAGCAGCATCATGCCGGGCAAGGTGAACCCCGTGATCCCGGAGGCCGTGGCCATGGTTGCGGCGCAGGTCATCGGGAATGACGCCACCATCGTGATCGCCGGCCAGTCGGGCAACTTCCAGCTCAACGTCATGCTGCCCGTGGTCGCCTACAACCTGCTCCAGAGCATTCAGCTGCTGGCGAACGCGAGCCGGCTGCTCGGCGACAAGGCCATCGCCGGTTTCAAGGTTAAGCATGACAAGCTGGCCGAGGCTCTCGACCGCAATCCGATTCTCGTCACCGCCATGAACCCCGTTATTGGCTACGAGAAGGGTGCGGCAATTGCCAAGAAGGCCTACGCGGAACGTCGGCCGATTCGCGAGGTGGCGGCGGAGTTAACGGATCTTTCCAGCAAGGAGATTGACCGGCTGCTGGACGCCAAGGGTCTGACGAAGGGTGGGATCAAGTCTTAACGCTGGCGGGCACCGGGAGGTGATCGAGCGACTCATCGACCGCCTCAGGAACACCCGTCCGCCGGAAGACCTGCCGGCGGAGGCGCTGGCCCGCCTGCCACCCGATGTCGCCCGACAGCTTTTCCCGGAGCCCCTGATTCCCGCTGCCGTACTGGTCGCGCTGGTTGACCGGCCCACCGGCTGGGAGGTGCTGCTGACCCGGCGTACGGATCACCTGCGGGATCATCCCGGGCAGATCAGCTTTCCGGGAGGGCGGATCGATGCCGCTGACGGAGGCACGGTCGCGGCGGCCCTGCGGGAAGCCCGGGAGGAGGTGGGTATCGAGGCAGTCTTCATCGACGTCGTCGGCCATCTGCCCCCCCACGCGGTGGTGACCGGCTTCGCGGTAAGCCCGGTCGTTGCGTTATTGCGGCCTGGCTTTTCGCTCCTGGCGGACCCGGTGGAGGTTGCCGAGATCTTTGCCGTGCCGCTGAGTTACCTGCGGGACCCCGGGCATCTCATCTGGAGCGAGCGCACGGTACGGGGCCTGATGGTGCCGGTCTGCGCGATCCAGTACGGTCCGCACCATATCTGGGGCGCCACGGCGCACATCCTGAACACGCTGCGGGAAGCACTGAATGAAGCAGAACAGTAGCCGGGACATCGGCACTCTCCTGGAGATCATGGCGACCCTGCGGGATCCGGTCCGGGGCTGCCCCTGGGACCGGGAGCAGAATTTCGGTTCCGTTGCGCCCTACACCATAGAGGAGGCGTATGAGGTCGCGGATGCGATCGACCGGGACGACCTGACGGACCTGCGGGATGAACTGGGTGACCTGTTGCTCCAGGTGGTTTTTCACGCCCGGATGGCGCAGGAGATCCAGGCCTTCGACTTCGGTGATGTCGTGGCGGCCATCAGCGAGAAGATGGTCCGCCGGCATCCCCACGTCTTTGGCACTGCAGTCGTCGCCTCAGCCAGTGCCCAGAAGGATGCCTGGGAAGGGCACAAGGCTGGGGAGCGCGAGCGGCGCGGCGGGGACACGTCCGCAATGGCTGGTGTCGGCCAGGCACTGCCGGCCCTGATCCGGGCGGAGAAGCTTGGCAAGCGCGCCGCGCGCGTCGGTCTCGACTGGCCTGATGCCCAGGGCGTGGTCGAGAAGATTCGGGAAGAACTGGACGAAGTAACCGCCGCCCTGCGCCTGAACCAGCAGGCCGCGGTCGAGGAAGAGGTGGGCGACCTCCTCCTGGCCTGCACGAGCCTCGCCCGGCATTGCCACGTGGACCCGGAGCAGGCTCTGCGGCAGGCGGCCCGCAAATTCGAGGCCCGGTTCCGGCGCGTCGAAGAGGCAGTCCGGCAACAGGGCCTTGCGTGGCCAGCGCTGAGTCCGGAGCAACTGGACGCCCTGTGGGAAGTTGCCAAGCGCAACCCGGCATGACCCCGCCGGAAGCCCTGTGGCATAGTCCCCGCGCATGAGCGCTTCAAAAGCAGAGGCCGGCTGGCACCCCGCCAGCTGGCGGGACCGCACGGCGGGCCAGATTCCTGCCTACAGAGACCAGCAGCGCGCCGAGGCGGTGATGGCGGAGCTGGCCCGCCTGCCGCCCCTGGTGACCTCCTGGGAAGTCGATGCTCTCCGGGACCAGCTGGCCCTGGCGGGCGAAGGCAAGGCATTCGTCCTCCAGGGCGGGGACTGCGCCGAGTCCTTTGCCGACTGCCGCTCCGACGCCATCGTCACCAAGCTCAAGATCCTGCTCCAGATGAGCGTCGTCATTGTCTCCGGGCTGAAGCGGCCGGTGGTGCGGGTCGGGCGCATGGCCGGGCAGTACGCAAAGCCGCGCTCCACAGACACCGAAACGCGGGGTGCTGAAACGCTGCCCAGCTACCGGGGCGACATCATCAATCGCAATGCCTTCACCCCTCAGGACCGGGAGCCGGATCCGGAACTCATGCTGCGGGCCTACGAGCGCTCGGCCCTGACCCTGAACTTCGTGCGCTCCCTCATCGATGGTGGTTTTGCCGATCTCCATCACCCGGAAAACTGGGATCTCGACTGGGTTCAGCATTCGCCCCTCGCTGAGCAGTACCACCGGCTCGTACAGACGGTATCGGATGGCCTCGATTTCTTTGAGAGTCTCACCGGCAAGTCCATCGACCAGGTCCGACGGGTCGACTTCTTTACGGGCCATGAGGGGCTGCACCTGCCCTATGAGCAGGCCCAGACGCGCTTTATCGAGCGCCGCCAGGGCTGGTACGACCTCACCACGCATTTTCCCTGGATCGGGGTCCGCACCAGCCAGCCCGCCAGTGCCCACGTGGAGTACTTTCGCGGCATCAGCAACCCCATCGGCCTGAAAATCGGACCGGACACCAGCCCGGCGGCCCTCCGCGGGTTGTTGCAGACCCTGAACCCAACGAATCGCGCCGGCAGGCTGACGCTGATTCACAGGCTTGGCGCCGCCCGGATTCGCAAGGTGCTGCCGGAGCTGATTGCCACGGTGAGCGAGGCGGGCGCCCACGTGGTCTGGATCTGCGACCCCATGCACGGCAATACGGAGACGGCCACGTCCGGGCTAAAGACCCGGCGCCTGGAGAACATTGTTGCCGAACTGGAGGCCGCGTTTGAGGTGCACCGCGCGGCGGGTTCCCATCTGGGTGGGGTGCATCTCGAACTCACCGGGGAGCACGTGACGGAGTGCACCGGTGGCGCTCGGGGCCTCACGGACTCGGACCTGGAGCGGGGCTATCGCACCCAGGTTGATCCCCGCCTGAACTACGAGCAGGCGATGGAGGTCGCCCTGCGGATCGCTGGTCATGGGCGAGGCGTTTGACAGCAAGGCCTTCCTGGGGTCGCTGACGCACCGGCCCGGCGTGTACCGGATGCTGGCGGGCAAGGACACGGTCCTCTACGTCGGCAAGGCCCGGGATCTGCGCAAGCGGGTTTCCACCTACTTCGGCAGCAAGGCCCACCACCCCAAGACCCAGGCGCTGATGGCCCTGACCGAGCGGGTTGAGGTGACAGTCACTGGCACCGAGCAGGAAGCACTCCTGCTCGAGTACAACGTCATCAAGGAACACCACCCCCGTTTCAATGTCGTCCTGCGGGACGACAAGAGTTACCCCTGGATCTACGTGTCCACGCAGCAGGAATTTCCCCGCTTCGAGTTTCATCGGGGCTCCAGGAAGGCTGTCGGCCGCTTTCTCGGGCCCTGGCCGAACGCCGGCGCCGTGCGGGAGAGCCTTGCGCAACTCCAGAAGCTGTTTCGGGTGCGCCAGTGCTCCGAATCCTTCTTTGCCAATCGCACCCGGCCCTGCCTCCAGTACCAGATCAAGCGCTGCACTGCCCCCTGTGTCGGACTGGTGACGGAGGCCGACTACCGCCGGGACGTTGAGGATGCAATCCTGTTTCTCGAGGGCAGGAACACCGCTGTGTTGTCCGGTCTCGTTGCCCGGATGGAACAAGCCTCTGGTGCCCTGGACTACGAAAGGGCGGCGATCCTCCGGGATCAGATCACGCTGATTCGCAGGATTCAGGCAGAACAGGTCATCGCCGGCAAAGGCATCGAGGAAGCAGATGTCATCGGCGTGCATCAGGAGGACGGTCAGGCCTGCGTGGCCGTCATCCTCATTCGCGGTGGCCGGGTGCTGGGCAGCCGCACCTGGTTCCCGCGCGTGACGGCCGCTACGGATCCAGAAGAGATCGTGGCGGCATTCATCGGGCAGCACTACATGCACGAGCAGCCGCCCGCGGAGATCCTCGTGCCGGTCATGCCGCTGGACGCCGCGATCCTGGCAGCCGCACTGGCAACGCGGGGCGTCCGTCCCGTGCGGATTCGTGACCAGGTCAGGGGCACCCGGAAGCGCTGGCTGGAAATGGCAGCCACCAATGCCTCCCAGGGCCTGGCCAGCCGGCTGGCTGCCGGTGCGTCGCTGCGCGTCCAGTTCGAAAAGCTGGCCGAAGCCCTGGCCCTTGATGAGGTGCCCCAGCGTATTGAGTGCTTCGACATCAGCCACACCAGCGGGCAGGAGACCGTGGCCTCCTGTGTCGTGTTCGGGCCGGACGGACCCATCAAGTCCGATTACCGGCGCTTCAACATCCGGGACGTTGAGCCCGGCGATGACTATGCCGCTATCGCTCAGGTGGTTGAGCGACGGTATGCCCGGATCAAGCGTGGGGAAGCACCGCTGCCGGATCTCATCCTGATCGATGGGGGTCAGGGCCAGGTTGATAAGGCGAGGGCAGTCCTTGAGGAATTCCAGCTGGCCCACCTGCCACTGATCGGGGTCTCCAAGGGCCGGGACCGACGGGCCGGCGAAGAAAAGCTGGTGTTTCCTGGTGAGTCAGCGGTACGCGCCCTGCCGCCGGACTCGCCGGCACTCCTGCTGATCCAGCAGATCCGGGACGAGGCCCACCGGTTCGCCATTACGGGCCACCGGCAGCGCCGTGCCCGGGCCGGCATTACCTCGAGTCTGGAGTCGATTGCCGGGCTGGGCCCGCAGAGGCGCCGGGCACTTCTGCGGCAATTCGGCGGACTGCAGGGCATCCGGCAGGC
>SHZI01000061.1 GCA_009692345.1 Gammaproteobacteria bacterium | reverse complement strand
GGGGGCCGGCTCGTCGTCATCAGCTTCCACT
Organism: Gammaproteobacteria bacterium; assembly: GCA_009692345.1. Classification (GTDB taxonomy): domain Bacteria; phylum Pseudomonadota; class Gammaproteobacteria; order Steroidobacterales; genus SHZI01. Next base: position 15,224 of record SHZI01000061.1, on the reverse strand, counting down.
CCCTGGAGGACCGGCTGGTGAAGCGCTTTCTGCGGGATCATGCCCGGGTGGATCCGGCGCTGCGGGCCCTGCCGATAGTCCCCGTCTCAGCGCTGCCAGATCTGGCCCTGCTCACCACGCGGGCGGTCCGGGCGAGCGCGGCGGAGGTGGCGCGCAATCCGCGGTCCCGGAGCGCCGTGCTGCGCGCTGCGGAGAAGCAGCGATGACTCCGGCACAGCGTTCCCGTGGCATCTTTTTCGCGCTGGCGCTCGCCGTACTGGTGTCCGCACTCGCCAGCGTCTATGCGAAGCACAAGTCCCGGAAGCTCTTCGTCGAACTCCAGGCGCTGGTTGCCGAGCGGGACCGTCTCGAGATGGACTGGGGTCGCCTGCAGATCGAGCAGAGCACGCAGTCGAGCCCTGCCCGCGTCGAGCGCCTCGCCCGGGAGCGCCTCGCGATGCGGACCCCAACCCCGGACGACGTCGAGCTGGTGGCGCGATGAGCAGCTCTGACCGGCCGCAGAAGCCCGCCTATCGCAGCTTCGTGTGGCGCCTGTGGACTGTAGGTGTCCTGCTCCTGCTCGCCAGCGGCGGACTGGTGGCCCGTGCCGTCCACCTGCAGGTCTTCAACACCGAGTTCCTCACCAGGCAGGCGGCCGTGCGCCACCTGCGCGTGGCCACCCTGTCGGCGACCCGTGGCGTTATCAAGGATCGGAATGGTGAGCCCCTGGCGGTCAGCACGCCGGTGGACAGCGTCTGGGTGAACCCATCCCAGTTGCTGGAGGAGCCGGACCAGATCCGGGGTCTGGCTGCAGCGCTCAAGCTCGACAGCGGCGAACTCACGGCGCGCCTGACCCGCAACGTCCGCAAGGAGTTCTACTACCTCCGGCGGCACATGAATCCCGCTGCTGCCGCACAGATTGATGCCATGCAGGTGCCGGGTGTGCACCTGCTGCGTGAGTACCGGCGCTACTACCCGGCGGGCGAGGTGACCGGGCACCTGCTGGGCTTCACGAACGTCGATGACAAGGGGCAGGAGGGCCTCGAACTCGCCTTCGACACCTGGCTCCACGGCGTGCCGGGCAAGAAGAAGGTGCTCCGGGATCGCCTCGGGCGGGTCATTGAGGACGTCGAGAGCATTGTGCCGCCAAGCCCGGGCCAGGATCTGGTCACGTCCATCGACCTCCGGATCCAGTACCTGGCCTATCGCGAGCTCAAGGCCGCGGTGCAGAAGTACCGCGCTGCGTCCGGCTCTGCGGTAGTCCTGGATGTCGCCACCGGCGAAGTCCTGGCGGACGTCAATCAACCGACGTTCAACCCCAATGACCGGGGCCAGATCAACCCGAAGATGTTTCGCAATCGGGCCCTTACCGACATCCTTGAGCCGGGTTCAACTTTCAAGCCCCTGATCGTGGCCGCCGCGCTCGAGAGCGGGCGCTTCAGTCCCCGCAGCCTGATTGATACGAACCCGGGGTTTATCAAGGTCGGATCGAAAACCATCGAGGACAAGCACAACTACGGCGTGATGAACCTGGCCACGCTCCTCGCGAAGTCCAGCAACGTGGGTGCCGTGCAGGTGTCCATGAAGCTGGACAAGGAGATGCTCTGGAGCACCCTGAGCCGCTTTGGGGCCGGGCGCCTGACCTCGAGCGGGTATCCCGGCGAGTCGGCGGGAATGCTCCCGCCCTTCCAGGGCTGGCGGCCCATTGGTCAGGCCACCATGGCCTTCGGCTACGGCTTGTCCATGACGCCCCTGCAGCTGGCCCAGGCCTACTCGGTGCTGGCGGGTGGTGGGCTGTACCGGCCCGTGTCCCTTGTGCGCGTGGAGAAGCCGCCCATTGCCCGCCGGGTCGTCAGCCCGGAGACCGCACGGAACGTCATCGACATGCTGGAGCAGGTGGTCAGCGCGGAGGGTACGGGCCTGAAGGCCACGGTCGCCGGTTACCGCGTCGCAGGCAAGACCGGCACGGCACGCAAGTCGTCCGCCGGCGGCTACGCCGACAACCGGCACACCGCGGTGTTTGCCGGGCTCGTGCCGGCGACCGCGCCCCGCCTGGTCATAGTCGTCGTGGTCGATGAACCCCAGGGGGGTGTCTATTACGGGGGCGATGTGGCCGCGCCGGTCTTCTCGGCTATCGCCTCCGGTGCGCTGCGCATCCTGGCAGTGCCGCCGGATGATGTGGACGCCGCTGCATCCAGGCCGCCAACCTGGCTGGCTGCCAGCGTGCCATGAACCTCGCCAGCATCAGCACCATGGATCTGCAAAAACTGTTCAAAGGGCTCGGCGCAGAGGCGCCGAGCCTCGACGTGGCAGACATCACGCTGGACAGCCGGACGGCGGTCCGCCACGGACTCTTTATCGCCTGCCGCGGCACCCGCGAGCATGGCCTCGACCATGTGGGTGACGCCCTGCGCGCCGGAGTCGACGCGGTGGCCTGGGAGTCGGGCGAGTCGCGACCGGCCCCGGCGTTGCCTGCTGGCGTCGCCAGCCTGGCCGTGCCCCGGCTGCGGGAGCAGCTCGGCGAAGTGGCCAATCGCTTCTTCGCCCGGCCGTCGGAGGCGCTCCAGGTTCTGGGCATCACCGGTACCAATGGCAAGACCACTACGGGCTGGCTCGTCACCCAGGCCATTGGTCACCTCGGTGGCAGCGCGGGCTATCTGGGCACCCTGGGCCACGGCCTGAATGGTCAGCTGAGTCCGGCGGTGCTGACGACGCCTGACTGCATCAGCTTCCACCGGCAGCTGCGGGAACTCGCTGACGCGGGCGCCGGGCACGTGGTTGCCGAAGTCTCATCCCACGCACTGGATCAGGAGCGGGTGGCCGGCGTGCGCTTCGCCACGGTGGTATTCACCAACCTGACGCGGGATCACCTGGACTATCACGCCGATCTGGCTGCGTACGGGGCCGCGAAGGCGCGGCTGTTTGCCCTGGGCGCGCAGACCGCCGTGATCAACCTCGACGATGCCTTCGGCCAGGCCCTGGCAGCACGGCTGCCAGCGGGCGTGAGGCTGACGGGCGTTACTCTCGCGGGCCGGGCTGGTGCGACGATCGCCGGCGTCCTGCAAGCCGTCGGGCCCGAAGGTCTCGTGCTCGAACTGCGCGCTGGCAAGGATGTCGTGCGCCTGGATAGCCCGCTCTGGGGCCGATTCAACGCGGAAAATCTCCTGCTCGCGGCGGGGATCCTGGTGGCCCAGGGCTGGTCCCTGGCAGAAGCGGCTGGGGCCCTTCGCCAGTGTGTTGCGCCGCCCGGCCGCATGCAGCGCGTGCCGTCGATGGCGCATCAGCCCTTAGTCCTCGTGGATTTCGCCCACACGCCGGATGCGCTGCGCAAGGCCATCAGTGCTGTTCGTGAGCACTGTTCCGGGGCCATCTGGTGCGTGTTCGGGTGTGGCGGTGACCGGGACCGGGGCAAGCGTGCAGAGATGGGCGCAGCAGCCATGCAGGCTGACCGCGTGATCATCACGGATGACAATCCCCGCACCGAAGACCCGCAGCAGATCATCGCTGACATTCTTTCGGGCGTCGTTTCACTGGATCGGCTGCAGGTGGTACCTGACCGTGCTGCCGCGCTCCAGCGGGCGATTCGTCTGGCCCGGCCGGGTGATGCCGTGCTCATTGCGGGCAAGGGTCACGAGACCGTGCAGATCACTGGCGACGAGCGCCGGCCCTTCTCCGATGTAGAGGTTGCTGGTTCGGCACTCAAGGCCGGGGAAGCATGACGATGGCCACGCTAGCCTGGGTAGCGGAAGCTGCGGGCGGGAAACTTGTCGGGTCCGACGTGGGCTTCGACTCTGTCAGCACCGATACCCGCAGCATCGGGCCAGGCCAGTTGTTCATTGCGCTCCGGGGGGTGCGTTACGACGCGGCGGCTTTCGTGCACACCGCGGCGGAGCAGGGTGCCGTCGCCGCCGTCGTGGAGTCCAGCCAGCCGGTGGCCATACCCCAGGTGGTGGTCGCCGACGCCGGCAAGGCCCTGCGGGACCTTGCCACCGTCTGGCGCCAGCGTTTCGCGATTCCGGTCCTGGGAGTCACCGGCAGCAACGGCAAGACCACGCTGAAGGAAATGATGGGCGCCATCATGCGCGCCCATGTTCGCCAGCCCGGCGAAGACGGCGGGGTGCTCGTCACCTGGGGCAATCTCAACAACCACGTCGGCGTCCCCATCACCCTGCTGTGGCTCAACGCGATGCACCGCGCGGCCGTTATCGAGATGGGGGCCAGTGGTACCGGCGATATCGCGCTGCTGACGGCCATTGCCCGGCCCACGGTGGCTGTCCTCACCAATGCCGGGCCTGCCCACCTGGCCGGGTTCGGCGGGACGATCCGGGGCGTTGCCGAGGGCAAGGGCGAACTGTTTGCCGGCCTGGACCCTGGCGCCCTGGCCGTCGTGAACCGGGATGACCCGTTCCATGCCTACTGGCGGGGCCTGCGGCAGGACGTTCGCTACCGCTCCTTCGGCCTCGACCCAGGGGCGGACTTTCGCGCCATAGAGATTGCTGCGACGAACGGCGATGGCCAGCATTTCCGGCTGGTGTCCCCCGTGGGCGACGTCGTGATTCGCCTGCCCATGGCCGGTGGTCACAACATCCAGAATGCGCTCGCCGCTGCGGCGGCGACGACCGCCGCTGGCGCCACACTGGACGCCGTCCGGGACGGGCTCAACCGCATGGCCAACGTGAAGGGCCGGCTGCGGCCGGAGCCCGGCCCTGCCGGCAGCACCATCTACGACGACAGCTACAACGCCAATCCCGGCTCCGTGGGCGCCGCCATCCAGTTCCTTGCCAGCCTTTCCGGCAAGCGCTGGTTCGTGCTGGGCGACATGGCTGAGCTGGGTCCCACTGCCGTCGAGTTGCATCGGGACATCGGTGCGCTGGCTGCCCGCTGCGGCATTGACCGGTTCTACGCGGTGGGCCCGCTGGCCCAGCACGCCGCCGAAGCCTTCGGTCCGCGGGCGCGTTGGGCGGCGGACGTGATCACCATGGCCGACGCTATCCGCCCGGAGCTCGCTCCGGACGTCCGCCTGCTCGTCAAGGGATCCCGGAGTGCGGGTCTCGAACGCCTGGTCAAGGCACTGAACGGCGAGACCGCCGACGAAGGAGGCGCGCACTGATGCTCCTGTTGCTTGCCGAGGCGCTGACGCCCCTGATCTCCGGCTTCAACGCGCTGACCTATCTGACCCTGCGCGCCATTCTGGCGGCACTGACGGCGCTGGCCATTGCACTGCTGCTTGGCCCGGCGCTGATCCGGCGCCTGACACTCCGGCAGATCGGCCAGAACGTCCGGGATGACGGCCCCCAGAGCCACCTGCAGAAGGCCGGGACCCCGACCATGGGCGGCACGCTGATTCTCCTCGCAATACTGGTCAGCACGCTGCTCTGGGCCGACCTGCGCAGCGTCTTCGTCTGGGTCGTGGTGGGCGTCACCATGGCCTACGGCCTGATCGGTTTCGCCGACGATTACCGCAAGCTGGTCCTGAAGAATCCCAAGGGCCTCTCGGCCGGGCAGAAGCTGTTCTGGCAGCTGCTCATTGCGCTGGGTGCTGGCGTGATCCTTTACCTGCGGGCCGACTCGCCCCAGTCGACGGCCCTGCTCATTCCGTACTTCAAGAACGTGGTGATTCCCCTCGGCTGGCTCTTCATTCCGTTTGCCTGCCTCGTCATTGTCGGCACCAGCAACGCGGTCAACCTGACTGACGGCCTGGATGGTCTCGCCATCATGCCGACCGTTCTGGTCGGCGGTGCCCTGGGAATCTTTGCCTGGGTGGCGGGCAACGCCATCTTTGCCCGCTATCTCGGCGTGCCCTATGTGGCCGGTGCGGGCGAGCTGCTGGTGTTCTGCGCTGCCATTGCGGGCTCGGGCCTTGGCTTTCTGTGGTTCAACACGTACCCCGCCCAGGTCTTCATGGGTGACATCGGTGCGCTGTCCCTCGGCGGCGCCCTGGGCGCGGTGGCGGTCGTCGTCCGCCAGGAAGTGGTCCTGCTGATCATGGGCGGGATCTTCGTCGCCGAAACCGTGTCGGTGATGATGCAGGTGGCCTCGTTCAAGATGACCGGGAAGCGCATCTTCCGCATGGCACCCCTGCATCACCACTTCGAACTCAAGGGCTGGGCGGAGCCGAAGGTGATCGTGCGCTTCTGGATCATCACCGTGATCCTGGTGCTCGTCGGCCTGTCGAGCCTGAAGATCCGCTGATGATGGCTGCTGCACCAAGGGAAGCCCGCATGCCGTCGAACCGTCAGTCCGGTGGTGCCACGCTGGTGCTCGGTATGGGGGGTACCGGCGTGTCCTGTGCACGGTTCCTCGCGGCCCGGGGCATCAGGGCTGTCTTCGCCGATACCCGTGCACTGCCGCCCGGGCTGGCCGCCATTCGCGCCGCGATGCCGGCAGCAGAGATCCTGTCAGCCGGGCCACCCACTGCGGTTCCTGCGGGCGTCGACCGGATCCTCGTCTCGCCGGGTGTCGACCTCCACCTGCCAGTTTTCGCTGCTGCCCGCCAGCAGGGCGTCCCGGTGCTCAGTGACATTGACCTGTTCGCCGGCGAAGCGTCGGCGCCGATCACGGCAATCACCGGCTCCAATGGCAAGAGCACGGTGACGTCCATGGTCGGGGCCATGCTCAAGGGCGCCGGTGTGCGGGCCGCCGTGGGTGGCAACCTGGGGACTCCCGCGCTGGAGCTCCTGGACCCGGCCGTCGAGCACTACGTCCTGGAACTCTCCAGCTTTCAGCTTGAGCGGAGTGCGCCGGTAGCGGCTGCCGCCGCAGTGGTGCTGAACATCACCCCGGATCATCTGGACGTCCACGGCGACCTGGCGGCCTACCGCCTGGCCAAGGCGCGCATCTACACGCGGTGCGAGCTTGCTGTGATCAACCGCGACGCGCCCGAGCTCGCGGGCCTGGTCCAGTCCGGGATCAGGACCTTAAGTTTTGGCCTGGATGCCCCCGCGGGGCAGGACTTCGGCCTGCTGGTCCGGGACGGCGGCCCCTGGCTGGCCCGGGGCCGGGAGCCCCTGCTGCCGGTCGCCGAACTGCAGGTTACCGGCCGGCACAATGTCGCCAATGCCCTGGCCGCCCTCGCGCTCAGCAGTGCCAGCGGCACGTCTATCTATGCGTTGCTGCCCGGGCTGCGCGCCTACCAGCCCTTGCCCCACCGCATGGCAACGGTCGCCCGGTGGCAGGGCATCACCTGGATTGACGATTCCAAGGCCACCAACGTCGGGGCAGCGGTCACCAGCGTTGGCAGCGTTACCGGACCTCTGGTGCTGATCGCAGGGGGTGATGGCAAGGGCGCGAGTTTCGCGACCCTGGCGGCGGCGTTGCGCGGCCGGGAGTGCGTTGCCGTGTTGCTCGGGCGGGACCGGGAGGCGCTGGCTGCCGAACTGGCGACCGTCTGTCCGGTGCACCGGGTCGCCGACATGCAGCTGGCGGTCAGCACCGCGGCGTCTGTGGCCCGGCCTGGCTGGACAGTGCTGCTGGCCCCGGCCTGCAGCAGCCTCGACATGTATCGGGACTACGCCGCCCGGGGCACAGCGTTTGCGCTGGCCGTCCGCAGCCTCGTGGCCAACGCCAGCGGCGGTACCCCATGAGTACGCGGCAGCTCGCCCTTCCCGGGCAGGACCGTCCCGATGCCCTGCTCATTGGGGCCACAGCGATCCTTCTGACCGTTGGCCTGCTGATGGTGACGTCGGCGTCGATCGCGCTGGCGGATCGTGCGTACGGCAATGCCTTTTACTTCCTCGAGCGCCAGCTGATAGCGGCCTTCCTGGGGCTGGTCGCCGGCTTTTGCCTGCTCAAGATTCCCACCCGGCTGTGGCAAAGCCTGGGCCGCTGGCTGGCGGGGATCGCTTTGGCGCTGCTGGTGATCGTGCTCATACCCGGGGTTGGCCACACCGCCAACGGCAGCACCCGCTGGCTCAGCGTGGCCGGAATCAATATTGTCCAGGTGAGCGAGCCGGCCCGCCTCATGCTGCTCATCTACGTCGCCGACTACGCCGTGCGCCGGAACCAGGAACTGCGGAGCGGCTTGCTTGGCCTGGTGAAGCCTCTGCTGATCGTGGGCGCGGCCGCGGGCCTGCTGCTCATGCAGCCGGACTTCGGCTCAGCGGTGTTGCTGCTCGGCATGTCCTTTGCGGTGCTCTTCATAGCGGGCGCCCGGGTTCGTGATGTGCTGGCCCTGATCGTGCCGGTCATCCTGGCGTTCGTGGCCCTCGCCAGGTTCTCTCCCTACCGCATGCGGCGGGTGATGGGGTTCTGGAACCCCTGGGCCGATCCCTACGGCGACGGTTTCCAGCTCACCCAGTCCCTGATTGCCATCGGCACCGGCGAATGGACCGGACTGGGCCTCGGTGCCAGCGTGCAGAAACTCTTCTACTTGCCCGAGGCCCACACCGACTTCATCTTCGCCGTGATTGCCGAGGAGTTTGGCCTGGTGGGCAGCCTGGTGATGATCGCGCTCTACGGGGTCCTGATCTGGCGCGCGCTCGCCATCGCCCGCGCCGCTGCTGCCCGGGATGCCAACTTCCAGGCTTATGTGGCCTTCGGTCTCGGCATCTGGCTCGCCATTCAGGCCCTGATCAACGTGGGCGTCAACATGGGTGTGCTGCCGACCAAGGGGCTGACGTTGCCCCTGGTCAGCTTCGGCCGCAGCTCACTGATCGTGACTCTGGCCGCCCTCGGCCTGCTCCTGCGCGTCGATCTGGAGAATCGCGGTCTGCCGGGCACCACCGGCCGGCGCGTCAACGGTCGGGTTGCGCGATGAGCCAGGCCCCGGTCCTCATCATGGCGGGCGGCACCGGCGGACACGTCTTCCCGGCGCTGGCCGTCGCCCGTGCGCTGCGCCTCCGTAACGAGCAGGTGGTGTGGCTCGGCACAGAGCGGGGCATCGAATCCCGGGTCGTGCCCCCCGAGGGCTTTCCGCTGGCAACGGTGCGCGTCCAGGGACTGCGCGGCAAGGGCGTACTCAGCTGGCTGCTCGCCCCGGTGTGGATCCTCATCGCCGTGGCGGAGGCCATGAGTGTGGTGCGGCGGTGCCGGCCCAAGGTCGTCCTGGGCATGGGCGGCTACACGGCGGGGCCGGGCGGTCTCGCGGCCTGGCTGCTGCGCCGGCCCCTGGTCATCCACGAACAGAATGCAGTCGCCGGATTAACCAATCGTCTTCTGGCTGGTTTTGCCCGGGAAGTGCTCCAAGCCTTCCCGGGCAGTTTTTCTCCCAGCGTGAAGACGCGCGTGACCGGTAATCCCGTGCGCGCAGACATTGCCGCCCTGCCCCCGCCGGCCCTCCGTTTCGCTGGCCGGAGGGGACCGTTGCGCCTGCTCGTCCTGGGCGGCAGCCAGGGCGCCCGCGCACTTAATGCCACCGTCGCGGCGGCCATTGCGCTCCTGCTGCCGGACCAGCGGCCCACCATCCGCCACCAGGCGGGGGAGGCCACCCGGCCGGTGGCCGAGGCGGCTTACCGGGCCGCCGGCGTCGAGGCCCTCGTGTTGCCGTTCATCACTGACATGGCAGAAGCCTACGGCTGGGCGGACGTCGTCCTGGCCCGGTCCGGCGCGCTGACCGTCGCCGAGTTGGCCGCCGCAGGCGTTGGTGCGGTGCTGGTGCCATTTCCAGCCGCCGTCGACGATCACCAGACCCGCAATGCGGCCTGGCTGGTCGACGCCGGCGCCGCCACGCTCCTGCCCCAGTCCGAGCTGACCCCCAGCCGGCTGGCCGCGGAACTTCGGGCGTATGTAGTGAACCGGGACCTGGTCCTGGCGCGGGCCGAGCGTGCCCGGGCCCTGGCCATGCCCCAGGCAACGGAGACCATCGTTGCAGCCTGTCTGGCGGCCGCGACGGGCAGGAACCGCCATGCGTGACCGGATGCGCCGGATCAACCGGATCCATCTTGTGGGCATCGGCGGCGTCGGGATGGGCGGTATCGCCGAGGTGCTGCTGAACCTCGGCTATGCCGTGCAGGGCTCAGACCTGAAGGAGTCGGCGGTGACGCGGCGCCTGACCCGGCTTGGTGCGCTGGTCCACATCGGCCACCGGGCGGAGAACGTCGGCGAAGCCGACGTGGTGGTCGTCTCCACGGCGGTGGCGGATGACAACCCGGAAGTCCTGGTGGCCCGGGCGGCCCGCAAACCGGTCGTGCAGCGGGCCGAGATGCTGGGGGAGCTCATGCGCTTCCGCCATGCCATCGCGGTTTCTGGCAGCCACGGCAAGACCACGACGACCAGCCTCATCGCCAGCGTCCTGGCCGAGGCGGGCCAGGATCCCACCTTTGTCATCGGTGGCCGGCTGAAGAGCGCCGACTCCAACGGCCGCCTGGGCGCGGGCCGTTACCTGGTGGCGGAAGCAGACGAGAGTGATGCGTCCTTCATCCACCTGCAGCCCATGGTTGCTGTCGTTACCAACATCGACAATGACCATCTCGCCACCTACGGCGGTGATATGGAGCGCCTCCGCCACACTTTCGTGGAGTTTCTGCACAACCTCCCCTTCTATGGACTGGCTGTGGTCTGCCTGGATGATCCGGGCGTCCGCCAGATTCTTCCGCTGCTGCACAGGGCTACCCTGACCTACGGCTTCTCACCCGAGGCGGATGTCCGGGTCGAGGACTGGGTGCGGGACGGGCTCCGGTCCCGCTTCACTGTCGTGCGCCCCGGTGCGGCGCCTCTCCCGGTCATCCTCAACCTGCCTGGCCGCCACAACGTGCTGAATGCCCTTGCGGCGGTCGCCATAGCCCGGGATCTGGAACTGGACGATGCAGCCTGCCAGCAGGCCCTTGCCAGTTTTGAGGGCGTGGACCGGCGTCTCCAGGTGCTGGGTGAGATCGCCCTCGCCGGCAAGCGGGTTGTGCTGGTGGACGACTACGGTCACCACCCGACCGAGATTGCCGCGACTATCGAGGCCGTCCGTCAGGCCTGGCCGGCCCGGCGGCTGGTCGTAGCCTTCCAGCCCCACCGCTACTCCCGGACCCGGGATCTCCTCGATGACTTCGCCGAGGCCTTGTCGGCCGCCGACCGGTTGCTGGTCACCGAGATCTACGCCGCCGGCGAGGCGCCCATTGCGGGCGCCGATGGCCGGGCCATTTGCCGCGCGATTCGCAGTCGCGGGCAGATCGAGCCCGTGTTTGTGCCCCAGATGGAGGAACTTCTGGGGCTGCTGACCGGAGTGGTGCAGGAAGGCGACGTCGTGCTGACTCTCGGCGCCGGGAGCATCGGCAGCGCGGCACTCGGTCTCCGCGACGCGCACGCCTGTGCAGTGAGCACGCGTACTGGTGCGCCCGCGTGATGACAGCGACGCGTGAACCTGCCGGCAAGTTGCTCCGTAACGAGCCGATGTCGAAACACACAACATGGCGCGTCGGCGGGCCCGCAGACGTGTATTATTCACCGCGTTGTCGTGATGAACTTTTGGATTTTCTCCGCAGCCTCGATGCGGACACGCCGGTCTACTGGGTCGGCCTCGGAAGCAACCTCCTCGTGCGGGACGGTGGTATCCGGGGCGCGGTCATTGCTACGGGACAGGCGCTGAACGGACTCCGCAATCTGGGTGGCGGGGTTATCGAGGCCGAGGCTGGGGTGCCGTGCACGGTGGTGGCGCGGCAGTGCAGTCGCTGGGAACTGGGGCCGGCCGAGTTTTTCGCAGGGATTCCGGGCACCGTGGGTGGGGCGCTCCGGATGAACGCGGGGGCTTTTGGCGGTGAAACCTGGGCCAAAGTCATCGACGTCGATGTGGTCGATCGCAGCGGGACGGTGCGCACCCGTGGGCGAGAGGACTATCGGGTCGGTTACCGGGACGTGCGCGGTCCGCTAGAGGAGTGGTTCCTGGCTGCGCGATTCAAGTTTGACGAACACTACACGGCGGCCGCGGACCGCATCCGCACACTTGTCTCTGAGCGCAAAGCAAGCCAGCCCCTCGGGCTCCCCAGCTGCGGTTCCGTCTTCAAGAACCCCCCGGGCGACCATGCCGCCCGTCTCATCGAGGCCGCCGGCCTCAAGGGCACCCGTATCGGCGGTGCCGAGGTCTCGCCGAAACATGCCAATTTCATCATCAACACGGGCGGGGCGACCGCTGCCGATATTGAGGCGCTGATCCTTAAGGTTCGCGCTACCGTCGAAGCCCGCTCCGGCGTGCGGCTCGACACCGAAGTCCAGTTCCTCGGCGAGCCCCTGCGACTTGATGAGGGGCTTGAGCAGCGCCCCGTCACCGGCCCTGCCGGGCGGGAAGGGGGGTCCGTCGTGACCACCCCCCGCTATCCCCGGGTGACGGACCCGGCCGCTTTCGGCCGGGTGGTCGTTCTGATGGGCGGTGAATCCGCCGAGCGGGAGATTTCCCTCCTGACGGGCGATGCCGTACTCAAGGCCCTGCGGAGCAAGGGCGTGCAGGCCGAAGGCCTGGATGCCGGCCGGGACCTCGTGGCCCGCCTGACTGCCGGCCGCTATGACCGGGTGTGGATTGCCCTGCACGGCAGGGGCGGCGAAGACGGCACCCTGCAAGGTCTGCTTACGTTCCTCGGGTTGCCATTCACCGGTTCCGGTGTGCTTGGGTCCGCCATCAGCATGGACAAGCTGCGGACCAAGCGGCTCTTGCAGGGCGCAGGCCTGCCAACACCCCGCTACTGTGTGCTCCGGAATGTGGCTGATCTCGCGGAGGCGGGCGAGCAGCTCGGCCTGCCCCTGATGGTCAAGCCCTCCGATGAGGGCTCCAGCATCGGCATGAGCAAGGTTGAGCGTCCGGACCAGATGCAGGTGGCCTGGGACCTGGCGGCCGGCTTCAACTGCGATGTGTTCGCGGAGGAGTGGGTGGCCGGCCCCGAGTTCACGGCGGCAATCCTCCACGACCGGGTCCTGCCGCTGATCCGCATCCAGACCGACAGTACGTTCTACGATTACCAGGCCAAGTACTTCAGCGCCGAGACCCGCTATCTGTGCCCCTGTGGCCTGCCAGCCGAGGGCGAGCGGGAGCTGGCCGACATTGCCCGGGCCGCTTTCGACGCCGTCGGCGCCAGAGGCTGGGGCCGGGTCGACATCATGGTCTCTCCCCAGGCCGGTCCGCTGATCCTTGAGATCAACACGGTGCCCGGCATGACCAGTCACAGTCTCGTGCCCATGGCAGCAGCGGTTGCCGGTACTGGCTTTGACGATCTTGTCTGGCAGATCCTCGAGACCAGCCTCGCCGCAGTGCCCGGAGTGACCGCATGAAGATCTTCGGGCGGGGCAATCGTAAGCGCCGGGAGGAGCCTCGGGTAAAGTTGCCCAGAATCCCCTGGGTCGCGCTCTCCAGCCTGCTGGGCCTGCTCGTGGTGACGGCAGGGCTCTATACGGGTGGCCACTGGGTACTAAACCGTCCGGTGGAGCGCATGGTGTTCAACGGCAAGTTCGAGCGGGTCTCCGCTGATCAGCTGGAGTCGGTGCTGCGCAAGTACATGGGCAAGGGCTTCCTTGCGGCAGACCTGGACGCTATCCAGGCCCGGGTAGCCGCACTGCCCTGGGTGGCCACCGCCCGCGTCAGCCGGCAATGGCCAGACACGCTGGACGTGACGGTAACCGAAGAAGCCCCTGCTGCGCGCTGGGGCGCTGACGGGCTGCTGAACCCCCAGGGGCGCCTCTTCGTCAGGCACACGACCCACATTCCCGCCGAGTTGCCGCAGTTGAACGGTCCCGAAGGTGCGGAAGCGGATGTCGCTGCGCGCTACGTTGCGATCCAGGAGCAGCTTCTCGCGCGGGGCCTCGGGGTTGTTGCGCTCGAACTGGATGGGCGTGGCGCCTGGACCCTCCTGCTCAGCAACGGTATCGGCGTGCGCCTGGGGTCCCAGGATGTGGATGCCCGGCTCGACCGCTTCTACGAAGCTCTGGACACCGTGGTGACGCCGGTGGCGACGGATGTGCAGTTTGTCGACATGCGCTACACCAACGGCTTTTCCATCGGCTGGAAGCCCCAGCGGGCAGTGGAAGCCGTACCCGATGAAGTGCTGCCACCCACGGAGCTATTGCCCCGTGCCTAGGAAGGAAGGCAGGGGAATCATTGTCGGCCTCGACATCGGCACGTCGAAGGTCGTCGCGATCGTTGGCGAGTTGCAGGACGACAACCAGATCGAGGTCATCGGCTTCGGGAGTCACCCGTCCAAAGGACTGAAGAAGGGCGTGGTCGTCAATATCGAAGCTACCGTGATCTCGATCCAGCGCGCGATCGAGGAGGCGGAGCTGATGGCGGGCTGCGATATTCATCAGGTCTATGCGGGTATCGCCGGCAGCCACGTTCGCAGCCTGAACTCCCACGGCATTGTTGCCATCCGCGACCGGGAGGTCACCCAGAGCGACGTGGACCGGGTGATTGACGCCGCGCGGGCGGTGGCTATTCCCGCCGACCAGAAGATCCTGCATGTGCTGCCCCAGGAATTCATCATCGACGGCCAGGAAGGCATCCGTGAGCCCATCGGCATGTCGGGTGTGCGGCTCGAAGCCCGGGTCCATATGGTCACCGGCGCCGCCAGCGCGGCCCAGAACATCGTCAAGTGCGTCCAGCGCTGTGGCCTCGAAGTCGAGGACATCGTCCTGGAGCAGCTGGCCTCCAGCCATGCGGTGCTGACGGATGACGAGAAGGAGCTCGGCATCTGCCTCGTCGACATTGGTGGGGGTACCACCGATATCGCGGTCTTCAACAACGGCGCTATCCGGCACACGGCCGTGATTCCGATTGCCGGCGACCAGGTCACCAACGATATCGCGATCTCCCTGCGGACGCCGACCCAGTACGCCGAGGAGATCAAGATCAAGTACGCCTGCGCGCTTTCCCAGCTGGCAAACCTTGACGAAACCATCGAGGTGCCCAGCGTCGGCGACCGGCCCCCCCGGCGCCTTGCCCGGCAGACCCTGGCTGAAGTCGTTGAGCCCCGGTACGAAGAACTGTTCGGCCTGATCCGCGACGAGCTTCGGCGCAGCGGGTTCGAAGACATGATCGCGGCTGGCATCGTCCTTACGGGCGGCAGCTCAAAGATGGAGGGTGCCGTCGAACTGGCGGAAGAGGTTTTTCACATGCCGGTCCGGCTGGGTGTGCCCCAGCATGTCAAGGGACTCGTTGATGTGGTGCGTAACCCCATTCATTCCACCGGGGTTGGTTTACTGGTTTACGGGAGAAGCAAAGCGGTGCGTGCGTCCGGCGAACTGCCAGTCGGACCGGGTCTAAAGGACGTCTGGGGTCAGATGAAGCGCTGGTTTCAGGGAAATTTCTAACGACGATTTGTTGTTGTCGCCAATCCTCAAAG
>SHZI01000060.1 GCA_009692345.1 Gammaproteobacteria bacterium | reverse complement strand
GAGGCCCACCGGTTCGCCATTACGGGCCACCGGCAGCGCCGTGCCCGGGCCGGCATTACCTCGAGTCTGGAGTCGATTGCCGGGCTGGGCCCGCAGAGGCGCCGGGCACTTCTGCGGCAATTCGGCGGACTGCAGGGCATCCGGCAGGCGGGAGTGGCCGACCTGGCCACGGTCCACGGCATCAGTCGCGCTCTCGCCCAGCGCATCTACGATCAGCTCCACGGCGGTCAGCCCTGAGGCTAGAGGTGTGGATCGCAGCACCGCCGCGGAGCGTGCTCACCGGCTAGAATGAACGGGTGTACCCCCAGTTCAACATCGCCACGGCCCTGACCTGGTTTCGGATCGTCGCGATCCCGCTGGTGGCCATCGCTTTCTACTGGCCTTCGCCCTGGGCAAGACCGGCGGCGGCCGGGATTTTTATCCTCGCGGCGATCACTGACTGGCTGGACGGTTATGTCGCCCGGCGCCTGCAGCAGGCCTCCCAGTTTGGCGCCTTTCTCGACCCGGTCGCGGACAAGCTGATCGTGTCTACCGCCCTCATCCTTATCGTCCAGTCGGACCCCCGGGTGCCCATCGCCGCCCTGGCTGCCATCATCATCGGCCGGGAAATTGCGGTCTCGGCGCTGCGGGAGTGGATGGCGGGCCTCGGGACCCAACAGCGGGTGGCGGTCTCCGGCTACGGCAAGCTCAAGACCATCATGCAGATGACCGGGCTGTCCTGCA
The DNA here is from genome assembly GCA_009692345.1 of Gammaproteobacteria bacterium. Lineage (GTDB taxonomy): Bacteria > Pseudomonadota > Gammaproteobacteria > Steroidobacterales > SHZI01. Next base: position 15,228 of record SHZI01000060.1, on the reverse strand, counting down.
TGCTGTATGCGGAACCCCTGTTGGCCCTGCCCATCTATGCAATTGGCGTCGTTTTTCTGGTTTTTGCGGCCGGTCTGACGCTGTGGTCGATGTTTGGCTATGTGCGCGCCGCCTGGCCGGACCGACCGGAAGGTGCGCCCCTTTCTTGACACGGCAGCGTTCGCCGGTAGCATATGCCGCTCTTCAAGCGGGAATAGCTCAGTTGGTAGAGCGGTACCTTGCCAAGGTACAGGTCGGCGGTTCGAGCCCGCTTTCCCGCTCCAGTTTCTGCCTCCGCACGGACGTCCCGGGACGTCGCCCAGCGAGGCCAATACAGCGGCTAGGTGGCAGAGTGGTCATGCAGCGGCCTGCAAAGCCGTGTACGCCGGTTCGATTCCGACCCTAGCCTCCACCAAGACTACTGCTACGTCCTACAATGCCGCCTGGCCCGGGTGGCGAAACTGGTAGACGCTACGGACTTAAAATCCGTTGACCGTAAAAGGTCGTGCCGGTTCAAGTCCGGCCCTGGGCACCAAGCAGAGCAGGTCTTACGTACCGGGCCCTATCCCGAAGGGTCCGGAGCCTGAGCGACCTTTGCCTGCAGTTGCGCCCCGCCACGGGGTATTAAATGAGTGGTCACCGCAACCGGCAGTCATACCGCAAACGAAAATCGCCAATCGCCAATCGCCAATCACCAATCGGCACGAGATCACCGTGCTCCAGCGGCTGGCTCACAGTGACCTGGCCGTTCACCAGCGTGGTGTTGGTGCTTTGCAGGTCGACGATGGCAACGCTGTCGGTTGTGACGATCAGCACGGCGTGCTGCCGGCTTACGTAGCGGCTGTCCAGTTGCAGGCCACATTGCGGGCGGCGGCCAATCACCAGTCGCCCCGGGTTCAGCTCGTGTCGTCCAGTGATCGCGCCGTCGAGCATCACCAGAAGACTGCGCGGCGAAGCCTGCCTCCCCGTCGACCAGGGCTCTGGCACTGCCGCCGTTTTTCCGGCTGGGATGACCCAGGCCGGCGACCGGCCCAGAGCAAAGCGCTCCCGCGTGAACGGGCGGATCCCCGCCATGCCCCGGGAGTCCAGAATGTGGTGCAGACCCGGTGAGCCCGCCAGAATGAAAGTCATCGCCGCCGTGGCGCCGGCCCGCACCCTGGACAGCGTCTCCATGAATTCGAGCACGTGGGGTCCGTACTGCTCCGCCGCTTGAATGATCGCGACGGTCCTTCGGCCCCGTGAACTTTCGTGGCGAAGAAACACCAGCATCAGCTTGTGGAGATCATCGAAGGCCGCCTGGTGCAGCTCAAACCCCGGTTGGGGGAGGCAGGTCGAGAGGAAGGTCGGCACACTGTCCGTCGGCGCAACCATCCGCACCGTGTGCAGGTCCTCCCGTGCCTCGCAGTCGCCGGTAACCCGTTCCACGAGAGCCGCCAGTCCGCCCGCTGAGCCTGTGATGAGCCCAAAGGGCCGATGGCCCCGCAGGCAGCGACTCACGTAAGCGAGGCCGGCAGTGACCCCGGCGGGAGCAAAGGTCCGGAGGGTGTCCGACCGGGGATGTAGCGCTAGGCCTTCGAAGAGGGCGGCCATGGGGGACTCCTGCGGCAGGCGGCAACTGACCGGGGAACTTGTGGGCATAAAGCGTCCTGGTGACTTGTTTCGGATATAAGAGTCAGTAAGGATGACGCGCCGCCTTGGGTGGGCGGCAGACCCGTTGGCCGGTTGGGGAACCGGGGCTCTGGAGACTGTAGTGCTGGCAGGCGCGGGCTTAACGCTGTGGCGTGGAACGACCTGCCTCTTCGAGGCGTTGTCTTTCAGTCTTCCCGTGGGCTCGGCGCTCCTGATCGAAGGCCCCAATGGCGCTGGCAAGACCACGCTCCTGCGGGTCATTGCCGGGCTGACCCGGCCGGAGTCCGGCAGCGTCACCTGGCAGGGCAGCGACTTCCGGCAGCAGCTCCAGTCGGGTCGGCTGCGACTCGCGTTTTCCGGTCATTCCCCCGGACTCAAGCCGGAACTCACCACCCGGGAAAACCTCCGCTTCTTTGCGCAGCTGGCGGGCCAGCCGGCCCGGGTCAGTGAGGTACTCGACGCCACCGGCCTCGGCGCCAGCGCCGGGCTGGACGTCCGGCTGCTCTCGGCAGGCCAGAAGCGCAGGGCGGCACTGGCCCGGGTGCTGCTGTCTGCGGCAGACCTCTGGTTGCTGGACGAGCCCCAGACCAATCTCGACACGGCCGGCCGCCGTTTTCTGGAGCAGGCCCTTGGAGAGCATCTCGCCAACGGCGGCACGGCTGTGGTTGCCGCCCACCAGTCTCTCGACTTCGGCAGCGGCCCGGTCACGCGGCTGGCGCTGGGCAGCTAGGCATGGCCCTCAACGTGGCAACCGGCACCAGCTCTCGCGACGCAGCGGCGGAACCTGCCCTCGGGCTGTTGGCGCTCTTCTGGGTGATACTCGCCCGGGATCTGCGCGTGGGCCTGCGGCGCTGGACCGATGCCAGCAATTCAGCGCTCTTCTTTATCCTGGTGGTGACGCTGTTCCCTCTGGCGCTGAGTCCCAGGGCGGAGCAGCTGCGCATGATTGCCCCCGGCGTGCTCTGGATTGCCGCCTTGCTGGCGACCTTGCTGTCGCTGCAGCTGCTGTTTCGCTCCGACCTGGAAGACGGCACGCTTGAACAGCTGCTGACCCTGCCGTACCCGTTGGGCTGGATGCTGCTGGCCAAGACGCTGGCGCACTGGATCATCACCGGGATGCCGGTGGTGCTCATGGCACCCATCCTGGCAATCACCTACCAGTTACCCGCGACCGCGCTGTCTGTTCTGACTTTAAGTCTGCTGCTCGGTACGCCAACCCTGAGCCTGCTGGGCTCGATCGGGGCGGCGTTGACGGCGGGGCTGCGGGGCGCCGGGGTGCTGCTGGTCTTCATCGTCGCGCCCCTGATGCTGCCGGTACTTATATTGGGAGCCCGGGCCACGGATCTGGCCCTGGCAGGAGAGGACCCGACGGGCCCGCTGTACCTGCTGGGCGCGTTGCTGGTGCTGGCGGTGAGCCTGGCGCCCGTCGTGGCGGCCGGGGCCATTCGCGTCAGCGCTGACTAGTCAGCGCTGGGATCTAGGGAAGGAGAGCGCAACGTGTGGACCTGGTTTTTTCGTCTGGCATCGCCGCCGCATGTGTATGCGCTCGCGGGCAAGCTGGGCCTGTGGTTCCTGATTCCTGCCTTCGCGCTGCTCGCCGTTGGCACGTGGGGAGGGCTCGTGCTGGCGCCGCCGGACTACCAGCAGGGTGACGCCTTCCGGATCATCTATGTCCACGTGCCCAGCGCCTACCTGTCCATGCTGATCTACGTCACGATGGCGCTGGCCGGTGCGATTGGGCTCATCTGGCGCATGAAGCTCGCCCACGCGGTGGCGGCCAGCTGTGCGCCCATTGGCGCTTCCTTCACCTTTGCCGCGCTGGTTACTGGCGCGGTCTGGGGCAAGCCCATGTGGGGCACCTACTGGGAGTGGGATCCCCGCCTGACCTCCGAACTGATCCTGCTGTTCCTGTACTTCGGCTACATGGGCTTGCGCAGCGCCTACGAGGACATCAACCAGGCAGACCGGGCCAGCGCGATTCTGGCGATTGCCGGCGTGGCCAATGTGCCCATCATTCATTTTTCGGTGATCTGGTGGGCGAGCCTGCACCAGGGCCCAACCTTGTCCAAGCTCGGGGCGCCGTCCATTTCCGGGGCTATGCTCTGGCCGCTCCTGACGATGATCCTGGCTTTCACGCTGTACTTTCTCGGCGTCCTGGCGCTGCGCGTCAAAGGCGAGGTCCTGGCCCGGGAATTTCAGTCCCGCTGGGCCGAGGATGTGCTGCGGGGCATCAGCACCGCGGGGTCACAGTGATGGAGCAGTCCCTTGCCATGGGTGGCTACGCAGGCTACCTGGCGGTGGCTTATGGTGTGACTGCCCTGGTCATCCTGGGCAATCTCGTCGCGGCCCGCTGGCGCTTCAGGAAAACCCGGCAGCGGCTCCGGGAGCAATTGAGCAGGCGGGCGGGCAGGGCAGAAGCGCACAATAGCGGGGCAACAGTCGGGAGAGAGTCATGACGCCGCGTCGACAGCGAATGCTGGTGGTGGGCCTGGTGGTGGCCGGTGTGGCCGCCGCCGTGGGACTGTCGCTGCGGGCATTCCAGGAAAACCTGCTGTACTTTTACACGCCGACCCAGGCGCTCGCGGGCGAGCCACCGGCCGGCAAGCGGTTTCGGCTGGGCGGGCTTGTGGAGAAGGGCAGTGTCCGTCGGGAAAGCGGCTCCCTGGAAGTGCGCTTTCAGGTTCGGGACAACCAGCAAGAAATGACGGTGGCGTATTCGGGCGTGCTGCCGGATCTGTTCCGGGATGGCCAGGGCGTGATCGCCATGGGCTACCTGGAGCCGGGCGGCGTGTTTCGTGCCGATGAGGTGCTCGCCAAGCACGATGAGAACTACATGCCCCCCGAGGTCGCGGAGTCCCTCGCAGCGCAGGGGCATCCGGGCAAGCCCGGCGCGACTGTCACAGCGCCGAACTGAGTGTGGTCCTGCTTTTTGTCTGCCTAGGAAATAGCCCGGATGATTCCTGAACTCGGCCAGCTCTGCCTGATCCTGGCGCTGTGCCTGGCCATCTGCCAGACCGTCTTTCCCCTCGTGGGTGCCCATCGCGGGCAGGCGGCGCTGATGGCCGTGGGGCCTGCTGCTGCAGCGGGTCAGTTTGTCTTTGCCGCTGGCGCGTTCGGGCTGCTGGCCTGGTCCTTTGTCCACAATGATTTTTCTCTGCTGTATGTCGCCAGCAATTCAAACAGCACGTTGCCCGACATGTATCGCTTTGCCGCGGTCTGGGGCGGTCATGAGGGCTCACTGCTGCTGTGGGTGCTGATCCTCGCCGCCTGGACGATTGCAGTCACTGCCCTGAGTGGTAGTTTGCCCCGGGATATTGCCGCCCGCATGACCGGGGTCATGGGGGCGATCAGCGTCGGCTTCCTGGCCTTTGTCGTGTTTACCTCCAACCCGTTTCTGCGCCTGAGCCCCGCGCCCTTCGATGGCAACGATCTGAATCCCCTGCTGCAAGACCCGGCGATGGCGATTCATCCCCCCATGCTCTACGCCGGCTACGTGGGGTTCTCGGTGGCTTTCGCCTTTGCGGTAGCCACCCTGCTGGCCGGACGCCTTGAGCAGGCGTGGGCCCGCTGGGTGCGACCCTGGACGACGGCCGCCTGGGTGTTTCTCACCATCGGTATCGCGCTTGGCAGCTGGTGGGCCTACTACGAGCTGGGCTGGGGCGGCTGGTGGTTCTGGGACCCCGTGGAGAACGCGTCCTTCATGCCCTGGCTTGTGGGTACGGCCCTGATTCATTCGCTGGCAGTGACCGAGAAGAGGGGCATCTTCAAAGGCTCCACGCTGCTCCTGGCCATCGCTGCCTTTTCGCTCAGCCTGATCGGCACGTTCCTGGTCCGTTCCGGCGTGCTTGTGTCGGTGCACTCCTTCGCTGCTGATCCGGCGCGCGGGCTCTTCATCCTGGCCTTTCTGGGGATCGTGGTGGGAGTGGCCCTCGGGCTCTATGCCTGGCGGGCGCCATCCCTCGATCGCCCCGTAGGGTTCCAGCCATTTTCCAGGGAGAGCTTTCTGCTGATCAACAACATCCTGTTGTGTATCGCGGCTGGCCTGGTTTTTCTCGGCACCATTTATCCGCTGGTGCTTGACGCGCTGGACGCCGGGAAGATCTCCGTGGGCCCACCCTACTTTGAAACGGCGTTTCTGATTCCCATGCTGCCGCTGATGGTTGCCGTGGGTGTGGGTATGCATACCACCTGGCGCGGCGGAGCACCGGCCGAGGTCGGCAGGAAACTGCGGCTCGTGGCGGTTCTCGCGGTCGCACTCGGCGTGCTCGTGCCCCTCGTGGTGTACGGTGGGGGCAATGGCGCTCTCACGGTGGCAGGCATCGCTACAGCAGCCTGGGTCATCCTGACTGCACTCATTGATCCCCTGCGGCAGCTGACGGGACGAGGACCCCGGCTGACCCAGGCGGCGCTGGGTATGTCACTCGCGCATCTGGGTCTGGGGCTCTGCGTCCTTGGTATTACGGTGACGTCCTCCTTCGGGCTGGCCACGGATCAACGCATCGCGCCGGGCGAAACGGCCCGTGTGGGTGACTATGAGGTCGCGTTCAAGGGCACAAAACCGGTTGCCGGCCCCAACTACGCAGGCTTGCGCGGCGAGCTGGTCATCACCCGGGGCGGCCAGCCGGTGGCGACCGTGTATCCGGAGAAGCGCACGTATCGCGTTCGCAGTTCCCCCATGACCGAGGCGGGCATTGATGCGGGCTGGTCCAGAGACCTGTTCGTGGCGCTGGGCGATGAACTGGGTGGCGGCGCCTGGAGCGTCCGGCTGCAGTACAAGCCACTGGTGCGTTTCATCTGGCTGGGTGCCATTGTGATGGCCCTTGGTGGCTTGCTCGCCGGGACAGATCGCCGCTACTGGCAGCAGGCCCGCAAGACAGCGACCGTCCCCGCTGCCGGGCAGCGCGGCCCCCAGCCGGCACAGCCCTGACCTTGCGCTCCGGGTCCATGTTGCGCTCCGAAGCCGGTGCGACCTTCTGGCGCTTCCTGCTGCCGGTTACGTTCTTCGCGGCTCTGCTGGCGGTCTTTGGGCTCGGACTCAATAACGACCCGACCCTCGTGCCGTCGCCGCTGGTGGGCAAGGCCGCCCCCGAGTTCAGCCTGCCGCGGCTGGACGACTCCACGCAGACCCTCAGTCGCAAGGATCTTCTCGGCAAGACCAGTCTCGTGAATGTCTGGGGCACCTGGTGCTCCGGCTGTCGTCAGGAGCACGAAACACTTCTGGCGCTGGCGAGCGATAGCGGTATTCCGATCTTCGGTATCAACTGGAAGGATGATCCCCAGTTGGCCCGGGAGTGGCTCACCACGCTGGGCAATCCCTATGCGGCCGTAGGCGTCGACGAGGATGGACGGACGGCCATTAACTGGGGCGTCTACGGCGCGCCGGAGACCTTTCTGATCGGACCGGATGGCACCGTGCTCTATAAACACATCGCGCCCATGACTCTCGAGGTCTGGAAGAAGGAATTTCTGCCGCGCATCGCCACAGCCGGGACCGGCCCATGACTGATTTTCGCTGCGGCCTGATCGTCGGGCTGGTCATTGCACTGGGTCCCGCGTCCGGATGGGCGATGGATACCGATGCCAGGCTGGCTGATCCGGCTCAGCAGGAGATCTACGTCCGGCTGACCCACGAGGTCCGCTGCCTCGTTTGCCAGAATCAGACGATCGCAGATTCCAACGCCCCGCTGGCAGCGGATCTGCGCCGCGAGATTCGCCAGATGCTGGAGGAGGGACATTCCGAAACGGACGTCACGACCTTCCTGCTGGACCGTTATGGCGACTTCGTGCTCTACAAGCCCCGCTTCAAAGCCTCCACAGCGGCCCTGTGGCTGGCTCCGGGACTGCTCTTGCTGATGGGGGGCCTTGGCCTTGGCCGGATCATCCAGCGGCGCAGGGGCCTGCCTGTGCCCGCCGACGACGATGAGGGTCCGCCAGCGGCGGCCCCGGGGGAACCACGTTGACACTTTTCGCCGCCATTGCGGTCCTTTTTACGGCCTTAAGCGTTGGGCTGGTGGTCTGGCCCTTGCTTCGTTCCGGGACCGCGACTCACCCGCTGGCCGCGACGCTGACGGCGCTCGTCATTCCGGCCGCGGCAGTACTGATCTATCTGCTCGTCAGCGAGCACGACTGGCGGGAGCCCGCCACAGGCGTGCCAGCCCCGTCGGCCGTTTCGGCGGAGGCCCGGTCCATGGAGGAGGCGGTCGCTTCCCTCGAGCGCCGGCTCCAGGACGCGCCCACAGACGAGGAGGGGTGGATACTGCTCGGCAGCTCCTACCTCAGTCTGAATCGGCCTGCGGAGGCGGTCACTGCCTATCAGCGCGCGCTGGCTATCTCTGAGGGGCGCAACGTGGACGCTCGCCTTGGGGTGGCGGAGGCGCGGATTGTTCTTGACCCAGGGTCCCTGACCGGCCCGGTGGGCGACGACATCGAGGCGGTGCTGAAGGCAGAACCACGCAATCCAAAGGGCCTGTGGTACGGCGGTCTCCTGAGCCTGGCGCGTGGCCAGCCTGCGGTGGCGCGGGAACGCTGGACGACGCTTCTTGAGTTATCGCCGCCGGAGCGGGTTCGGGAGATTATTGCAGCACAGTTGGCGGAACTCGACGGCCCGGCCGCTGCTTCTCTCGTGCCGCAGGCTCCGGCCCAGTCAACGCCCGTAGTCGGTAGCGGGTCAGGAATTAGTGTGATGGTGTCGGTGAGCGATGCGCTCCGCGCTCAGGTGTCGCCTTCCGCACCGGTGTTTGTGTTTGTCAGGGATGCACAGAATCCCGGCCCGCCACTGGCGGTTATCCGCCGGCTGGCGCAGGAGCTGCCTGTCACGGTGCAGATTAGCGATGCAGACATCATGCTGCCGGGCCGAACTCTGGCGAGTGTGGGGACCGCGACCCTGGTGGCACGGATAGCCAACGGCGGTGATCCGATTGCCAAGCCCGGTGATGTTTACGGTGAGGCCAGTTGGCAACGGGCGACTGCGCCTGGCGGCCCGGTAGCGATTGTCATTGATCGCGTCGTCAGGTAGCGGCGACCTTCCGAGGCAGTCGGAGGTCAGCAACCAGGCCCACAGTCTCCAGGCAGCGCAGGCCCAGGTAGGTCAGGTCGATCTGCCACCACTCAAGGCCATGCCGCGCCGAGTACGCAAACTTGTGGTGATTGTTGTGCCAGCCTTCACCGAGGGTGAGAAATGCGACCAGCGGATTGTTGGTGCTGGCATCGTCGGTTGTATAGGACCGCTTTCCCCACACATGGCATACAGAGTTGACCATGAACGTCGCGTGCCAGAGGCAGACGGTGCTGATAATGAAGCCCCAGACCAGCATTTGAGCACCGCTCGTCCCACTGTCCGGGAAGTGGTAAGCGAGCAGCGCGCCGAGCCCATAGAAGCCCAGAGCCTGGGCCAGGATCAGCAGTGGGTAATAGCGCTGCAAGGCCTTGATCTCAGGCAACCGGTACAGTTCTTTCACGTTGGTTGCCGCGGTCTCGAAGCTGGCCTGGTCCCACATCCAGCCAATGTGGGAGTACCAGAAACCCCGCTGCCGGGGCGAATGCAGGTCCTGTCTGCTGTCCGTGTAGCGGTGATGGTTGCGGTGATGGGAGACCCACCAGAGGGGCCCACCCTGGGTGGCAAGAGCTCCCAACAGCGACAGGACAAACTGGGTGGGGCGCCCAGCCTTGAAGGCGGCGTGGGCAAGCAGGCGGTGATAGCCGGCGGTAACGCCAAAAGCCCGCAACAGGTAGGCGATACCAGCAACTTTCAGGGCGATCGCGCTAACCCCGGTTTCGAGGGCGGCCAGACAGGCCAAGTGGGCGCCGACCATCGCGATTCGAACCACCCGAGCCTGGCGAGCAGCAGCTGTCATCGATACCCAGTGGGCCCCGGCCCCAAGTGGCGCAGAAGTATACACGGGGCTTTCGGGCCGCCCGGCGCAAGGAAGACGGGCTCAGCCGGGTGGAAGAGGCTCAGCCTTGGGGCCCCGTTTTCCCCTGGATATCATATTTAACATAATATACATTATACGCATCTAGAGGATACAAGCCATGGCGACTACAACTCTCAGAATTGCGAGCCTGTGCCTCCTGCTATCTGCCTGCGCTACGAATGGGCTGCCCCCGTTGCGAGGCATGACCGGGACGGTGGATCTGCCGCGCTTTATGGGGCCCTGGTACGTCATTGCGTCAATACCCATACACGTTCCACTGTTACCGATGTTTTCGGAGAAAGGCGCCCACAACGGCATAGAGACCTACACCCTGCAGCCGGATGGAACCATAGCCACTACCTACACCTTCCGCAGGGACAGCTTTGACGGTCCCGAACAGGTGTTCACCCCGCAAGCCCGCGTGGCCAATCCACCGGTCAACTCCGAATGGAAGATGAAGTTTGGCTGGTATGTGCCCGAGGCTGACTACCTGATTCTTTATCTTGATCCCGAGTATCAGCGCACCGTGATTGGCGTCCCGGACCGGAAGTACGTCTGGATCATGTCCCGCACGCCAACCATGCCGGTCGCCGAGTACCGCCAGTTGCTGGACTCCCTCCGGAACTCCGGCTACGACACGGACCGCATTGAACTGGTCCCCCAGCGCTGGCCCGACTAGCCCCGCTTGCGGATGTGGGCAATGACCAGATCCGGAAAGTCCGTGAACAGACCATCGACCTCAAGCACATCAATGAATGAGGCGAGCAGTTCCGTAAACGTACCAAAGCCGGCCGGCAGTTCATCGGCCCGAAACGTGTACGGGTGTATCAGCAGTTCCGACTCTCGGGCCCGTGAGACCAGACCCCGGTCGGGCCAGGCAAGGCTGATGGGCGGGCCAATACCCTGGGCATACCCGGTGACGGCAGCAAGCGCTTCGCGACTAACGTCGGCAGTCTCATCCAGCAACTGGATCAGCGGCACGTCTCCGCCAAATCTGGCGCGCACCCGGCGAAGTTCTTCGGCGCAGAAGCACTGAACGAAGAAGCCGTCAGCTGTCGTTCGGTAGCCAAAGGCCTGCAGCGTTTCCAGCAGCCTGTCGCCCAGCCCGAACTGGTGCCTGGTGTGCCATCCGGGAGCCTTTATCTCGGCGTAAACGCCGGCCCGCCTGCCTGTCGAGCGATTGAGCCCCTGGATGAGATCCAACTCCTCTTCCAGCGTGTGAATGCGGAACGAACCAGTCTTCGCGGGGAAACGCGCCGGGAAGCGGGGCCCGGAACCATCCTTGCGCTGTCTTTCGGTTACCGTCAGAGTCCGAAGCTCTTTCAGGCTGAAATCGATGCAATAGTACCGGCCGTCCGGCCGGCCCCGGCCAGGAAACTGGCGGGCGACGTCTGTGAGTTGATCCAGATGGAGGTCGTGGAAAACCACGAGCTGTCCGTCGCTGGACGCTACAACGTCCTGCTCCAGGAAATCAGCACCCATGCCGTGGGCCAGAGCCTTGCCTGGCAGCGTATGTTCCGGAAGGTAGCCGCTTGCTCCCCGATGCGCGATTACAACGGGATTCCGGCTCTCCGTCATCGGGTGCTCAATCAGCGACGCCGAGCCGTTTGTGCATCAGCGGGCTCGTGGTGGTGTACTGCAGATGCACCTTCTTGCCGGGTTCTATCAGCGCTTTGGCAGCGAAGGCCGCCAGCGCCGCCTCGTGAAAACCACTCAGAATCAGCTTCTTCTTTCCTGGGTAATCGCAGATGTCGCCAATAGCAAATATGCCGGGAACATTGGTCTGAAAGGCCTCCGTATCCACGGCAATCACCTTCTTATTCAGCGTCAGGCCCCACTCTGCGATCGGTCCCAGTTTTGGCGAAAGCCCGAAGAAGACCAGGATATGGTCAGCATCGACAGATCTGTGCGTCCCGTCTTTCAGGCTCACTTCAATGCCGGTGAGGCGCTCGCCATCGCGCCGGAGGGCCGTCGCGCTTGCGGATTCAATGATTTCGACGGCACCACTGGCAGCTCGCGCCTTCAGCTGAGCCACAGAGGCCGGCGCAGCCCGGTAGTCATCCCGCCTGTGGATCAGGGTGACAGCGGCCGCGTCCGGACCCAGCGCCAGTGCCCAGTCCAGCGCAGAGTCTCCTCCACCGAGAATCGCCAGACGCTGGCCCTTGAAGATTTTCGGCTCCTGGACCCGGTAATGAACATAGCGATCTTCAAGCGCGTGGGCTCCCTCCAGGTGCAGCTTGCGCGGCTGGAAAGAGCCCACCCCGCCCGCGATGAACACCGTCTTGGCCAGAAACTCCTTGCCGGGGGCCGTGCGGACCTGGAATCCGCCCTCGACGACCTGCAACCCAACCACCTCCTCACCGAGATGGAATGTCGGGCCGAAGGGCTCGATCTGGGTCATGAGATTGGCGACCAGCTCGGCCCCCGTGCAGATAGGGACTGCCGGAATGTCGTAGATAGGCTTGTCCGGGTAGAGCCAGGTGCACTGCCCTCCTGCGCCGGGAAGGGAATCCACGACATCGGCCTTGACGCCCAGCAGCCCCAGCTCGAACACCTGGAAAAGCCCGCAGGGCCCTGCACCAATGATCAACGCGTCCGTGTTAATGGTCATTCTTCAGGATGTGACCGGGGTTCAATGCTCCGGCCAGTAACGATGACGCCGGGCTAGTCGGCGGAAGAAAGATATTACGTGAGCGCACCGGAGCAGAACAAGCGCCAGAACCGGGAATGAGCGTGCGGCCCGTCCATTTGCCGCTAGTCCAGCTTGAACTCCACGATATCCCAGCGCGCCGTGTTCTCGTGGCGCGCATGCTGACGAATGGCGTCCACGAGAGTCCGGGCATCCCAGTCCACGATGTCCGCAGCCCTTTCCAGTACCAGTTTTTCCAGGACTACTGTTGCACCGAAGGACTTGATGCCAACGATGGGCTTGTTGAAGGCTCCGGCGCAGTCCATCTGGAAGGTTACGAGATCCCGGTTCATAGCGTAGATGGAAACCGGCAGCACCATCACCTCGGAGGCCTTGATCTGAGCGCGCAGCTCGTCCTTGAGGTCTTCCTTGCCACCCCCCGGTAACTGCTCAGGGTTGCTGACATTCAGGTAGAGAAACCTCTCCCGACTCTCCAGGCACTCAAAAACCCGGAGATAATCCGGGTGCTTCTCAAACAGATGGCTGACAAAGACCCGGATCGGACCTGCATCTGACATCGCGCTGCCCTCCTCCTCACCCGGCCAAAACTATCACGGAGTTCCAACCCTCGCAGTCGGGCATTACACTGCCATACGCATGCGACTCCTCCTGTACAACATTCGCTACGCCGTTGGCGCCGGAATGCCGCCGCAGATACCCGTTCCGGGAGCAGGCTACCTGTTTGGCAGTCCCGGAAACCTCGACAACATCATAGATTTCGTCAAATCCTGCCGCCCGGATGTGGTTGGACTGCTTGAGGTGGATGTGGGATCGGTTCGCAGTGGCGGCGTGAACCAGGCTGAGGCTATTGCTAACGCCCTTGGCCACTACTCCAGCTACGAGTGCAAGTACGGCGAAGAATCACTGAACCAGATGCTGCCGATACTGCGTAAGCAGGCCAACGCCTTCCTGGCCGCCCCGCACATACTCGGGGAGCGGTTTCACTACTTTGATACCGGGATCAAACGGCTGATTATCGAACTCGAGCTGGATGGCGTGGTTATTTTCCTCGTTCACCTGTCCCTCAAGTACCGGCACCGCCAGTTCCAGCTTCGCCATCTCTATGACCTGATTGCGAAGATCCAGAAGCCCGTCATCGTGGCCGGTGACTTCAACACGTTCTGGGGTGAGACCGAAATGTTTCTGTTCATGAAGGCCGCAGGCCTGCGCAGCGCCAACGTGGCGGGGCTTCCTTCCTATCCCAGCAAGTCGCCGCGTATGGAACTGGACTTCATCCTTTACGGGGCCGGAATCGAGGTCACCTCGTTTGAGGCGCCCAGGATCCTGCATTCGGATCACCTGCCGCTCATCTGCGATTTTGAATTGAGGTAATGCCATGACTAGCGCCGGGCCCTCGTCTGCAACGGCAAATATCCGGCACTGGAAACTGACCTGCGATGCCAATCAGGTTGGCTGGCTGTGCTTCGATCGCGAGGATGCCGGGGCCAACACCCTCTCGGTCGACGCCATGACAGAGTTGCACACCGTGCTGGTGGACCTCGCCAGCCGACGCCTCAATGGCCTGGTGATCTTTTCTGGCAAGCAGTCCGGCTTTATCGCGGGAGCAGACATCAAGGAGTTCCCGGGGCTGAATTCCGCCGAACGGGCCTTCGCACTGACCAGTCAGGGCCAGATGGTTTTTGCCCTTCTGGAACAGCTTCCGTACCCCTCAGTTGCGGTACTCGACGGTTTTGCTTTGGGTGGTGGCCTGGAACTGGCCCTGGCGTGCTCCTATCGCATCGCCATAGCGGGCTCGGAGCCGGTTTTCGGCCTCCCGGAGGTACTGCTCGGCGTCCATCCGGGCTTCGGCGGGACGGTACGCTTGCCGAGCCTCATCGGGGTCCGCAAGGCCATGGACCTGATGCTGACCGGCCGCTCTGTAAGGCCTGGCGAGGCACGGTCCTCTGGCCTCGTCGATGCACTGGTGACGGACGGCGACTGGCGCGGTGCGGCGACCAGGCAGCTCAGTCTGCGGCCTCCGCGCCGGCCTCTGCCGCTGCTCGACCGCCTCCTCGCTCTGGGGCCAGTCAGGCCGATGCTGGCGCGCACCCTGCGCCAGAAGGCCAGTGCGAAGGCACGCCCGGAACACTATCCGGCCCCGGGCGCGATTATCGATTTGTGGGAAGAGTACGGTGCCGCCCCTTCGCCGGCGTCCTACGAGGCCGAGGCGCGCTCCTTCGGGCGCCTGGTAATGACGCCTGCGTCCCGCAATCTGGTGCGGGTGTTCTTCCTCCAGGAAAGGCTCAAGAAACTAGGTACGGGGAAGACGGGTATCAACCGAGTCCACGTCGTTGGGGCCGGTGTGATGGGTGGCGATATTGCTGCCTGGTGCGCACTGCGGGGACTCGAGGTCACTCTTGAAGACCGGGAACTCAGATTCATTGAGCCCGCGCTTACCCGGGCCCGCAAGCTGTTCACCCGCAAGCTCAAGCAGCCCGAGGCCATCGACGTCGCGCTGGCCCGCCTGCGTCCGGACCCTACCGGCGCCGGGGTTGCGACAGCAGACCTGGTCATCGAAGCTGTATTCGAGGATCTGGCGGTCAAGACCGAGGTCTATAGGCGCCTGGAGCGAACCCTGCGGCCCGGTGTGGTGCTGGCAACCAATACGTCCAGCATCGCCCTGGAGCAGCTGAGTGGCTGTCTGCAGGAACCCGGCAGGCTGATCGGCCTGCACTTCTTCAATCCCGTGGCCCAGCTTCCCCTGGTGGAGATCATCGCAGCGACGACCAGTTCGGCAGAGGCGCTGGCGGCTGGAACGGGGTTTGCACGCCAGATCGGCAAACTACCCGTTCCATGCCGGAGTCATCCTGGCTTTCTGGTCAACCGTATTCTTGCGCCCTACATGGCAGAAGCCATGGAGATGGTCCGTGAGGGCGTACCCCTGGCCGAGATCGACCAGGCCGCGACGGAGTTCGGCATGCCGATGGGTCCGGTGGAGCTGGCTGACTCCGTCGGCCTCGATGTCGCGGCTCATGTCGCCAGAATCCTGGCGCCCACTGTGGGCCGCAGCCCGGCACC
>SHZI01000059.1 GCA_009692345.1 Gammaproteobacteria bacterium | reverse complement strand
TTAGGAAACTCGGCTAGCCAGTCCAGCGTGTCCGGGCAGCTATCTGGGTGCATGTACTCCCGGTACGCCTCATCGACCACGACCAGCACATGGTCCGGGAGACTACCGATGAAGCCCCGAAGAACTGCGGGTTCAAGCCAGGTCCCGGTAGGGTTATTGGGATTGGCTATGAACACCAGCCTGGTTCGCGCATTAGTCAGCGCACTGAACGCTTCCAGACAATGGCCAAGGGGCTGGCTATCCTGCTCGCCGTTGGCGGGTGCGACACGTGGTATGGCCCCCGTGGCCTGGACCGCAAGGGCATAGACGACAAAACCGAATTCCGAGTAGACCGCCTCGTCCCCGGGACCGAGAAACGTCTCCGCTATGACCGACAGAACCTCGTTGGAACCATTGCCCAGGGTGATGCACTCTGGGGGCATGGCCAGCCTGGCTGCCAACGCCCGTTTGATCTCATAGCACGCCCCGTCGGGGTATAGAGCCACCCCACGAAGGGCGACACGAATAGCTTCGAGACTCTCTTTCGGTGGCCCCAGGGGATTCTCGTTGGACGCCAGCTTCAGTACGTCACTGACGCCGAACTCGCGCTCCAGCTCCGCAATGGGCTTGCCGGGCACGTAGGGCTGCAGACCTCGCACTCCGGCGGCAGCAAGTCTGGAGAAATCCACCGGTCCCCGCATGGACTGAGAGAAGACAGTCAGAGAACGGCCTTCGGGTAAGAACCCAGCACGCGAAACAGCTGAGCCCGTTTCTTGAGCTTGGCAAGCGCCGGCGCCACTCCGGGCTCCTCCGCATGGCCATCGATATCGATGAAGAAGACGTAGTGCCACTTCCGGCGCCGGGAGGGGCGGGATTCGATCCGGCTCATGTTGATCTCGTGCTCGGCAAGGGGAGCCAGGAGTTTCTGCAGAGCGCCGGCATCACCAGTGTCCTTGGTGGACAACAGGAGGCTGGTTTTGTCCTTGCCACTAGCCTGCAGCATTTTGCGGCCGATGACCAGAAAGCGCGTCGTGTTATCCGGGCGGTCTTCTATATCAGTGACCAGCTTGCTGAGGCCATAGACCTCGGCAGCAGCATCGCCGGCAATCGCCGCGGTACCAGCCTCATCACGAGCCCGACGGGCGCCCTCTGCATTACTGCTGGCAGGATGCAATTCAGCGTGAGGCAGGTACTCCTTGAGCCAACCCCGGCACTGCGCCAGGGCCTGCGGATGAGCGCTTACCCGCAGCACCTCCTCGAGACCAGACAACTTGCCCAGCAAGTGGTGGCGAATGCGCATCTCAACCTCGCCACAGATCCGGAGGGGCGACGTCAGAAACATATCCAGCGTGTGGTTCACCGTACCTTCTGTCGAATTCTCGATGGGCACGACGCCAAAATCGGCTGCGCCGCATTCAACCTCGTGGAACACCTCGTCGATCATGCCCAGGGGCAGCGCCCGCACGGAATGACCGAAGTGCTTGTACACAGCAGACTGGCTGAAGGTACCTTCCGGGCCGAGGTAGCCCACCTTCATCGGTTCCTCCTGGGCAAGGCAGGCGGACATGATCTCCCGGAAGAGCCTGACCATCTCCTCGTCCGTCAGCGGCCCTTTATTGCGGGCCACCACGGCTCGAAGCACCGCAACCTCCCGCTCCGGGCGGTAAAAGTCCACTGCAGAACCCGTGCCGCCCTTGACCAGCGCAACCTGCTGGGCAAGCCCAGCACGCTCAGCGATCAGTGCCTGTATGCGCTCGTCGACGCCATCGATCTGCTGGCGAAGGGCAGCCAGGCCACCGACGGCCTTACGAGGGCCTCGCACGATGGTCTTCGTACGCTTTTTCATCGGTGTGGTTTTCTCAGGCCCTGGCCACAGGCCGGCTACCGAGGTCGCGGACGCTCAGCACGCCGGGTATCGACCGGACCCGGGCGAGCGTTGCCTCAGTGATGGCGCCGTCAAGATCGATGATCGTGTAGGCAAGCTCACCGCGCGACTTGTTCAGGAGGTCGGCGATATTGAGCCCGGCGTCGCCCAGACACGTGGATATCTGTCCCACCATATTGGGCACATTGGAATTGGCCATCGTGATGCGATGAGCACTGGTGCGCACTACCTCAGCATCCGGGAAATTCACCGAGTAACGAATGGTACCGTCCTCCAGATAGGCACGCAGGTTGTCGACGACCATCACTGCACAGTTGGCTTCGGCCTCGTGCGTGGAAGCACCGAGATGCGGGAGCATTATGACCCCGGGAGCACCCATCAACGCCCGACTCGGAAAATCACAAACGTAGGCCATGAGCTTGCCAGCGCCAAGTGCAGCGACCACAGCTGCCTCGTCAACGATCTCGCTGCGGGCAAAATTAAGCACGACAGCCTTGTTGGGCATCAGCCGGATCCGTGCTTCATTCACCATGCCCCGGGTGGCATCGAGCAGCGGCACGTGAACTGTCAAAAAATCCGAGCGACTGAACAGTTCATCAAGGTTTCGCGCCTGCTCCACCGCCGACGACATCTGCCAGGCCCGCTCCACCGTAATCAGGGGATCAAAGCCCACAACCCGCATGCCGAGTGCCAGCGCCGCGTTAGCCACCTGAACTCCGATGGCACCGAGCCCAATAACGCCCAGCGTCCTGCCAGGAAGCTCGAAGCCGACGAACTGCTTCTTCCCCGCCTCAACTGCCTTGTCCAGTGCCGCCCCCTCTTCCTTGAGGTGCTCGACGAAGTTCCACGCCTGGCAGAGGTTACGGGCACTAAGCAGCATGCCTGCGAGAACGAGTTCCTTTACCGCATTGGCATTAGCGCCTGGTGCATTGAAGACCGGGATCCCCTTTTCCGACAGGGCAGCAACGGGTACGTTATTCACACCTGCACCTGCCCGGGCAACTGCGAGGAGCGAATCTGACAGCACCATGTCGTGCATCTTCGCCGACCGGACCAGGATGGCATCCGGCTGCGGCACAGCTGCCGAGACCTGGTAGCGCTCGCGGGGCAGGCGCTGCAGTCCTTCGATCGAGATGCTGTTCAGGGCAAGAATCTTGTAGTCGGTCTTTACGCTCAAGGGGGGCAACCTCTTGTCAATGTCATTTAAAGCGTACTGTGGTCTTGAGTAGCGCTTAGCCGTGCCTCTTGGCAAAGTCCGCCATGAAGTCCACAAGGGCGATAACCCCGTCTTCCGTCATGGCGTTATAGATACTCGCTCGCATGCCACCCACCGACCGATGACCCTTGAGGTTGGTAAGCCCGGCACGTTCAGCCTGCTTCAGGAACTCGGCATCCAGCCCCCCCCCGGGAAGGGTAAAGGGCACGTTCATCCAGGACCGGTAGGGCTTGGCTACCGGATTCTTGTAGTAGCCTGATTCATCGATAGCACGATACAGACGCTCGGCCTTCCGCTGGTTCAACTCAGCCATTCTGGCCAAGCCGCCCTGGCGCTTTAACCAGGCAAACACCAGTCCGGCGAAATACCAGGCAAAAGTTGGCGGGGTATTCAGCATTGAACCCTCGGCCGCGTGCGCCGAGTACTTCAGGATCGGTGGCAGCCCCGCGGGCGAACGCTCGAGAAGATCCTTGCGGACAATGAGTATGACGATCCCGGACGGCCCGATATTCTTCTGCGCTCCCGCATAAATCATGCCGAACTTCCGGACGTCTACGGGACGGGAAAGAATCGTAGAAGACATGTCGGCAACGAGCGGTACCGCGCCCACATCCGGTGGCGCATGCATCTCGAGCCCGCTGATCGTCTCGTTGGCACAATAGTGGAAGTAGGCAGCCTCGGAATTCAGCTTCCAGTTCTTTCGCTCAGGAACATCCATGTAGTTGGATGAAGCGCCATCGGCAACGACGCTGACCTTACGGATAACACCCGCCTCCTTGCTGGCCTTCTTGGACCAGCTACCCGTGACCAGGTAGTCGCTGGCCTGGTCCGGGGACGACAGGTTCATTGGAATGAGGGCGAAGTGGGTGGTGGCACCACCCTGCAGGAACAGCACCGAGTAGTCGTCGGGGATCTGCATGAGTTCGCGCAGATCTGCTTCAGCCTGCTCTGCAGCCTTGATGAAGGCCTTGCTGCGATGACTGATCTCCATGACCGACATACCCAGGCCCTGCCAGTCGACTAGCTCCGACTGCGCCTGCTGGAGCACATCAAGCGGAAGTACGGCGGGACCGGCACTGAAATTGATAACCCTTGCCATCTGAATCTCTCGGTCTGTCTAAAGGTAAAGGATGGCCACCGCCATCCCGAATCAGGAAACCGGTTCTGCACCCTCGCCGGCGTCGTCGCTCTCGGGGAGGATCCGGTCAAGGCCTACGAGACGGTCCTCATCGTCAATCCGAATGAGGCGGACGCCCTGCGTATTACGACCCTGCTGGGATACTTCAGAGACCGGAGTCCTTACCAGCGTGCCACCTGAACTGATGAGCACGATCTCATCCTCATCACGCACCTGGATCGCACCCACCATGCGGCCGTTTCTGTCCGACGTCTGAATTGCAATCACGCCCTGGCCGCCCCGGCACTGAACCGGGAAGTCACTGACTGCAGTCCGTTTACCGTAGCCCTTCTCGGTGGCTGTGAGGACTTCACCCTCGCCGATAATGAGCAGGGCAATCACCTCATGACCCTCGGCTACCCGGATGCCCCGAACCCCGGCGGCAGTCCTACCCATGGGCCGCACGTCGGATTCCTGAAAGCGTATGGCCTTACCGGAGCTGGCGCACAGCATGATGTCGCACTCCCCGTCAGTGATCGCGACATCGACAAGGCGGTCTCCTTCATGAAGCTCAATGGCACGGATGCCAGCGGTGCGCGGCCGCGAGAAGGAATCCAGCGACGTCTTCTTGACCGTGCCGTCGCTCGTCGCCATGAATATGAAGTTGTGGTCGGTGAACTGCCTGACCGGAAGCACCGCATTGATCCGCTCCTCCGGCTCCAGGGGAAGAAGATTAACCATTGGGCGGCCGCGAGCTCCGGGGCCCGCCCGCGGCACTTCGTAGACTTTCAGCCAGTAGACCTTGCCCGTGCTCGTGAAGCACAGCAGGGTGTCGTGGGTATTGGCCACAAACAGCTTGTCGATGAAGTCCTCATCCTTGACCTTCGCTGCGGCGCGCCCCTTCCCGCCCCGGCGCTGGACCTGGTAGTCGCTGACGCTCTGGGCCTTGGCATAGCCGCCGTGCGACAAGGTCACGACGACGTCTTCTTCGGGAATCAGATCTTCCATCTCAAGGCTGGAGTGAACCTGGACGATCTCCGTGCGCCGCGCGTCTCCGTAGTTGGCCCGGATCTCGGTCAACTCAGCCCGGATAACGGCAATGAGCCGGTCCGGATCAGCCAAAATTTCGCAAAGCTCGCGGATCCTCCCCAGCAACTCCTGGTACTCGGCAATAATCTTGTCCTGCTCAAGGCCAGTAAGCCGCTGCAGGCGCAGATCGAGGATGGCCTGGGCCTGGACGACGGAGAGCTTGTAGCCCTTTGGTCCCGGACCGAAGTCCGCTGCTGCATCTTCCGGTCGAGTCGAGACATTGCCAGCGCGGGCCAGCATTTCCGTGACCGCACCCGGGGACCAGTACCGCCCGGTCAGCGCCTCGCGAGCTTCTGGCGGGGTCGGGGATGCCTTGATGACAGCAATCACCTCGTCAATATTCGCCAGCGCGACCGCCTGCCCCTCCAGGATGTGGGCCCGATCGCGGGTCTTGCGGAGGTCGAATATGGTGCGCCGGGTAACCACTTCCCGACGGTGACGAACAAAACACTCAAGGAGGCCCTTGAGATCGAACAACCTGGGCTGACCGTCTCGCAGGGCAACCATGTTGATGCCAAAAACGGTCTCCAGAGGCGTCTGCTTATAGAGATTGTTCAGAACTACGTCGCTGGACTCCCCCCGCCGCAACTCGATGACGACGCGCATGCCGTCCTTGTCGGACTCATCCCGGAGTTCGCTGATACCTTCCAGCTTCTTCTCACGGACCAGCTCTGCGATCTTCTCGATAAGCCGTGCCTTGTTTACCTGGTACGGAAGCTCAGTAATGATGAGTGCTTCCCGGCCCCGGGAGTCAATCGCCTCAACGTGGGTGCGCGCCCGGATATGAACCCGCCCGCGACCCGTTGTGTAAGCCGCATAGATCCCCTGAGACCCGTTGATGATCCCTGAGGTCGGAAAATCCGGACCGGGCATGATCGCCATCAGCTCAGCAACGGTGATCTCCGGGTCATCGATCAGCGCAAGCGTCGCTGTAATGGTCTCGCCAAGGTTGTGCGGCGGAATATTGGTGGCCATGCCGACGGCGATACCTGAAGAACCGTTTATCAGCAGGTTCGGAATCCTGGCAGGCATGACTGAGGGCTCGGTTTCAGAGCCGTCATAGTTGGGCACGAAGTCGACCGTGTCCTTGTCCAGGTCTGCCAGCAACTCACTGGCAATGCGCGTCATCCGGACTTCGGTATACCGCATGGCGGCTGGCGCATCGCCATCTACGGAGCCGAAATTGCCCTGCCCGTCAACCAGCAGGTACCGCAGCGAGAAGGGCTGCGCCATGCGGACGATCGCGTCGTATACCGCCGTGTCCCCGTGGGGATGATACTTACCAATGACGTCACCGACCACGCGGGCCGACTTCTTGTAGGCCTTGGTGTGGTCGTTCCCCAGCTCGCGCATGGCGTGCAGGACCCGGCGATGGACGGGCTTAAGCCCATCCCGGACATCTGGCAGAGCCCGACCGACAATGACGCTCATGGCGTAGTCCAGATAGGACTGACGCATCTCGTCTTCGAGGTTTACCGGGAGAATTTCCTTGGCGACTTCAGCCATCGATCTCGAAGTATCCACATAAATGCGCACCCCTAACAGGCAAGGTCCGCACTGGAGACTTCAGCGCGGCCATCGGCTGTAACAGGCGCGGGAGTGTTAATTACCGGGTCGTCAGAATGGTTCTGAATTCAGGCGTTTATATTAGCACGGTTCAGCCCGCAACCGGACCAGCGGGGCGAACCGAGATCAGGCATTATCGCCATGCCGGAAGCCCTAAATGCACCCTGCCGACTCCATCATTAGCGCCCGCTGGACTGTCCCCATCGAACCCTTCGGGCTCGTACTGGAGGACCATGCCGTCGTGGTCCGTAATGGACGGATTCTGGCTATCCTGCCCAAGGCCGACGCACTGGCCACCTACCCCGCCGCCGTGCATATCCACCGGCCAAACCATGTGTTGCTGCCAGGCCTCGTGAACGCCCATACACACGCGGCGATGACCCTCTTCCGGGGCATGGCAGATGACCTTCCCCTGGACACCTGGCTGAATCAGCACATCTGGCCCGCCGAAGCTCGCTGGGTCACTGCTGACTTCGTTCGCGACGGAATCGAGCTGGCGCTTCTGGAGATGCTTCAGGGAGGAACCACTACCTGCGGCGACATGTACTTCTTCCCGGACACCGTTGCCCGGGTCGTCGCGGATAGCGGCATGCGCGCCTCAGTCGGCATGATTGTGCTTGAGCACCCGACGGTGTGGGCTGCATCCGCAGATGAGTACCTGAGCAAAGGCCTGGCAGTGCTTGATCAGTTCAGGGGCCATCCCCGTGTATCGATGATGTTTGCGCCCCATGCCCCCTATACCGTGGCCGATGGCACCTTTGAGAAGATTCGCGTGCTGGCGGATGAACTTGATGTGCCGGTTCAGATGCATGTACACGAAACGGCTGGCGAGATTACCAACAGTGAACTGGAGTTCCAGTGCCGGCCGCTAGAACGGCTTGATGCACTCGGCATGCTTACCCCGCTTCTGGCAGCTGTGCACATGACGCAACTGGAGGCAGAGGAGATCGACACGCTGGCTGCCCGCGGCGTCAGCGTAGTGCACTGCCCGGAGTCGAATCTGAAGCTCGCGAGCGGTCTGTGCCCACTGTCGAAGCTCCTTGCTTCCGGGGTCAACGTTGCCCTGGGCACCGATGGTGCCGCCAGCAACAACGATCTGGACATGTTTGGCGAGATGCGCACAGCGGCCTTGCTGGCCAAGGGCGTTGCGCAACGGGCGGACGTTGTGAAGGCCTCCGAAGTGCTGCGCATGGCCACTCTGAATGGAGCCAGGGCGTTGGGTCTGGGCGACCGGGTGGGTTCACTGGAGCCGGGGAAGGAGGCTGACCTGATCTGCGTAGACCTCTCCCGCCCTGCCAGCCAGCCGGTTTTTTCAGCCATCTCCCAGTTGGTCTACACGACCTCCCGGGACCAGGTCACTGACGTGTGGATCGCGGGCCAGCACCTGCTTGAAGACGGCAGACCTCTGGTCGCGGATAGTGAAGCAATCCTGGCGCGAGCCTCAGCGTGGGCAGACAAGCTGCGGACACGTCGTGGCTAGGGAACCAAACAGCAACGCAGCCGAGATCGCGCACTTCAGCCGGCTGGCCAGTCGCTGGTGGGACCCGGATGGCGAGTTCAGGACACTGCACGATCTGAACCCGGTCCGCCTTGCCTGGATCGAGGAAGTTGCAGGCCTTGCCGGCAAGCGGGTACTCGATGTGGGTTGCGGGGGCGGTTTACTCTCCGAGGGTATGGCGCGCCAGGGGGCCCACGTTACGGGCCTGGATATGTCGGCAGAGTCACTGGCGATTGCGCGGCTGCACCTGCTCGAGTCTCCCTCCCTCAGCATTGAGTATCGCGAATCAACGGCGGAGGAGCTGGTACTCCAGTCGCCAGCGGCCTACGACCTTGTAACCTGCATGGAGTTGCTGGAGCATGTCCCGGATCCCGGTCAGCTCGTCACAGCCTGCGCGCAGCTGGTGAAGCCGGGCGGCAGCGTCCTGTTCTCGACGATTAACCGGACGCCGCAGGCATTTGCCCTGGCTATAGTCGGTGCTGAGTACCTGACTCGCCTGGTACCCCGCGGGACCCACCGCTACTCCCAGCTGATCAGACCTTCGGAGCTTGATGCCTGGGGACGCCAGTGCGGCCTGCAGCTCGCCGCGTTACGAGGCGGCTCGTACAACCCGGCAAGTCGCGTTTTCGCGTTCACCGCTGGAGCGGCGGTGAACTACTTTGCTCACTTCAGACTGGGCACAGCTGTATGACCCGCTGGACAGCGCACTCCCCCCCGGATGCAGTCCTCTTCGATCTCGACGGCACCTTGCTGGACACCGCGCCGGACATGATCGGTGCCCTTAACGCGATCTGCGCCGAGGAAGGCCGGAAGCCTGTCGCTTACGAGCACGCCCGAAGCTCTGTCTCCAACGGTGCCGTGGGGCTCCTTCGCCTCGCATTCCCGGGCTTTGACCCCGCCGTTAACGGGGATCTGCATCGCCGCTATCTGGACCTCTATGCTGCAAGGCTCGCTGTCGAAACACGGTTGTTCCCTGATCTCGGCACGCTTCTTGATCGCCTTGAGGCCGGGGCGGTTCCCTGGGGCGTAGTGACGAACAAGCCTGCGCACCTAACTGACCCGTTGATGACCGCCATGGGGCTTCACCTCCGGTCAGCGTGCACGGTCAGCGGCGACACTCTTCCGGAACGAAAACCGCACCCGCGACCCGTGCTCTTTGCCCTGGACCGCCTGGGCGCCAATCCCGCCCGATCGCTTTATGTGGGGGACGCGCGGCGAGACATCGAGTCGGGCAGGTCTGCGGGTGCCACGACTATCGCGGTGCGCTACGGCTACGTAGAGCCGGGACAGGATCCGGGAGCATGGGGTGCTGACTATGTCACGGACACAACCATGGACCTCCTTTCCCTGCTGAAATGGGATCACTAACAGATGCTATCCGCTACCGCGAAGGCCCACAGGGCAGAGCCGGACGAGCTAAAGAATCGTGTCATTCTGATCACGGGCGCCGGCGACGGAATCGGGCGGGCTGCCGCCCTGGCCTGTGCCAGCCATGGAGCGACCGTGGTACTGCTCGGCCGAACACAGTCCAAACTGGAAGTTCTTTACGACGAGATAACCGCTGCTGGCGGTCCAGAACCGGCCATCTGTGTTCTGGACCTGGCGCGCTCGGACGGGCCAGGTTACTTCAAGCTGGCTGAGCAGATCGCAGACACCTGGGGCCGGCTTGACGGACTGCTGCACAATGCGGGCATGCTGGGACAGCGGGCACCGATTGAACACTATGACATCGGCATCTGGCACCAGGTTATGCACCTGAATCTCAACGTTCCATTTATCCTCACCCAGGTCCTGATGCCAGTCCTGCGCAAGTCACTCGACGCTTCTGTCTTGTTCACCAGCAGCGGGGTCGGCAGGCAAGGCCGGGCGTACTGGGGCGCTTACGCCGCATCGAAGTTTGGCGTGGAGGGCCTGACGCAGACCCTCGCTGATGAACTGCAGACCGAGGGCACAATCCGGGTCAATTGCCTCAACCCCGGCAGCGCCCGGACCCACATGCGGGCGGCTGCCTATCCAGGGGAAGATCCGGCTTCAAGACCGGAGCCTGCGACGCTGATGGGGCCTTACCTGTGGCTGCTTGGACCCGCAAGCAAAGGCACAACCGGGAAGTCTCTGGACTGTCAGTAGCGCGGGGCGCTGTCGGGCTCTGTTTCGCGCAACCCTGCCGCCACGTAGAGCGCGTCCAACTCCTTGTCCTTGAGAAGCCGATGATGGCCCGGACGGAGAGACCGGGGCAGTTCCACGGGACCGTACCGAACCCTGATAAGCCGGCTGACCCGGCACTCCACTGCTTCCCATACCCGTCTGACCAGCCGGTTGCGCCCCTCACTCACGACCACATGCAACCACTGGTTTGAACCATCCCCGCCAGTCGGCTCGACGCTGTCGAACTTTGCAACACCATCCTCAAGAGGTATGCCCTCGCGGACGCGTTGGAGAGTCAAGTCGCTGACGGTGCCCTGCACCCGGACCGCGTACTCGCGCTCGATCTCCCGGGACGGGTGCATGAGGGCGTTGGCAAGCTCCCCATCGGTGGTGAGCAGCAGGAGACCGGACGTTGCCAGATCCAGGCGCCCCACGTTTATCCAGCGGCTACCCTGCAGGGGTGGCAGTCGGTCAAACACCGTAGGCCGGCCTTCGGGATCATTTCGAGTGCAGACCTCGCCGGATGGCTTGTGGTACAGCAGCACCCGGGGCGACGGGCGGGTCTTCCGCAGTGCCGGGATCTGCCGTCCATCAATGAGGATCTTCTCGCGCCCTGAGACCTTCTGACCGAGAGTAGCTACGTTGCCGTTGATGGTGATCCGGCCCAGGCGAATCCACTGCTCGATCTCGCGTCGAGAGCCAACGCCAGCACCAGCAAGTACCTTTTGCAGCCGGCCCGTGCCAGTCGAAGGACTCACTATGAAGCGTTCAGCGAATCTTCAGCGGCACGACGTTGGAGCCCGATTCCGGGCTGGGCACGTCGCCACTGGCATCGACGTAGTTACGGGCAGCCGAGATCCGCGTCACCGTTGCCAGCTCACCGTCAGACTCGTCGCCATCGGAGTCGTCAGCATCGGGATCCAGCCGCACGAGCAACGGGGCGCCTGCCCCAGGGGGCAGGGATTCTGCGTCCGTCAGCTCGAGTTGCGCCGTAAACGCCTCAAGATCCTTGAGATCCGCCAATGGCGGCAGGTCGTCGAGCTTCTTCAACCCAAAGTAATCGAGGAACTCCCGCGTAGTGCCATAGATAGCGGGTTTACCTGGTACATCCCGAAAGCCGACGACGCGGATCCAGGATCGCTCGAGGAGAGAACGCATGATATTGGTCGTCACCCCAACGCCGCGGATGTCCTCGACGTCACCCCGGGTCACTGGCTGCCGGTAGGCAATGATGGCCAGGGTTTCCATCAGCGCCCGGGAGTACCGCGGCGCTCGCTCCTCCCACAAACGCGCGAGCCAGCCCGACATGCTGCTGCGGATCTGGATCCTGAAACCGCTGGCCACCTCATCAATGGCGATCCCGCGACTGGCATAGTCCTCCTGCAGGCTGACGATGGCGGCCCGCAACTCATCCTTGCCTGGCGGATGATCATCGCCAAACAGTGACTGCAAGCCGTTCAGATCCAGTGGCCGGCCGGCGGCTAGCAGAGCGGCCTCGACGATATACTTGAGTTGTTGGTTATCCATGTTTGCCTGTTCGCGGAACTTGGGTTAGGCCGGAAGCGTGGAACCACCGGCAGCAAATGTCTCCAGGCCCGTCTCACGAGGCAACTGGAGTGCAGCAGCCCGAACGTGAATGGGCGCGTAGGGCTCGGTCTGAACTACCTCGATAAGCGACTCCTTAAGGAGTTCAAGCAGCGCCAGGAATGTCACAGTTACCCCCATGCGACCCTCCCGCGGATCGAAGAGGTCCCTAAACTCCGCGAAGGACTCTTTCTGCACCTTCAGCAGGACCTCGGACATCCGCTGGCGTACCGAGAGCGGTTCCCGCCGGATATGATGGTGGGCAAGCATCTCGGCCCGCGTCACGACGTCCCGGAAAGCCAGCAACATTTCCTTCAGCGTGAGATCGGGAAGGCGGGTCACGACGGTCCGATCCACAACTTCAGCGCTAGCCTGGAAAAAGTCCCGCTCCAGCCGCGGCACTCCGTCCAGTGCGGTCGCTGCCTGCTTGTACCTCTCATACTCCTGCAGGCGCCGGACCAGCTCTGCGCGAGGATCAGCTTCCTCGTCTTCCGCTGCACCGATGCGTGGCAGAAGCATGCGTGACTTGATCTCAGCCAGCATGGCGGCCATGAGCAGGTACTCACCGGCCAGCTCGAGGTGGAGATTCTTCATCAGATCGATGTACTGAACGTACTGAGTGGTGATCTCAGCGACGGGAATATTCAGGATGTCGAGGTTTTGCCGCCGGATCAGGTACAGGAGCAGATCAAGCGGCCCCTCAAAGGCTTCGAGGAACACCTCCAGCGCAAATGGCGGGATGTAGAGATCCTGCGGCAACTGGGTGACTGGCTCACCGGCAACCAGCGCAAACGGCATTTCAGCCTGAGCCGGGTTACCACCAGCCTCCTCAGCTGTCAGAACAGAACTGCGCGGCGCCTCAGCGTCGTGCACCACCTGGAGCCGGGGTGGGGACGAAGCGTCATGTTCTGCTGTGGTCATGCGTAAGGAACGTCCTGGATCAGAGGCCAGCGAAGGAGAAAAACAGAGCCGTTACCGACTGCACCAACGGCGAGACAATCTTGCCAAGTATTCCCAGCGACAGAAGAACGACAACGATTATAAGACCATAGGGTTCCAGAGCATCCAGCCTGCGGCCGAGGGCTTCCGGCACGAGTCCACGAAGCACCCGGCCACCGTCCAGAGGTGGAATAGGTAGTAGATTAAACATAGCCAGTAACACATTGAAGCTAATTCCAATCTGCGCCATTGAGAGCAGAAAACGTCGGGCACCTGATAGAGGGGACGGCGCGCTCCATCCCAGCACGCCAACCAGCACCAGAACCCAGAATAGAGCCATCAGCAGGTTACTGGCTGGACCTGCCGCCGCGACCAGGACCATGTCGGACTTCGGGTTCCGCAGGTTCCGGGCATTCACAGGGACAGGCTTGGCCCAGCCAAAGGGGGGCAGGTTCAGGAATGTCAGCACCAGCGGCACGGCCACAGAGCCAACCGGATCGATGTGCTTGATGGGATTCAGCGTCAGGCGCCCGAGCAACTCCGCCGTTCGATCACCGAACTGCCGGGCCGCCCAGCCATGGGAAACCTCGTGCAGTGTGATAGCGGACAACACTGGAATGATTGCTGCTGAGAGCAACTGAATAGACGCGGCAACGTCCATGTCGGGCATGGGCGCGAGTATACGGGTGCGCAGGCAAGCGCGCCCCTACTCAAACCCTCTCGTATCTCCCCTCCCCTGGCGAATGACTACGGGGTAGTCCCCCGTGACGTCAACGACAGTCGTTGGCTCAACGCCGCAGCTACCGCTATCGATCAGCAGATCGATCTGGCCAGCCAGGGTAGCTCTGATCTCTTCGGGATCGGACAAGGGCATGTCATACCCGGGCAGCAGAAGCGTGGAACTCATGAGTGGCTCGCCAAGCACCTCGAGAAATGCGAGGGGTACCGGATGATCGGGGATGCGGATACCGATGGTCTGCCGTTTCGGATTCTGCAGGCGCCGGGGCACCTCCCGCGTTGCCTTGAGGATGAAGGTATAGGGCCCGGGTGTGTGCGCCTTGAGCAGGCGATAGCACCAGTTCTCCACATGGGCATAGGTGGCGATCTCGGAAAGGTCCCGGCACATGAGGGTGAAATTATGGTCTTTGCCCGTCTGGCGAATCCGCTGGAGTCGTCCCGCAGCTTCCCTATCACCAAGGTGCCAGCCAAATGCGTAGCAGGAATCAGTGGGATAGACCATCAGCCCATCGCGTCGGAGAATCTCAACCGACTGCTGGATTAGCCGGCGCTGGGGATTGACGGGATGGATGTGAAAGCATTGAGTCATGGTCGTATTCTAGCGGCACAGCGCGGACTCCCCCGGGGCCTCTTCGATGCGTATCATGCATAGCCTTAACCTGGCGATGTTCCGTTAATGCAGGCTGTAGTCGACTTCTTGCCTCTGCTGGCCTTTGCTGTGGCCTATTGGCTCGGGGATATGCACACCGCGATCGCTACGATCATGGTCGCCATTTCCCTGCAGGTACTGATCACCTGGCTCGTGAAGCGCAAAGTAAGCCGCATGCTGCTGGCCTCTGCCGTACTGGTGGTGGTCCTCGGTGGAATCAGCCTGTCACTGAACAATGACCTCATCTTCAAGTGGAAGCCAACGGTCCTCAACTGGATTGTCGCTGCGGTGTTTCTTGGCAGCCGGTATGTTGGTGACCGGACCATCGCTCAGCGCATCCTTGAGTCGGTCTCCAAGGACGAATGCAAACTCTCCCAGACGGACTGGCGGCGGCTCAACCTCATGTGGGTTGCCTTTTTTCTGATTTCCGGCGCGGCCAACATCTTCGTGGCCTACCGGTTCAGCGAACCCGTGTGGGTCAACTTCAAGCTGTTCGGACTCACGGGCATGACACTGGTCTTCGCCGTGATTCAGGGGCTATGGCTGAGCAAGCGCAGTACGGGTGAGACTTAGATGCTCTACGCGATTACGGGCACCGATGCTCCCGACAGTTTGCCTGGAAGACTGGCCGCACGGGCCGCCCATCTGTCGAGGGTCACCCAGCTCAGGGATCAAGGCCGCCTGGTGCTCGCCGGCCCCCACCCCCATCTCGATACGAGCGACCCGGGCACTGCCGGCTTCAGCGGCAGCCTGGTCATTGCGGAGTTTCCGACGAGGGCGGAGGCGGAGGCCTGGGCTGCCGCCGACCCCTATATGCAAGCTGGCGTCTGGACCGAGGCCAGCGTCAGACCCTTTATCCAGGTCATGCCGTGACTAATAAGCTTTCCTCGGCTCGGCTGGCTGCCATCCGAGATCGCCTTACTCTCGCCATTGCCCCTCGACTCCTGGAGATTGAAGACGAGAGCCATCTGCATGCCGGGCACACTGGGGCCCGGGATGGACGCGGGCATTTTCGCGTGACTATTGCCTCGGAAAGCTTTCGGGGACTGAGCCGCCTTGCGCAGCATCGCCTCGTGTATGACGCGCTCGGCGACCTGATGGTCACGGATATACACGCGGTCAGCATCTCCTCCCAGGCCTGACGGCCTCCCCCGCCTGACCGGCCCCGGGCCAACCCCTTCGGCAAAGGGATCCCCCTTGACTGCCGGATCACTTTACAAAACACTGGGCCCAGTCGACTACATTCGCCCCTAAGTAACCGCTTTAAGGGCTTGATTCCTGTTGACTAGACATAACTTTCGCCCTAACCTCTTTCACATAACGAATTAGAAGGAATATGGAAGCCGACCTTAAGGCAGCGCTGCTGACGGCGTATGCACGGCTTCTGAGGCCACTAGTCCAGATCCTGTTACGCAACGGCGTCTCTTACGCCGAGTTTGCTGATACGGCCAAGCGGGTTTTTGTGAACACAGCTGCGACACACATTGGCAAGGGCAAGGCTGAAGTTTCAGCCGCGCAGATCGCCATTCAGACGGGGCTCTCGCAGCGCGAAACGCAAGAGATTCTCGACGGGCGAAGCCAGCCGGCGGTGAACACGAATCTGGC
>SHZI01000058.1 GCA_009692345.1 Gammaproteobacteria bacterium | reverse complement strand
CCACCGGAATCCCGGCGGCGGTCTGGCGCCCGGGGCGGCTCGCCACCATCAGAGTTGCCGTTGGCTGGCGAAAGCCAAGGCCGGGCGTGCAGGCTGCCCGGGCTGCGGGGGTCAGCAGCGCGATGAACAGGAGCGCCGCGTTCTGCTGGCGCAGCGTGACCGGAAACAGCTTGGGATCGCCGGTCGTGCCGGAGGTACTGACAAACATGCGGGGCCGACCCGGAAACAGCACATCGCTGGCCCCGTTCGCCATGCGCTCGAAGGGTTCCCGAAAATCCTCGTAGGTGGCGACCGGCAGTGCGCCGGCATACGCCGCTTCGACATCACCAGACCGGGCCAGGCCGGCAAAGTGGTGGCGCCGTCCGATCTCACTCGCGGCATTGCGTTTCAGGATCCTGCGCAGCGTTGCGGCGTTTACCTCAGGCCCCGCGGCCAGCCGGCGGCGAAAGCGCGCCAGCGAGGCCCGACACCCCATCTCCCAGAACCGGAGTACTAGCCGGTAGCCGGACAGGGAGCGGTTGGGGCGCGATGGTTCGGGACTCCGCATGAGGTGGAGATTCTAGCGGGCAGCTCCCGGCTCAGTTGGCAGGAATCGACCAGAACCGGGTCCGGTCCGGATCGAAGGCGTGGTAGACCTTGCCGATCGCGCGGGGCTCATCCAGCGCCTGCACGGTCAACGCAGCCACGTCGGCACGGCGGATCCAGCTCATGGACTGCGTGTCTTCTGTCAGGTAGGCCTTGCCCTGGGCCTCATTGTTCAGCAGTCCGCCAGGGCGAATGATCGTGAACTCCAGGCCGCTCGTTTTCAGGTAATCCTCGGCCTTGGTCTTCTCCGGGGTCACTGTGCGCAGGAAGTACCGGAAAATGGCAGGGGCGGCCTTCAGCGACTCGCCGGCGCCGATCATTGTGACGAGCAGGAAACGCTCCACGCCCGCAACCCGGGCCGCGTCCACAGCGTTCCGGTTGCCGTCAAAGTCGGGCCGGGGGCCCTTCAGGCTCGTTCCACCGAGCGTCGAGATGATCGCCCGGAACTGCCCACCGGCCGGCACTGCGGCGAGAGCCGTCGCCAGATCCGGCGGGTTCATGACATCGCCCCGGACAATGCGGGCACCCAGGGCCTCAGCCGCACTGGCGTCGGACCCGGGTCGGACCAGCACCACGACATCCTCGCCCCGGGCGCGGAGCAGCCGGACGACCTCGAGTCCTGTGGCCCGGTTGCCACCGATTACCAGCACCGATCCAACCCCGGGAGTGGCAGCCGCCGGGTTAAGTTCGGCCTTCGGCCGGTCGCCCTCCATGCCGGAGATCAGCACCCAGGCAACCAGCGCCAGGAGCAGACCACCAAGGATCGTGAGCTTTGGGTACTTCATCCGCTGCTTTCTCGTCAGAGCGGTAGATGGGGATCGGCAGCATACCGCGAGCTCATCTGCCGGGGGTAAGGCGCCGACTCCGGCACAAGTGTCCGCAGTCCTGCTGATCAGCGTGGACCCCGTGTCGCAGACGTGCTGCTCAGGGATGTGCGTACCAGCGTCGGGACGTCCTAGCGCCCGCCGCAGTCCAGGCGCTGCCCGGCGACTGCTGCCGTGACCTCGCCGTTCTCGCAGGCGCCGACGCCGTTCACCACCGTCGTGTCGATCGACGAGCGGAACGTGGTGCCCGCGAAAGGTGACCAGCCGCATTTGGACAGCACGTCCTCGCGACGCACGGTGGTTGGCGACCGGTGCTCGATGAGCACCAGGCCGGCAAAGTAGCCTTCCCGGATGTAGCCACGATCCTTGATGGCGAAGAGGTCCGCCGCTGTCTTGATGGCGGGGTTGCACTTGATCAGGGCGCCCCTGGCCGCATGGTCCCGATCATCGAAATGGAGCATGTGCACGCAGACCTCTGCCGTGATCCGCTTGCCATTGTTGTCGTTGGCCGCCCCGAAGTAGAAGGAAAAGTTGGCCTTCGCACGGCCGCGGGCCAGCCGGTACTTGTCCATGAGCACGGCTCGTCGCGTTCGGGATCGTGTTCGGCATGTCCATGAAGCTGGTAATGCCACCGGCGTCGATGCTCCGATCGACCCGGCTGGGCGGAATTTCCCGGGCGATTTTCCCGCTGCGTCCGCGGTGCACCAGGACGTCGCCGGGCGTGACGCGACCGTCGTTGCAGATAAGCGCGTTGGTGATGAGCAGACCCTGGTCGGTCATCGGTCAGTTCGGTTGGCAGCGAATTGGTCGGTTACGGAGATCAGCTCGTGGACGATGCCGGGCTCGAAGGCGGAATGACCGGCATCCGGCACGATGCGCAACTCGGCCTCGGGCCAGGCCTGGTGCAGATCCCAGGCACTCCTGAGCGGGCAAACCACATCATAGCGACCCTGCACGATGACCGCGGGAATGTTCCGCAGGCGGCCCACGTCCCGAAGAATCTGGTTGGGCTCGGCCATGAAGGCCTGGTTGACGAAGTAGTGGGCCTCGATCCGGGCAAAGGCCAGGGCAAAGCGGTCGGCACCGAAGCGCTCCACTGTCGAGGCGGACGCCAGCAGATGGCTCGTACTCCCCTCCCAGATGGACCAGCGCCGGGCCGCCTCCAGCGCCACCTGCGGGTC
Organism: Gammaproteobacteria bacterium; assembly: GCA_009692345.1. GTDB lineage: Bacteria > Pseudomonadota > Gammaproteobacteria > Steroidobacterales > SHZI01. The sequence goes on along the minus strand of SHZI01000058.1, from coordinate 13,547 downwards.
GGGGCCCGTAAGCCGCCGGTAGTAAGCGCCCACCATGTCGTCCCGTTCGGCCGCAGGAATGAACTGCCAATAGGGCTCCCAGGCGTCCGGGTACAGCTCGCTGGCGCCCTGCTGGTAGAACCAGGCGATCTCGGCGGCCCGGAGCAGGAAGATCCCCCGCAGGACGAGCTCGGTCACCTGCTCGGGATGGGTCTCCGCGTACAGCAGAGCCAGAGTGCTGCCCCAGGAACCGCCGAACACGAGCCAGCGGTCTATGCTCAGTTTCAGCCGCAGTGCCTCGATGTCGGCAATCAGGTCCCAGGTGGAGTTCTCCCGCAGCTCCGCATGGGGCCGGCTGCGGCCGCAGCCCCGCTGGTCCAGCAGCACGATCCGGTAGCGGGCGGGGTCGAAGAACCGGCGCGGGGTGACGTCGCCACCGCCACCGGGGCCGCCATGGAGAAAGACCGCTGGCTTGCCCCGGGGATTGCCGCATTGCTCGTAATAGATCTCATGGAGGCCGGAAACGGCCAGGTAGCCTGAGTCGAAAGGCTCCAGGCCGGGGTAGAGGGTTCTGCGGGACATGGCAACATTTTGGCATTTTCCACGCCGTCTGTTCGCCCGGTCCCGCGCGCCAGCTAGAATCCGCCACCACCTTTGGGAACCTGCCATGCCCCTCAAGCTGCATTTCGCCGCCCTGCTTGCCACTGCCCTGCTCATTCCGCAACTGGCCAATGCTGCAACCAATGCTGCAACCAATGCTGCAACCAGTGCCGCAACCAGTGCCGCAACCCCCATCGACATTCCCTACACCCTGAGGCGGCTGGACAATGGCCTGACCGTCGTGGTCCACGAAGACCGCAAGGCCCCCATCGTGGCCGTCAACGTCTGGTACCACGTGGGCTCGAAGAACGAGGTGCGGGGCCGCACGGGATTTGCTCACCTCTTCGAGCACCTCATGTTCCAGGGCTCGGAGAACCTGAAGGGCGAGTACCTGAACACCCTGCAGGAACTGGGCGCCACGGATCTCAACGGCACCACCTTCTTCGATCGCACCAATTACTTTCAGACGGTGCCCAGTAACGCCCTCGATACGGCCCTCTGGCTGGAGTCGGACCGGATGGGGCATTTCAAGGAATCCATCACCCAGGCGAAGCTGGACGAACAGCGGGGCGTGGTGCAGAACGAAAAGCGGCAGGGCGACAATCAGCCCTACGGCAAAGTCTTCGAGGAGATTCTCAAGAACCTCTTCCCCCCCGAGCACCCCTACTCCTGGGAAACCATCGGCTCGATGGACGACCTGAATGCCGCGAGCCTCGCCGACGTGAAGAAGTGGTTCGAGACTTACTACGGCCCCAGCAACGCCGTGGTAGTGATCGCGGGCGATGTGGGCACCGAGGAGGCCTTCGCGAAGGCGGAAAAGTACTTCGGCGACATTCCGCCGGGACCCGCCCTTGGCCGCTTCGAGGAATGGATTCCGTCCCATGACCAGGTCCGCCGGTGGAGCCTTCGGGACCAGGTCGCCCAACCGCGCCTCTACCTCGCCTGGACCGGTCCCCGCTGGGGCACGCAGGACGCCGCCCTGCTGGAACTGGCCTCCTCCATTCTGGCGGGGGACAAGAACTCCCGCCTCTACCAGCGCCTCGTGTACGAGGACCAGATTGCCTCGGACGTCGAGTTCGGCACCCTGGCCCTGGAGATTGCCGGCATCACTTATCTGCAGGTATCGGCCCAGCCGGGTGTGTCCCTGGAACGACTCGAGACGGTCGTGAACGAGGAGTTCGCGCGCTTTCTTCGGTCAGGGCCAACCGCCAAGGAACTGGAGCGGGTGAAGACGCAGCGACGCGCGGCCTTCGTCCGGGGCCTGGAGAAGGTCGGGGGCTTCTCCGGAAAGTCAGGCGTACTGGCCGAGAGCACCGTCTATGGCGGGTCCCCAGATGCCTGGAAACCGGGTTATGCGGCGGTGGAAGCAGCCACCGGCGCTGAGTTGCAGGCCGTTGTCCGGCGCTGGGTGACCAACGCGCCCTTCGTGCTCACGGTGGAGCCAGCGGAGAAGTTCGCGGCCGCCGGGACCGGAGCCGACCGCAGCCAGGTGCCCCTGCCCGTCGGGGACGTGCCCGTGACCTTCCCCGCCTTTCAGCGCGCAACGCTGAGCAACGGCCTGCAGCTGGTCGTGGTCGAGCGTCCCGGCCTGCCTGTCGTCGGGTTGCGCCTGGTGCTGGACGCCGGTTACGCCGCAGATCAGTCCGCCCGGCCGGGCACGGCGAGCCTCACCATGGCCATGCTGGATGAAGGCACGAAGTCGCGGGATGCCCTGGAGATCAGCGAAGAGCTGGCCCTGCTGGGCGCCTCCTTGAGCGCCGGCTCGAGCCTCGACACGTCCTCCGTCAATCTTTCCGCCCTGGCGGACAAGCTGGAGCCGTCCCTCAGGATTTTTGCCGATGTGGTGCTGAATCCCTCGTTCCCCCAGAACGAGCTCGACCGGTTGCGGAAGGTCTACCTGGCCGCCCTGAGCCAGGAAAAAACCCAGCCCACGTCGATGGCCCTCCGGGTGGTGCCGAAGCTCCTCTACGGGACCGGGCACGCCTACGCCCAGCCTCTGACCGGCACCGGAACCGAGGCCACGCTCGCCGCCCTCACCCGGGATGACCTGGTCCGGTTCCACACCGAGTGGTTTCGTCCGAACCACGCCACGCTGATCGCTGTTGGCCCGGTCACGGTGGCTTCTCTCAGCGCCCAGCTTGAGCCTCTGCTGCGGGCCTGGCAGCCCGGCAGCATCCCGGCGAAGGCGATAGCCGATGTCACTCCCCGCTCCAGCAATACGCTGTACCTCGTCGACAAGCCCGGCGCTGACCAGTCAGTGATCTTTGCCGGGCAGCTGCTCCCGTCCCGCGCCACTCCCGACGATCTGGCGATCGCCACGATGAACGATGTACTCGGCGGGAAGTTCACGGCCCGCCTGAACATGAACCTGCGGGAAGCGAAACACTGGTCCTACGGGGCCTACTCGTTTACCTATGACGCCCGGGGCCAGCGGCCATTCCTGGCTTACGCGCCGGTGCAGTCGGACAAGACCGCCGAGGCCGTGACCGAGATCCGGAACGAGATCGCCGGCATTGTGGGCAAGCGCCCCGCCACGCCGGAGGAAGTTGCCCTGGTGAAGCGCACCAACACGCTGTCTCTGCCCGGGCAGTGGGAAACCGGCGGCGCCGTGCTGGGCTCGGTCAGCGAAATCGTGGAGTTCGGCCTTCCGGACAGCTACTGGCAGAGCTACGCCGGCACGATCCGGGCGCTGACACCGGAACAGGTCAACAAGGCCGCGCGGGACTACCTGCGGCCCGACGCTCTGATCCTCGTCGTGGTGGGCGACCGCAAAGTTATCGAGCCTAAGCTGAAGGCCCTGGGCTTTGACACCATCCAGCTCGTGAACGCCGACGGCGAGTTGCTGTAACGCGTGACGAGGCCGGCATGCAGGCCATGAACCGTCGGCCCCTCTGGATCGCAGCGGTCTGCGTCCTGGTCTACTTCTTCACGAATGGCATGGCCCTGTTCGTGCCCCAGAACCTGTTTCCCCGGTTCATGGAGACCTTTGGCGCTACGCCGGCCGAAATCAGCCGGACCACCGCGATCACCTTTGGGATTTCCGGCCTGCTGGCGCCCTTCGTGGGCGCGGCCATCGACCGCTTTGGCGTGGTGCGCGTGATCAGGCTGGGCCTGCTCGTCCTCGGCATCACCTTCATTGCCTACCCGGCGGCCCGGTCGCTGCAGGATCTCTACCTGCTGCATGCCGTCCTGGCCGTGGGCCTGATCCTGGCGGGTCTGATGCCGAACGTCGTCCTGCTCTCCCGCTGGTTCCGGGAAAGGCAGGGGACGGCGGTGGGGGTGCTCGTCGCCGGCTCAAGCCTGGCGGGTGCGACACTGCCACTGGCCATATCGCCGCTGGTCAATGACCCGGCCTACGGCTGGCGCGTCGGCATGGGCGTGCTGGCGGTGGCGTTCTGGCTGCTGGCCGTGGTGCCGGCTTTCCTCGTGCTCCGGGAAGCCCCGGTAGGCGGGTTCGCGGACCGGGCCCCGGGCTCGCCCGCTGTCGAGGGCGTCACGTTTGCCGCCGCCCTGCGCTCCCGCACCCTCTGGTGCCTGGCCCTCGGCTCCGCCTGCCTGTGGTTCGCCATCCAGGCATTGACGAGCCAGATTACGATCTACTTTGAGCAGGGGGCCGGCCTTGCCCCCCAGAGGGCAACAGCCCTCTACTCCACCATCCTCGCCTGTAGCGTGGCCGGGAAGTTTCTCTTTGGTGCCGTCAGCGACCGGTTCCGGAAGCAGCAGGTCATGGTCTTTACCAGCCTCACCCTGCTGGCCGGGACCCTGTTGCTCTTCACCAGCGGGAACAATGGGCTGGAGCTGACGCGCAGTCCCGTGCAGCTCACAGCCTTCGCCGTGGTGTTCGGCCTGGGGTTCGGCGGGAGCTTTACCCTCATCCAGCTGGTCGCCGTCGAGAGCTTCGGCCAGCTCGCTCTGGGCCGGATTCTGGGCGTCGTGATCTTTGTGGATACCATGGGTGGAGCGGCGGGCACCCTGCTGGCGGGCCAGATCCGCACAGCCACCGGGGACTACTTCGCAACCTTCGCCGTGGTGACTGTGGTGGCCCTCATTGCCCTGGCCAACGTGCTGCTGATTCGGCCACTGGCGCGGGTTACGAACATTTAATCTACCTTGCAGACCTGCGTTGCGCATGGACAATAGCGGCGCTCCACGCCCTCCCGGACACGCACTGAACATGATCGCAGCAGAAGGCCTCGTAAAGACTTTTGGCGGTCGCACGGCCGTCGACAACGTGACGTTCCGCGTGGGTCCTGGCGAGGTTCTGGGCTTTCTGGGGCCGAATGGCGCAGGCAAGACCACCACCATGCGCATGCTGGCCGGCTTCGTGGCGCCAACAGCCGGTCGCGCCGAAATCTGCGGCTACTCCATCGACGCGCAGCCAGTGGCCGCGAAGCAGAAGCTCGGTTACCTGCCGGAAGGCGCGCCCACCTATGGCGAGATGACCCCCCGGGACTTTCTGCGTTTCATCGGCGAGGTCCGCGGCCTCACTGCTGCGGAGTTCCGGCAGCGTCTGGGAGACGTGGTCGAGCGACTGCAACTGGAAGAGGTACTCGACCAGCCCATTGAGACCCTGTCCAAGGGGTTTCGGCGGCGGGTAGGGCTGGCCCAGGCCATCCTCCACGACCCGCCCGTGCTCATCCTCGACGAACCCACCGATGGACTCGACCCGAACCAGAAGCACGAAGTCCGGGAACTCATCCGGACGATGGCGCCGGGCAAGGTGATCGTCATCTCCACCCACATTCTTGAAGAGGTGGATGCCGTCTGCACCCGGGCCATCATCATCACGAACGGGCGCATCGTGGCGGATGAGGAACCTGCTGCACTGATCCGCCGGTCCCGGTACCACAACGCCGTATCCCTTCGTCTGCAGCACAGTGCGGACCTGGCAGCGGTGGCGCACGACCTGCAGAACATGGACGAAGTCCGGGAGGTGGAAGTGGACAACCCGGAGTTCACGGTGACTGCCTTCCCGAAGGACAATGCCCTCATTGTGAGCGCCATAGGCGCGCTGGCCGCCGAGAGGCGCTGGCCTGTGGAGCAGCTGCACCTCGAGGCAGGGCGTCTCGATGAAGTGTTCCGGACCATCACTGCGGCCACCAGCGCCAACCGGACCACCTGATGGGCGTCATCAGCAGTATCGGGAAGCGGGAGTTGCAGAGCTACTTTGCTACGCCCCTGGCCTACGTCTTTATCGTGATCTTCCTGGCCCTCGCCGGCCTGTTCACGTTCTATCTGGGGGGGTTTTACGAACGCGGCCAGGCGGACCTGTCGCCCTTCTTCAACTTCCACCCCTGGCTCTACCTGTTCCTGGTCCCGGCGATCGCGATGCGGCTCTGGGCGGAGGAGCGCAAGAGCGGCAGCGTGGAGTTGCTCATGACCCTGCCGGTCACCCTGTGGCAGGCCGTGCTGGGCAAGTTCCTCGCCGCCTGGCTGTGCATCGCGATCGCCCTCGGGCTGACCTTTCCCATCTGGGTCACGGTGAATTACCTGGGGGAACCCGACAACGGCGTCATCGTTGCCGCCTACATCGGCAGCCTGCTCATGGCCGGCGGTTTCCTGGCCATCGGTTCCTGCATCTCTGCAGCCAACCGCAATCAGGTGGTCTCCTTCATCCTCACCGTGGTGATCTGCTTCCTGTTCATGCTGGCAGGGTTTTCCCTGGTGCTGGATTTCTTCTCCGGGTGGCTGCCAGGACCGCTGCTGGACGCGGTAGCCAGCTTGTCCTTCCTGACCCACTACGCCGCCATCAGCAAGGGCGTACTGGACCTGCGGGACGTTCTCTATTTTCTCCTCGTCATTGGCGTCTGGCTGTACGCCACGACCATCGTCCTGGACCTGAAGAAGGCAGACTAGGATGGCTCCGGAACCCGACAAGAGCCGCATTGATCGCCTCGGGCTCACCGCCCTCGCCGTCATCTTCCTGGTGGGCGTGACGCTGATCAGTCTGCTGCCCGGGATGCGCCTGGATCTGACGGAGAACCAGCTCTATACCCTGTCTGACGGAACGAAGAAGGTGCTGGGCAGTATTCCGGAGCCGGTAAACGTTTACCTGTTCTTTTCCGACAAGGCCACGGCTGACATTCCCCAGCTCCGCACCTATGCCGGTCGCGTGCAGGAGATGCTGGAAGAGTTCGCGAGTCGCTCCAATGGCAAGCTGAATGTGACGGTGATCGACCCGCTGCCCTTCTCTGACGAGGAAGACCGGGCCACGGAGTTTGGGCTGCGGCCCATTAACCTTGGCAACAACGCCGACCCGATCTACTTTGGCATCGCCGCAACCAACAGCGTGGGCGACGACGAGATCATTCCATTCCTGGACCCGGCCAAGGAGTCGTTCCTGGAATACGACCTGGCCAAGCTCACCTACACCCTCGCCAAGCCGAAAAAGCCGCTGGTGGGTCTGCTGTCCAGCCTGCCCATGACGGCCGGCTTCGACCCCATGACCCAGCAGATCCGTCAGCCCTGGGTCATCGCGGACCAGCTCCGGCAGCTGTTTGACCTGCGCGTCCTGGAGCCGGGCTTCGAAACGCTGGAGGCCGACATCAAGGTGCTCCTGCTGGTGAACCCGAAGAACCTGCCCGCCGGGACGGTGTATGCCATCGATCAGTTCATTCTCCGGGGCGGCCGCGCGCTGGTCCTGGTCGATCCCTTTGCCGAGATCGACCAGGGAGCGACGGCGGACCCCATGGCGACAGCGGCCGGTGAAGATTCCGGCCTGGACAAGCTCTTCGCCGCCTGGGGAGTCCGTGTGGACCACAGCACCATCGTGGGCGACGACCGCTATGCACTGACCGTGAGCGGCAGGGACGGAGAGCCAGTCCGGCACCTCGGCATCATCGGTATCACCAAGGACGGCCTGTCCCAGGACGACGTAATCACCAGCGGGCTCAGCCTCGTGAACCTCGCCTTTGCAGGCCACATCACGGGTAGCAAGGGCGCCGCAGCGGAAGTCATTCCCCTGATCCAGTCCAGCGACAAGGCTGCTCTGATCCCCACCGCACAGCTCGCGATGGCTTCCGACCCGGGGCTGCTGCGGACGGACTTTGACCCCAAAGGCGAGCGCTACACGCTGGCGGCACGGATCAGCGGGAAGCTGCCGAGCGCCTTTCCTGGAGACGCCCGGCCGGGGCACATTGCCATCGCTGCCGAGCCCGCCAATGTGGTGCTGGTGGCGGATGCCGACCTGGTGGCGGACCGGCTGTGGGTTCAGACCCAGGATGTTCTCGGCCAGCGCCTCAGCACCGCCTTCGCGAACAACGCGGACCTCGTGGTGAATGCGCTGGACAACCTCCTCGGCAGCGGCGACCTGATCAGTATCCGCAGCCGCGCCACGTTCCAGCGGCCCTTCACCCGCGTCCAGGAACTCGGCCGCGAGGCCGAGACCCGCTTCCGTTCGGCTGAGCAGCGCCTGCAAACCGAACTGGAGGAGACCGAGAGCCGGCTTGGGGAGTTGCAGGCCAGCCGCAAGGACCAGGGCACCAGCATCCTCTCCCCCCAGCAGGAGGGGGAAATCGAGCGCTTCCAGGCCCGGCGGCTGGAACTGCGCAAGGAACTTCGCCAGGTGCAGCGGGATCTGGACCAGGATATCGAGAAGCTGGGAGCTACTCTGAAAGCGCTCAACGTGGCACTGGTCCCGCTGATTATTTCCCTGGTCAGCCTCATCCTGCTGCAGCTCAGGCGCCGGACAAGGACTGCCAGGAGGACCGGGTGAGTCGACGGGCTCTGGTCTTGCTGCTCGCGGCACTCGCCATTCTGGCTGTGATTGCCGGCGTGTTGCTCCGGGAGGACCAGAACGGCCGGCGTCCCGAGGAGCTGCTACTGCCCGGGCTTAAGGAACAGCTCAACGCTATCCAGCGGATTGTCGTCACGGGCCCGGGCAACACGCCAGTCGCGACCCTTGAGAGAGGCACGGATGACTGGACGGTTACCGAACACAGCGGCTATCCGGCAGACGTCGCCCGGATTCGCCGGAACCTGCTGGCCCTCGCCGAGGCACGCATCATCGAGGAGAAGACCTCTAATCCGGACTACTACGCCCGGCTTGGCGTTCAGGACCTGAACTCAACCACGGCCGCGGGCATACAGCTGACCCTCGAGGACGGCAAGGAACCGGTCAGCGTCATCGTGGGCCTGGCTCCAGCCGGCAGCTCCGGCGAGACCTACGTGCGCCGGACGGGGGAGCCGACGAGCTGGCTGGTTACCGGGACGTTCGACCTGGGAAAAAGCGGCAGCGACTGGCTGGCAAGAGACCTGACCGATGTTCCCGCCGGGCGCATCCAGTCCGTGGCCATCAGTCACCCGGGGCTCGAGACCCTGCGCATTGCGCGCCGGCCCGCAGCCACGGCCACTTCCATGGTAAGAACGGGCGCCAGCGCCGGCGATGAGGAACTCGCGGAGTTCCTGGTGGCTGACGTCCCGGCGGGCCGGGAACTCAGCTATCCGGGCGTCGGCAATGGCGTCGCCGGCGTGCTTGCAGACCTGCGGCTGGAGAACGCCGAGCCCCGGGCAGTACTGGGGGCCAACCCGGGCAAGCCCGTCGTCGCGCGCTTCGTGACCACTGACGGCCTGGTCATTGAAACCAGCGCCTGGCGCCTGCCCGATGGCACCCGCTTTACCTTTCTGGCCTCGGGGGAAGGTGCTGCCAGCGCAGAAGCGGCTACTCTCAATGCGCGCCTCGGCGGCTGGGTCTATACCCTGCCCAGCTTCAAAACCGAGCAACTCACCCGGCGCCTGCAGGAATTGCTGGCGCCCGGGTAACACGAGGCTGGAAGCGCCCCGCTCTGGCCCTGCCCCCACCAAACATCAGGAGAGATTGAATGTCGACGACATCACCCCGGGGCGAAGCCCAGCTCCGCAAGCTGGCGCGCACGCAGCTGAACGTGACGCCTGCACCGGGCCAGGCGGCGAAGAGAGTCGCTGCAACGGAGGTGGTCCGCGCGGGGGAGCGCTGCCTGGCAGCGGAGGATTTTGCTGGCGCACTCCAGATTGGTGAGCAACTCCGCAAGACTGACGGCCTGGCCAGTGAAGGCCTGCGGCTGATGGTCCTGGTCGCTGTCGCCCTGAGGCGGCCGCGGGATGCGTGGCAGCTGGCGAGCCAGCTGCTGGCCACCGGGGTGCCCGACGCCCGGACCGCAATGCCGCTGGCGGAGGCATTGCAGCTCTGCAATCGCCACGGGGACGCTCTGGCCCTGGTCGATGAGAGCCTGCGTGACGCGCCCGGCGACGCCAACCTGCGTAATCTGCGGGGCCGCTTGCTCGCCGAACAGAATGACCCTGCTGGCGCCGAACAGGAATTACGGCGGGCGCTGCGGCTGGCGCCCGAGCTTTATTCTCCGTACCGGCAGCTTGCCCTGCTAGGCAGGCTTACAACCGAGGATATGACCCGACTGTCGACAGCCGCCATTCCGACGGCGGGTCAGGTGGATGCGTGGATGGCCCTCGCTGCAGGCTACCGGCAGCAGGGCGAGGTCGTCCAGGAGTTCGAGTACCTGCACCGCGCCCACGCCCTCGTCAGGCCGATGGATGCCTGGGAGCCCGAAGAAGAGCGTCAGATGGCGCGGGACATCGAGGCGCAGTTCACGGCAGCGTTCCTCGAGAAGTTGCCGGCGCTGCCGGCGGGCAGGCAGCGGCCGATCTTCATCGTGGGCATGCCCCGCAGCGGCTCTACTCTGGCAGAGCAGATCCTCGCGAGCACCGGCACCAGGGTAGGCGCGGCGGGCGAGTCCCAGGTCTTTCCCTGGCTGCTGCTGGATCTCAGCCGGCGGCGCTACGGAGAGATGGACTATCCCCAGCTTGCGACCGTGCTGACGAGGGGCGATCTCGAGCAGTTGCAGCGGGATTATCTCCAGACCATCAGCGAGGTCTATACGCAGTCACCAGTGTTCGTGGACAAGCAGTTCACCAACTACAAGTACATCGGCCTGCTGGCGCGGATCTTTCCGGACGCCCGCTTCGTGCACACGGTCCGGGAGCCTCTCGACATCATTCTCAGCACGTACCAGCTCGTGTTCCGCACCCTAGGTTTCAGCCACGACCTGGAGCACCTGGCCCAGGCATGGGTCGACAGGGCCCGGATCATGGCCCACTGGCACCGCGTCCTTCCGGGCCGCATCCATGCTCTCGTCTACGAAGAGGTCGTCGCGAAGCCAGAACCCACACTGCGGGCGCTGGTGGAGTTCTGCGGTCTGCCCTGGACCGATAAGGTCCTGCGCTTCAACGAGACGGAGCGCACGGTGAAAACCGCCAGCCAGATGCAGGTGCGCAAACCGCTGTACCAGTCTTCAGTGGCGCGCTGGAAGCCCTATGCGGCGCTCCTTGAGCCCGCGCGCCGTGTGCTCTCGGATGCCGGCGTTTTGTCCTAGGACTGGGCGCCGCCCCAGTCCACCACGCCGAACCAGGCAGTCGCCAGCACCACGCAGCCGAACACGATCCGGTACCAGGCAAACACCGTCAAATCATGCTGGCTGATAAAGCGGATCAGCCCGCGCACCGCCAGCAATGCGCTGATGAATGACGCCGCGCAGCCAACTGCAAACATCCCGATATCGTCTGCACTGAACAGGTGCCGGTTCCTGAAGACGTCATAGGCCGTGGCGGCGAACATCGTCGGAATCGCCAGAAAGAAGGAAAACTCCGCGGCCGTCTTGCGGGACAGGCCAATAAGCAGGCCGCCAATGATGGTTGCCCCGGAACGCGACGTGCCGGGAATCATCGCGACTGCCTGGGCGAAGCCCACCTTCAGCGCATCGCGCCAGGTCATGTCGTCCACGGACTCGGCGCGGACCACATGCGTGCGGCGTTCCGCCCACAGGATCACCAGGCCGCCCACGATCAGCGCCGTCGCCACCACCATCGGGTTGAACAGATAGTGTTTGATCTCCTTCAGGAACAGGAAACCCAGCACCGCGGCGGGCAGGAACGCCACCAGCAGATTGATCGCCAGCCGTCGCGACGCCGGCTCGGACGTGACGCTGACCAGCGCGTGACCCAGGCGCGCCCGGTATTCCCAGACCACCGCCAGAAGCGCCGCAAACTGGATGGCGATCTCGAAAACCTTGCCCTTGGCATCGTTAAAGCCAAGCAGCTGTCCTGCCAGGATCAGGTGTCCCGTACTGGAGACGGGGAGAAACTCGGTCAGCCCTTCAATGATTCCCAGGATCAGCGCGCTCAGGAGCAGGATGGGATCGCCCATCTCAGGAGGCTCCAGCGGGGCCAGCCGGCCCCGGCATCAGAATCACGTAGTGCTTGCGCACGGTCTGGACCGTCTCCCAGGTACCCCTGAAGCCGGCAGGAATCATGAAAGCATCACCCTGCTGCAGATGCCATTCAGCGCCGGCCTCGCTGGTGACAACCACGCGGCCCTCGATCAGGTGGCAGAACTCCCACTCGGTGTAGTTGATGATGACTTTGCCGGGCGTGCTTTCCCAGATCCCGCAGTAGAGGCGGCCGTTCTCTCCCGAATAGTGATTCCAGGTACGGGTAAGGTATGCGCCGGAGAGCAGGGCTTCGCCGGAGCCCTGGCCGGCTTCCACGGGCGGGGTGCCGGGGCCGGACGTCGGCATGAGAATGAGTCTCGGGAACATTCCCGCTAGAATAACAGCCTCTGTTGCCATCACCCGGAGTCCACATGCGTCGCAATCTCTTCATCCTGCTTGGGTCATGCCTGGCGCTGGTATCGCTGGCCGAGGCTGCCCGGCCGACGCCTGCGACAGAAGACGACAAGACCCTCTATGCCCTTGGCGTCATCATCAGTCGCAACCTTCAGCCCTTTGCGCTGACAGAGAAGGAGCTGGCCATGGTCGAGGCCGGCCTGGCCGACGGGGTGCAGGACAAGTCGGCCCTCAAGGACCTCGAGAGTTACGGGCCGAAACTGCAGGAGTTGCAGAAGTCCCGCATGGCAGTTGCGGCCGACAAGGAAAAGGCGGCTGGCGCGGCCTACCTGGCGAAGGCGGCAACTGAGATAGGCGCAACGAAGACCGCCAGCGGTATCGTCATCACGACCCTGACAGCTGGCACGGGCGCAAGCCCGACCGCTGCGGACACGGTCAAGGTGCACTATGAAGGAACCTTTGTGGACGGCAGCGTGTTCGACAGCTCCATCGAGCGCAAGGAACCCGCCACCTTCCCGCTAAAGGGCGTGATCCCCTGCTGGATAGAAGCGGTGCAGCTGATGAAGGTGGCCGGCAAGGCCCGGATCATCTGCCCCTCAGCCCTGGCTTACGGCGACGAGGGTCGGCCACCCCAGATGCCGGGTGGAGCAACCCTGGTCTTCCAGGTGGAACTGCTGGAGATCGTGAAGCCGGGCACAGCCGGGCTGCCGGCCCCCGGCAACTAGGGCATCAGGCCAGCGCTGCACGGGCGGCGACGACCTCGTCGAAGGGTTGCCCGTTGAGGCGGATCTTGGCCAGTGCCGCCGCCGGCGGACTGGCTGAGAGGGCGCAGCTTATCGCCTCGCCCCGGGACTGAAGGACGAGCGGCTTTATCGCTTCGCGTTCCCGGAACTGCCCGGCGCCCCGCTGGAATATCAGTCTCTTCCACTACACCAGCCCCGGCTCGGACTTTGGCCGGGTGCTGGCCGGCATTCAGGTGCCGGATGTTTCTGGCGGCGGAGTGCCCACGCTTCAGGCGTTGCGGCGAGGGCCTGCGGCACCCGGGGCCACGACGCGCACGCCGATGGCGATCACCAGCAGCAGCGCCTGGTAAGCGCCCGCCAGCACGAAAGGCGCCCAGGGGCCCCAGGCGTCGAAGAGTCGCCCGCCGATACCCGTAAAGGCCAGAATGCCGAGGGCGCCGCACATGCTGCTCCCGGCGATCACGCTGGCACGCTCGCGCACCGGCGCCTCCTGGCCGATCAGGGCCATGCTGGCCTTCACCATGAATCCCGTACCCAGCGTGAGGACCACCAGCAGGGGAATCATGTCCATGTCCAGCGGCGAGGTGAGGAACCACATGGAAAGGTAGCCAGT
>SHZI01000057.1 GCA_009692345.1 Gammaproteobacteria bacterium | reverse complement strand
TTCTGGGCTGCCGGCCGCAAGCTGATGAAGTCCCCCGCATGAACTACTCCAGCGGTCACTGGCACGCGGTGCTGAGCTCGGCGGAACTCCGTGCTCGCCCCGTGGCCAAGGTTCGTTTCGGCGAGCGGCTGGTGTTCTGGCGGGATAGCAGCGGCAAGCCCGTGTGCCTGGACGATCGCTGCGCCCATCGGGGTGCGGCCTTAAGCCTGGGCCGCGTGCGGGACGGGCAGCTCGTCTGTCCCTTTCACGGTCTGTGCTACGACCCCACGGGCCGCTGCGTAAAGGTGCCGGTGGAGGGCGACCGCAAGATTCCGGAAGCGCTGCAGGTTGCGGCCCACCCGGTGGCGGAGGGCGACGGCCTGGTATGGTTGTGGCGGGGCCCGGCGGTGGATCCGGAGGTGCTGCCGCTGCTGCCCGCATTGCCGCGGCTCGCCCTGGTGGAGGGGCTGGCCCACGGCGAAACCACCTCAACCTGGAACGGCCATTACTCCCGGGCCATCGAGGGCGTGATCGACTACAGCCACCTGCCCTTCGTGCACCCGAACACCATTGGCCGGCTCACCCGCAACCCGGAGTGTTCGGTGACCGTGGAGCCCATCGCCGACGGCTTCCGGGCCTGGCGCAATGCCGATCCCCCCGACCGGCAGTTCATCGAGCTGATCTTTCCCAACGTGTGGCTCAACCGCATCGGTCCGGGCTACGTGCTGGCCGCGATCTTTGCCCCGGTGGATGCCACCCACACCGAAGTGTACGTGCGCTGGTACTACCCGCCCGCGCTGCGCTGGCTCCGGCCGCTGGTGGATGTGGTCGGCCGCTTTGCGCAGTGGGTCGTCTTCCACGACGACCTGCCTATCCTGGCCTCCCAGCGCCCCGTCAGTGTGGACGACGCGGACGGCGACAAGCTGCTGCCCAGTGACGCGGCGCTGATCGAGTACCGGAAGCTGCGGCGGCGGTTGCGGGAGGAGTTGCCCGGCAACCGGCGGGACGAGGTGTCGCGGGAGGCCGATTGAACTGGCCGTGCGGCCCGGGAATGACCTCCGGTGCCGTTTTGCGGTGAGCCCGGCTATTTCTCCCGCCAGTTGCGCACCAGCTCGCCCCACTGCCGGTCCACCCGGGCAAAAGCCTCAGGGGCACCCTTTTCCAGCAGCGCCCGGTTCATTTCCGGAAAAACTGCGGGCCCGTTTTCTGCCGGCCACTTGCGGGTGGCGTCCAGCGCAATCTTGCTGCCGCGGCCCATTTTTTCCGTGCTGGGATCCAGTGGCAGCGCCGGCTGGCTTTCGTAGACTTCCGTACTGCCAAAGGGTTGCCAGCGCGCACCCATCGCAGCAAGTACCTGTTCCTGGTTCGTAACGTCGACGTCGGCATCCACGACGACGACAATCTTGGAAAAGTAGTTGGCCTTGGCGACATGCTGCGCAACTTCCATGCCCCGTCCCGGCTTGTCCTTGCGGATGCTGACGCAGGTCAGGCCAACCGCGCGGGTGTCATCAAAGTAGTCAACAACAGTGGGCTGCGCCTGCTTGAGCCGCAGGAATGACCGGGCATGGCTGGCGGCCATCAGCGAGCCTGCCTGTGCCCCGGTAAAATTGTTCATCAACCACGGTGTGCGGCGATGCGTCACTGCCGTCACCCGCATCCAGAAGACCTTTTCCTTGCGTTTGCCCTGGTAGCCAACCATTTCGCCATAGGGGCCCTCCGGCCGCAGGTCATCCAGGGGCACTTCCCCTTCGATAATCATCTCGGCGTGGGCCGGCACCATGAAGTCATTGGTTTCACTGCGCACGACCTCCAGTGACCGTCCGGCAAGTCCGCCGGCAATGGCCAGTTCGTCTGCAAATCCTTTGGAGCTGTAAGCCATCTTGCTGCCAGCCACCATCCACACATAAGGATCGCAGGTCAGTGCGATGGAGACCCTGGCAGTTGTTTCGCCGCGATCACGCGCTGCCATCAGCTGGCGGTAGCCCGTCTGGCCGGGTTCGGAGTTGAGGGCGATCTCTCGTGGCCCTCGCAGATGACAGCGGTAGGTGCCGATATTGACGCCGTAGGTCGGGTCCCGGGTAAATACGATGCTGGTATTGATATAGCGGCCCGCATCCGCGGGATTGCACTTGATGAAGGCGAATCGGGTGAGGTCGATATCATCGCCACGAAGGATTACCTCCTTGCAGTGAGCACGTGCGGCTGAAACCTCTGTGGGTGCAATCAGCGGGTAGTCGCCGCCGTTTTCAGCCAGCATCTTCTCCACGTGGTCACGCGCCCTGCGATAGCTGTTGTATGGCGCCCTCGTGAGTGGCCACTCACTGACGGGCGCGAGGCCAAAGGCCATGCACTCGGCGTCAAGGTGCCCGCTTTCATTGACCAGCAACGGGCCCTTTATCCACTTTCCGTCGATACGCACCTCGTCGAAGATCAGCGTCGGTGCACCGCGCATGCCATGTTCGTCGCGCATCCGGTAGAACAATGCGGCGGCTTCGTACTCGTCCTGGTTGACGCGGGGAATGCGCACCACGAGCCCTGCCTTGTCCAGCGCAGCGATGTAGTCACGCATGCTGAGAAACGGCCAGCCGGCCGCTGGACTGGGGGCGCTGCCTTTGGCGTGCAGCGGGCGGCTGCTGAGCGCGCTGCTGACCGCAGCAGTGGCCAGCGCGGAGTTGATCAGTTCCCGGCGGGAAATGAACGGAGTCTCAGGTTCCATGGGCATCTCCCCTGGCAATGCTGGTCTGGGCTCTCACCAGGGAGTCACCCGGCCGGCCCACTCGTAGAATACCCCGGAATCTTCCAGCGTCCGGCGATCGATCCGTTTGATCATGTCGTTGCTGCCTTCTGGCTTCAGCACTATCGAGTAGGACGTCATGGCGATGATCTACTTCTGCTGGCTTGTAGTGCCTCCGGGCGACAGGGCCACAGCGGATGGTACGCCTGCTATATTCACCCCATGTATATGAACTTCTGGTACCCGGTGGCCGCCTGCAGCGAGGTCACTAATGAGGCGCCGCTGACGGTGCGCATTCTCAGCCTGGACTTCGTGGCCTTTCGCGACTCTGCGGGCAACCCCCACGTATTGAGCGACACCTGTATCCACCGGGGCGGGTCCCTCGGTCAGGGCAAGGTCAGGGGCGATTGCGTGCAGTGTCCTTATCACGGCTGGCAGTTCAGCGGCGAGGGTCGCTGCGTGCTGATTCCCACGCTGGGTGCCGACGAAACGCCACCCGCCCGGGCCAAGGTGGACAGCTACCCGGTGCAGGAGCAGTACGGCATCCTGTTTGCCTTTCTCGGCGACCTGCCGGCCAGCGAGCGGCCGCCGATCTTCGAGATCCCCGAATACACCGCCGCCGACTGGCGGGCGAACAAGCTGAAGGTGTTCGAGGTGGACTACCACTACGAGCGCTCCATCGAGAACGCGCTGGACCCCGCGCATAACGAGTTCGTGCACCCGAAGCAGGGCACGCCGGGGATGCTGCTCGACTTCAGGAAAAACCCGATCCAGATGGATCCCATCGGCGAGTGGGGCAGCGGCTTCCTCATCCCCTTCACCCAGAAAACTCCGGAGGGCGGCCTGCTGGCCCAGGCGAACTCCTGGAGCACCGAGGTGGTGCGGGCGGGGTCCGGGCACTTTGGCCCGAATGCGGTAGTCACCTGGCTGAAGTTCACCAAAGAGAACATGTTTCACCAGTATTTCTACGAGGCGCCGATCGACGAGAACCGCACCCGGATCTTCTTCGTCAACATGCGGCACTTCCTGATGGATCCGGCCATGGACGACCGGATCGTCAACATCAACATGGAGATCGCCCAGGAAGACATCAACCTGCTGGTCCGGCTTAATCCGGTCCGCACGCCGGAGACCATGACCAGGGAAGTATTAATGCCCGCCGACCGGCCGACCGTGCGCTACCGGGAGTTCCTCAAGGACTGGGAAAAGCGCGGCTGGCGACTCGACATGAAAAAGATGCGCGAGATGCGCGGCGACGTAGCCATGGCCATCCCGTGCCCCGCGCGGCGCACCGAGAAAAACTGGGTGCTCGACGAGGTCCCCCGCGTCGGGCGGTGACGGTTTTGCCCTGACGCCCGGCTCCGTGCCTCAGGGCACCAACAAATCACAGGCCTTGCTCATCATCGCGGTGGCCGCTCCACTGGCCGCCAGCACTGCTGGCGTCGCCTGCCGCCGTCTTTAGTGGCTGCCAGAGCGCAGGGACCGGCCCCTGGTGGTGTAGCGCTGCCGCTCGTCCGGGGTCAGGCTTTCCAGGGCCAGGCGGCAGGTGTGCTCGTTCACGTCCCGGTCGACGAGCTTGCAGGCCACGTGGGTCGTCAGCTCCTTGCCCTCGGCCTGGCACCAGGTGCAGTGCCCGCCAGCAGCGCGGCGCCACACAACAGACAGCAGGACAGACGCACAGGCTTGTGGCGCTTCAGCCCGACGCCCGGGGATGCGCGAGCCGACCCCCCAGCCACACGGCCGTGGCCCGGCAGCCGAGGCACACGCTGAGCTCCATCCCCGCCACGAACAACTCCGTCTGCACGGGCGCCCAGCGATCCAGGAACACGTCGCCGTCGTTGACCCGGTTCCAGTAGGCCACCTTCTGGTCCCGGATGGCGGGGGGGAACTGGGGGTTGGCCTGCAGTTGCTCGAGCCCCGCGCCGGCAATCCGCAGCGGGAGCCCGGCGGGATTGCTCACCGGCTGGGCGTAGACGTTCAGCCACACCTGGTCGGCCAGCTCGTGGCAGCTGGGGCAGGTGAAGTGGGTCCGGTCGAAGGCGGGCGGGACCTCGGCCTCGGCCTCGGCCCCTGATTCGTTGGCGGTGCGGTTACTCAATGGGCGATCCCTGACGGCTGACGGCCCGCTAGTATGGGGCACCCTCTGGAGGAGTTCCTCATGCCCCGTGTCAGCAACCGCGCCTTGCTCGCCTGCCTGGGACTGCTGGCGCTGGGAGCTGTCCACCCCGCCGCGGCGCTGGTCGTCGTGACCGACTCCCTGGGCTCTGCGAGTGACAAGGACCTGCCCTTCGGCAGCGTCCCGGCGAACGTGCCCCGGACCGCGACGGTCACGGTCACCAACAGCACACTCAGCGCCGTCGCTATCGGGATCACCGATGGCCTGAAGGCACCTTTCAGTATTGCCGACCCCGGGGCCTGCACCCGCACGCTGCAACCCGCCGCCGCCTGCACCCTCACCATTACCTACCTGCCCGTGGCGAGCGGCACGCTGAGCGAGAGTCTGACGCTCAGCCTGGGCGGCACGCCGGCGGTGGTCACCGTCTCGGGCACCGCCGTGGCCTGTTCCGTGTGCGTCACCGACTCCATCGCTCCGGTCAATGACCGGTCCCTGCCCTTTGCGAACACGGTCCAGGTCGGCAACACCGGCACCGCCACGCTAACCATCACCAACAACAACCAGTCGAGCCAGTCGAACCTGGTCGTGCGCCTCACGGCAGGCCCCAATGCGGGGTTGGCGGCGCCCTTCAGCCTGCCCACGCCCACCACCTGCGACGGCGTGACCCTGTCACCCAACACGGGCTGCACGCTCGCCGTGCGCTTTGCACCGACGGCCACGGGTCTGGTCAGTGACTCCTTCACGGTGGAAGTGGGGTCTTCGGGCACGGTGGGCGCGTCGACGGTAGAGATCACTGTGTCCGGTACCCCCGGTGTGGACAACGCGGACTTCCAGGTCAGCAAGACGGCCGTTCCGGCCACCATGCAGCCCGGCGCCAGTGGCTCAGACCTCACCACCTTCACCGTGACTCTGCGGAACAACGGCCCGGATGCGGCGGCGGCCACCGTTACCGACCTGTTGCCGGCGGGCCTGAATTTCGTGAGCGCGGCGCCAGGGCAGGGGAGCTACACGGCGCTGACGGGCCTGTGGGACGCGGGTACTCTGGCCACCGGGGCCCAGACCACCCTGCAGGTGCAGGCCCAGGCGGCGCCGGCGGCGACGGGCTGCATCGTCAACACGGCCACGGTGGCCGCGGCGGGCGGCGCTATTGACCAGACCCCCAGCAACAACAGCGTCGCACTGGCGGTCGGTGCACCCGGCTGCGCCGATCTGCAGATCGGCCAGCAGACCACCAGTGCCACCGACCTGGGCCAGGCGCCGTCGACCTTTCCCGGCTGCCTCGAGATCAAGTCGATCGTCCAGGTGCGGAACAACGGGCCCAGTGCTGCCACTGGCGCACAGCTGACAGTCACGAGTTTTGCGCCCGCGTCGAACAGCCCGCCCTCCAGTTGCGGCGGCGCGCCGGTCACGCAGCTGTTGCCGACGGCCGGCCAGCAGTTTCCCCTGGCAGATATCCCGGCGGGCCAGACCATCAGCGTGACCATCGCCGACTTCGTCGTGGCTGACGACGCCCCGACCAGGGTCAGTTATCAGGTCAGCCTCGCCGGCGCCGAGCCGGACCCGGAGTCGAGCAACAACACCGGCAGTGGCGGCAACGACTTTGGCGATGACGACTGCGACGGCGTCGGCATCAACAGCTGCAACGACTGCTTCATCGCGACGGCGGCCTACGGCTCATTTCTCGACCCCGAGGTGCGGTTGCTGCGGCAGTTCCGGGATCGCGTCCTGCTGACCACGGCGGGTGGCCGGGCCTTCGTGGCCTGGTACTACCGGGTGTCGCCCCCGCTGGCGGAGAGTATCCGCGGGCACGAGAGCCTGCGGGCGCTCACCCGGGCAGCGCTGACGCCCCTGGTCTATGCCATCAAGTACCCGGTAGCGACTCTCCTGACTCTGCTGGTCTTGCCGCTGGTCCTGCCCCTGATTCTGACGGGGTGGCGCCGCGGCGTGGCGTTGCCGTAAACTTCGCCGCGCTTCTCAACCCTCTATAGAAGGTTCAATCACCATGAAGAAGAATCTCGTTTCATTGCTGGCTGCAGGCAGTGCCGCCGCCCTCCTGATGCTGGGCGCCTCCCCCGTGATGGCCGGCGCCCACGACAAGCCCGGTGGCTCCCTGTCCGCCAGCACCACCCGCACGGCGACGGTGACCATGATCGACGCCAAGGACCGCTGGCTAACTCTGAAGCTGGCCGATGGCACCCTCGTTGACGTGCAGGCCGGACCTGCCGTGAAGAACTTCGCCCAGATCAAGGTGGGCGACTTGCTCGTGGCCAGCGAACAGGACACCGTGACCATCGAAGTCGTGCCTGCCGGCCAGGCAGCGCCCAACCTGACGGGCGGCACAGCCGTGGTGAGTGCCCCGGTGGGGACCAAGCCCATGGGCGTGATGGTCGATACAACGGTGCTCACGGGTGCCGTCACGGCCATCGACTACGCCAAGCGCACGGTCACTCTCGTGGGGCCTGAGGGCAACTCCCGCACCGTCGAGATCGGACCTGCCGCCAAGAAGTTCGACGCGGTCAAGAAGGGCGACAACGTGATCGTCACCCTGAAGGTTGCAACCACCCTCGAAGTGACGGCGCCCCCGAAGAAGTAAGCACCGCACTGGCATGACCCGGAAAGCCGGGGCCGGATAATCCGGCCCCGGCTTTTTTTGCGCTTGACTAGACTCCGCCTGCCACCATCGGTACCGCATCCAGTACCCGGTTTTTCGCCAGGCGCCAGCCCCGCGCCCCCACTCCTTCAGGTGCTTGCGGTACAGGCCGATGCCTTCATCACCCGCCATCAGGAGTTCGGAGCGGGAGGCTTCAGGGATGCGCACGGGGTTGAGCCGGGTGATAACCCGGATGTCTTCGTCGTCCACCGGTTGCTCGAACATGTACTGCACGAACACCTTGTCCTTCGACAGGCTGATCCGGGTGATAAGGGTGTGCGCGCCGTAGTGGCCAGAACTCGCGCTGAAGTGTTCGGGATTGTCGTCATTGCGCAGGGCTTCGAGCTGCTCCACTCGCCGGTGGTCACGCTCATCCGGTCCGGGCGAAACCTGATGTTGCCCTGACAGGTCGCGTACGAACCCGTTGTGCACCGGGTCCAGGCCGTTCTCGATAGAGCGCTCGTAGTAGGTAGCCACGCTGACGCCCCGGGTCGCCGCTGGCCGCGCTGGCCATGCACAGCATGACCGGGGCACAGCGCAGGCGTTTGCTCAAGCCTGAATGGTAGAGCCTAGCCCTCCAGCCCCATGAGGAATTCCTTCCGCGTTTCGGGCGTGGTCTTGAAGGCGCCACCCAGCGCCGTGGTGGTCGTTTCGCTGTTGGCATCCCGCACGCCCCGGGCCTTCACGCAGAAGTGGGTGGCCGTCATGCTCACGGCGACGTCCTCGGTCTCCAGCAGAGTCTGGAGAGACAGTAGCACCTGCTCCGTCAGCCGCTCCTGGATCTGGGGCCGCTGGGCGAAGAACGCGACGAGGCGGTTGATCTTGGACAGGCCGATGACCTTGGTCTTCGGGATGTAGGCCACTGTGGCCGTGCCGTCGATGGCGATGAAGTGATGCTCGCAGGTGGAGGACATGCTGATCTTGCGCACCCGGATCATCTCGTCGCACTGCATCTTGTTCGCCACGACCGTGAGCTTCGGGAAGGCCCGGTAATCCAGCCCGCTGAAGATCTCGTTGACGTACATCTTCGCAATCCGCCGGGGCGTGTCCATCAGGCTGTCGTCCTGCAGATCGAGGCCCAGGACCTGCAGGATCCCGGTGAAGTGCGCCTGGATCCGCTGGCGCTTCTCTTCGGGGCTCAGGCCGTTCTCGACCATCGGGGTTTCCAGCCCCCGGGCCAGCAGGGCATCCCGCACGGCAAGCGCTTCGGGGTGGAGGCCGGCGTCGGCCGCAGGGCGGCCACGGGGGCTGACGAGGGTGATGGCGCTGGCCGGGTTGGCCTGGGGGGCTGCTGGCGGTGGGCTCATGACTGTTTCCTGCCTGTCTTGGTTGAGGCTTCTAGTTGTCAAGGACTGAGGGGGTTCTGTCGCCAGGGCCACTTCGCCCCGAGGGAGCATTCGCCGGAAAGTGCCCCCATGGATTCGGAGCAGGCGCCGTGGCCGCGCTGCGGACCCCTATAATACTGGCCTGTGGCTGATTTCGAACAAGATCCCAAGAACCGCCCCAAGGGCAGGACGCCGCGCTCCCTCGTCGCGCTATTGCCATTCCTGAAGCCCTACCGGGGCATGCTGGCGTTGTCCCTGGGCGCGCTGCTCGCTGCCTCCGGCCTGATGCTCTCGCTGCCCGTGGCCGCGCGCTACGTCATCGACCAGGGTCTGGCGACGAAGCAGTCCGGCACGGTCAACCTCTATTTCATCGGCTTCGCCGTGCTCATCGTGTTGTTCTGCGCCATGGCCTCGTTGCGCCTCTACCTGGTGAGCTGGGTCGGGGAGCGGGTGGTCGCGGATGTGCGGGATGGCGTCTACCGGCACGTGATCCGCATGGACGCGATGTTCTTCGAGGTCACGCGCACGGGCGAGATTCTCTCCCGCCTCACGGCGGACACCACGCTGGTCCAGTCCATCACCGGCACCAGCCTCTCGATGGTGCTGCGGTCGATGATCCAGCTGCCGGGCGCGCTCGTGATGCTGGCCATCACCAACCTCAAGCTCATGGGCCTCATCGTGCTGCTGATTCCCGCGGTGATCCTGCCGCTGGTGACGATTGGCAAGAAGGTGCGCACGCTCTCCCGGGCCTCCCAGGACCGGCTCGCCGACACCAGCGCCATGGCCAGCGAATCCCTGAACGCCGTGCAGATCGTCCAGGCCTTCACGGCGGAGGGGGTCCTCGCGGATCGCTATCGGGACGTGGTGGAGACCAGTTTCGATACCGCCATCGCCCGCACCCGGGTGCGTTCGATCATGAGCTTCATCACCTTCTGCTGCGTGTTTGGCGGCATCACCTTCGTGGTCTGGATGGGCGCCCGCAGCGTGCTGGCCGGCGAGATCACCTACGGCGAGCTCGGCCAGTTCGTGCTCTATGCGCTGTTTGCCGCCACGTCCGCCGGGACGCTGACCGAGATGTGGGGTGAGATCCAGCGGGCCTCCGGCGCCACCGAGCGGCTCATTGAGCTGCTCAATACCCAGCCCAACGTCAAGGCGCCGGCTGACCCCATCGCACTGCCGAGCCCGGGCCAGGGGCGCATCCGCTTCGAGAATGTGAGCTTCAACTACCCGTCCCGACCGGGCCAGCGGGCACTGGCGGGCTTCACCCTCGATATCCGTCCTGGCGAACGGATCGCCTTCGTCGGGCCTTCCGGAGCGGGCAAGAGCACCACGTTTCAGCTGCTCCTCCGCTTCTATGACCCCCAGCAGGGCCGGATCCTGATTGACGGCGTGGACATTGCGAAGGCCGATCCCCAGGCCGTGCGCTCCCGGATCGCCGTGGTGCCCCAGGAGACGGTGATCTTCGGCGACACCGCGCTGGGCAACATCCGCTTCGGCAAGCCCGCGGCCACCGACGCGGAAATCCACGCGGCGGCGAAGCTGGCTGTGGCCGACGAGTTTATCCAGGAGCTGCCGCAGGGGTATGCCACCTTTCTCGGTGAGCGGGGCACGCGGCTCTCCGGCGGGCAGCGGCAGCGCCTGGCCATCGCCCGGGCCATTCTCAAAGACCCGCCCATCCTGCTGCTGGATGAGGCCACCAGCTCCCTCGACGCCGAGAACGAGCGCCTGCTGCAGGCCGCGCTGGAACACCTCATGCGCAATCGGACGACGATCATCATCGCGCACCGGCTCGCGACCGTGCTCAAGGCGGATCGCATCGTGGTGATCAATCAGGGCCAGATCGTGGATGTGGGTACCCACGACGAACTGGTGCGCCGGGAGCCGCTCTATGCGCGCCTCGCAGCGCTGCAGTTCGTGGAGACCAACACTGAAGAGTCACCGCCCCTGGAGGCGCTGGCAAACGCCACCTGAGCGGTGACGAAGGGCCCGCAGGCATTGGCGGCATAGAACACCCGCATGACGGGGAAGCTCAGGCTGCTCAGCAGCTTGCGGCCCTGGAAGCTGACGTCCTTGAGCTTGAGCCCCTCATTACCGGTCACGTCGGGTTGTTGGCATAGCTGAAGAACGTCAGGCGCGACGATTCCGCGCTCCCGGCATCCTTGGCTCCGGACTCCTGAACTTCCGCCCTGCTGTAGCGCTGGCCCAGCGCACCTCGGGGCGGGCCAGTGCCAGGCGTTCGCGCCCGGCGCGAGCCTGGCGCCGCAGGTCGGCGGCGCGCTCCGCGTTACCCGGATTGCTCAGCGGGACGACCTTGCGCAGGCCCCGGGGCTGGGGTGGCCAGGTCTGATCGGCATGGTCATGGACATGAGCAGTTGGATGGGTAGCCTCGATGTGCGCCGGATCCACGGGGCCCTCGGCCCGGGCCGTCACCACCATTGTGCTCGAGAGGGGTGCCACAACCAGGGGCCGCGCCGGGTCGGGTTGTGTGAGGAGAAAGACAAGGCTAATGCCCGCCGTCCAATTCCGCTTATAGCCGCACCCAGTTATGTGAACTCATGGCGCTGCAAATGCGCTAAACCAGGCCGCCGGCTCGCAGGTAAACGCCACCGGCTGGCCGCGCCAGGTGAAGCGCAATGCCCGGGCGTGGAGGGCGTGAGTGGGAACGATGAGTGCGGCCCGCTGTTCAGTCGTGAGGCGATCTTCCACCATGGCCAGATAGGCGTCTTCGTCACCGCCGTAGAGCTTGTCGCCCAGGACAGGATGCCCGAGGTGCGCGAGGTGAATGCGGAGCTGGTGCTTCCGTCCCGTGTGCGGTACCACGCGGAGCAGGGTGAAGGGCGCAGCGCTGTGCGTGAAGCGACGCAGCACCGCAAATTCAGTGCGGGAAGCCGCGCCGTCCGGCCGGACGCAGTCCTTGATGGCTACGCGGCTGGGCTCGTCCTTGCCCAGCGCCGCGTCAATCAGGCCGCTCTCCGGAGCGACCTGGCCGTGGACGATGGCGAGATACTCCTTGTAGACGTTGCGCGCCTGCCAGAGCTTGCCCAGCCCCCGCGCCGCCGCACTCGTCTTCGCCACTAGCGTTACCCCACTGGTTTCCCGGTCGAGGCGATTGACCAGATGGGGAGTGGCACCGGCTCCGAGATGCAGCCGGACCCGACCGATGAGGCTCGACAGCTCGCCATTCTTGCTGGGATGGCACACGAGGTCCGCCGGCTTGTTGATCACCAGCAGCTCGTGGTCCTCATGGATAATTTCGAACAGGCTGTCCAACCCGGCCACTGTGCCCGCCTTCAGCGCCCTTGTCATTCGGACCCCGGACGGTAACCCTGGAACTGAGCGGCACCGGAGGTCTATGCATGACAGTTATTCAACCCGCCCGGGCCGGGCGCCTTTCTGCAGAGTGCCGCCAGCCGGCCCGACAACAACTACCACCAGGGGCTGCTGATCCCGGTTTTGCAGGGTGAGCTGGCGGCGTCTCAGCCGCCTACGGTCGCACCTTGGCCAGGTCGCTGGCAGCGAGCCGGCGCCACTGTCCTTTGGGCAGGTCGCCCAGCGCCAGGCCGCCGATGGCCACGCGGAGCAGCCGGAGCACGGCCACGCCCTGGGCTTCCAGCAGGCGCCGGATGTGCCGGTTGCGACCTTCCGCGAGCACGATCTCCAGCCAGGCGTTCTTCTCGCCCGTCTGCAGCAGCCTGGCCGACCGCGCCGCCAGGTGTTCGCCGGCCTGGTCTGTGCCCGTGACCAGGGCTGAAAGCAGCGCGGGTGCTGGTCGCGTATTGATCTGCACCCGGTAGGTCTTCTCCGGCCCGGTGACCGGGTCAGTGAGGTGCGCGGCCCACTCGGGATCGTTACTGAAGAGGAGCAGTCCCTCGCTGGCCTTGTCCAGGCGGCCGACGGGCGCCAGCCAGGGCAGGCCAGCCCCGTCGAAACACCGGTAGACCGTGTCCCGACCCTGCTCGTCGGCGGCGGTGGTGACCAGGCCCCGGGGCTTGTTGAGCAGGAGATAAACCCGCTCGCTGGCAGTGACCGGGCGGCCATCGACGGTGACCTGATCGCTGCCCTGCAGGACAGGAAACTCCGGGTCCCGGACGATGCGGCCGTTCAGCGCCACCCGGCCGTCAAGCACCCAGCCCGCCGCTACCGTTCGCGACGCGACCCCGAGCTTGGACAGTGTCCGCGCGACGCCGTGACGTCGCCCGGTGCGAGTGTGGGCGGTCAACCGGAGATGTACTGCTGCAGTTGCTCGATGACGAATTTCTGCTCGCGTATCGTGGCCTTGACCAGGTCGCCAATGGAGACCAGCCCGATCACCTGCTTGTGCTCCAGGATCGGCAGGTGGCGGGCCCGCTTGTCAGTCATCAGCGCCATGCATTCCTCGACGGTCTGCTCCGGCCGGGCGCAGAGCACCCGGGTGGTCATCACGTCCCGGACGGGGGTGTCCCGGGAGGACTTGCCGGCGAGGACAATCTTGCGCGCGTAGTCCCGCTCGGTGACGATGCCGACCAGCTTCGCGCCGTTCATGACCAGCAGGGCCCCCACGTTTTTTTCCGCCATAAACCGGAGGGCGTCAAAGAACATCCAGTCCGGCGGCACGGACCACACGTCCCGGCCCTTGCGATTCAGTATCTCGTTGACGGTACCCATGGAAGCTCCTCTGCGGCCCGGGGGCCGGGCGTGATGCCTTCCCGATAATACGCCCCTGCCGATACAATCCGCCCCTGCCGATACAATCCGCCCCATGAGAATCCAGCCCGCTGTCCTCAGCCTCCTGTGGGCCTTGCTTGCCCTGCTTCCCGGTCGCGCCCCGGGGGCCGGTCGTGATGGTCGTATCCCTGCCCGAGCAGAAGGCCGACGTGTACCGGAACGGTGTGCTGATCGGTGCCTCCACGGTGTCCACCGGGAAGAAGCGCCACGCAACCCCCACGGGCGTGTTCACGATCCTGCAGAAGAACGAGGATCACTACTCGAACAGCTACAACAACGCGCCGATGCCCTGTAGGCAACGGCTCAGCTGGTCGGGCGTCGCCCTGCATGCCCTACGAGTTCGCCCGGAAGCTCTACGGTGTGACGAAGACCGGGCTGACCGTGGTGGTCTCTGACGAGGAGGAGTTCTCCAGCACGGTGGCCCACCCGGGCCTTACCGCGCCGGAGGGTCCCGTGACGATTCTCCTGGCCAACGAGGACCGGCGTATCAGCGTGTTCCACAGTGGGGTCGAGATCGGGCGCGCTACCTTTGAAGTCATCGGTCCGCCACGCAAGGTCACACTGCAGGTGCTGACTCTGCTGGAGCCCTCCACCGTGGGCCCCTTCGACCCGACCACCGGCAAGCCCGTCAGGCGGCCGTGCCGCCGGGAAATACCCAGAGCAGCACGGCGGTAAAAATCACGTAGCGGGCAAACTTGCCGATGGCCATGTAGAAGAGGCAGGGCCAGAAGGGCAGGCGCAGCCAGCCGGCCACCCCGCACAGGGGATCCCCGATCACGGGTAGCCAGGACAGCAGGCAGGCCTTGGCCCCGAAGCGCTGGAGCCAGGCGAGGGCGCGACTCTCGCCAGTGGTCCGGTCCGTGACTCGGGCATAGGCCTGCGCAGCCCCAAAACCCATCAGCCAGGTCATGCCGCCGCCCGCTGTCCCGCCGGCCGTGGCGGCCAGGATCACGGGCCAGAACTGGGCCGGGTTCAGCGTAATCAGGCCAAAGACCACGGGCTCGCTCCCCAGGGGCAGGAGCGTCCCCGACAGCAGAGCCACGACGAAGACGGTGGCCAGGCTGTACTGGGGCAGGGCCAGGGCCGCCAGGACCGCGGGCAGGAGGTTCTCCAGCCAGGCTGTCATGGGCCGCGTGTGAGACGTATTGCCGCAGACGCTTCCTCAGTAAAAAATTGATATACGGGTGTACGAGGTGGTACGGTAGTGTTCGATTTCATGGAGCGTCTGCCTATGGCCACCCGCACAGTTCCCGCGGCACCCCCGAAGAAGAGTGTGTTGCAGGCTCTCGCCCGGCCGCCGCTGGTCGGACTCTTCGCCTTCCTCATTGTCTTCGTCGTCCAGGGGCTTGGCCATACCCTCATGGTCGGCATGGAAAGCATCTTTGGTGAGGCGTACGTGCTGCAGTCCGCCTTCGTGCTCGGACTGGCCGGCGCGGTCCTGCTGTTCATCGGCATGCGCCACGACAGCGAAGTGGCCGGCACCTGGTACGGCTTCTGGGCCGGCACTCTGATCTGGAGCGGCTGGGTGGAGTTCTCCTTCGTCTGGAGCGGCAACGCGCTCGGCGTGCCGGACCTGATGGACACCCATGCGGCCGGCGAGATCGCCACCAAGGCCGAGTACCTGGTGATGATGTCATCCATCGGCGTGTGCCTTGGCGTGCTGGTGCCCCTGACGCTGAACCGGGAGACGAAGTGCAACCTGTTCGTCTGGTTCCAGCGCAACCTTGGGATGCGTACCGGCAAACCCAGCCGGGGTTACGAGCGGAACTTCGCGTACATTACCTGTCTCGAGACCATCTTCGTCACCTGGTTCTGCTACCTGGCCCTGCTCTTCATCTATGACGAGAAGATCCTGGGGGACCGGCATCCGGTGACCTACGCCATCTTCTTCTTCAACACGATCTGGGCCTTCTACCTGCTGTCCCGGCTGCTGAAGATGTGGAAGGTCACCACCGCGGTCCGGTACAGCATTCCCACCGCGATCATCGCCTTCAGCAGCTACGAGATCGCCGGCCGCTGGAACCTGTGGGCCGACATCTGGGTGCACCCGGAGAGGTTCGGTGTGGTGCTGAGCCTCCTGGCGGGCGCCCTCGCCATTGCCGCCTTCCTGGCAGTCCGGACGCCGACCCATGCCAAGCGGCATCTGAACGCCTGACCAGGACCGCAGCCAGGACCGCAGCCAGGACCGCAGGGATCAGCGCATAGCGAAGTCTTTCGACGCCTTCTTCGCGCGCTTCTCAGCCTTTTTCTCGTCCATGGTCTTGGCGGGCTTCTTCTTCGCTTCGCGGACGTTGGAGCGTTCCTTCGACATGGTGGTCTCTCCTGGGTTGCGGCGTCGGGCCTGCTGACACTACTCTATTTTCAGGCTCCGCAGCGCCGGGCTCCATGCTCCAGCGCTCCGGAGCAACAATCTGCAGCCCTGACCGTCGCGCCTTCTTTGCCAGCTTCAGCAGATCCCGGTCCCGGGTCAGCAGCCAGCCCGCGCCGGCGCTGACGGCAAGGTCCAGAAATTTCTGATCGAGCGGGTCACGGCAGAGCCAGGGAGCTGAGAGGGTCAACCCGGTCAGCAGCGCGCGGTCCCGCCAGGATTCGAGGACCCGCTGCTGCCGCACCGGGTCCACGTTGAGCAGATCCGGCCTGGCCAGCACTTCCGCAAACTCCGCGTCCGTTGCCGTGCACCGGACGGCGGTCACCGTCCCCTCGTCGAGCGCGCTGCGCAGTAGAGCGAGCGAGGGTTCACTGAAGATCCACAGGCCCAGCAGCACGTTGGTATCGATGACGATGCGGGGCAAGGTCTGCACCCGGCAAGTATAGGCGTCGATACCGCTCGGCCGAATCAGCCCGCGCTACGCTGCCCACTTAAGGACCGTGAAGGTGACAATCAGGATGAAGGGGACGAAGAACAGCCAGGCCCAGGGCTCAGTCACCATCAGCGACCGCGCAATGTCGGCCCAGCCTTCCAGGGTCATGATCTGGAACAGGGTGAAGAAGCTGCGCGCCACACTGCCGAACCACTCCGGACCGGCGGCACCGAAGAGTTTGGTCGCCATGACTGCCGCCACGTAGAAGATCAGCAGCAGCAGGGCAAAGATCGAGCTGATGCCTGGAATGGCCGAGAGCAGGGCTTCGACGACGGCCCGCAGCCGTGGCACAGCCGAGATCAGCCGCAGTGCGCGCAGGACCCGCAGGGTTCGCAGGACAGCGAAGCCCTCGGCGGCAGGCACCAGCGCGATAGTCACGGCCAGCAGATCAAACACGCTCCACGGGTCCCGGAAGTACCGGCGTCCGTGAGCGATGATCAGGCCACCCGCAGCCGGCATCGCTGCCGGCTAGGTCTCGAGACCGAGGGTGATGGCATTCAGGACGATCACCGCAAGAATGAAGCGCTGG
>SHZI01000002.1 GCA_009692345.1 Gammaproteobacteria bacterium | reverse complement strand
TCGGACCATGCCCGCGGCTGCGGACCTGTACTTGGTAGGTGCGACCACGGATGCCGTCGCGTACCCTTATTGTCGCCATGTCGTGCCTCCTAACAGGAACGATATCGGCGCGGCCCAGTGGCGTTGACGCGCCCTGGGCCGCTTCATTTCTACGACAACATTCTACAACAAGTGTGCCAAATGTGTGACAAAAGCACTTTTGGCACCGGCTTCGGAGGAGTTGAAGGGCTGAAACCCTTATCCCGCTTGGCTTTTATGGCGCCCCGACCAGGATTCGAACCTGGGACCTCTCGCTTAGGAGGCGAGCGCTCTATCCCCTGAGCTACCGGGGCACGGCGCCGGCAGTCTAACTCAACGCGACGGTGTCCCTGCGGCGAAGGTCGCATAGGATTGCGCCTTCTACAGTTGAACACCCGGTAACCACGGCATGACGCCCGAACGCTTTCGCACGATGAAGGCCGCGCTGGCGCGCCGTCAGCCCGACCTGACGGTGCTGGCGGACGACGTCCACAAGCCCCACAACATCGCCGCCCTGCTGCGGACCTGCGATGCCGTGGGCATCTTCGAGATTCACGCGGTCGGGTCCCATAGTGGCTTCAAGCGGGCCCGGGGCATTTCCGGCGGTACTGCACCCCGCGTCGGCGCCCGGATGCATGGGGCTCTTATACCCGCCATGCAGACACTTAAAGCCTCAGGTTTTCAGGTGGTTGCAGCGCATTTGACAGGTGACGCGGTCGATTACCGCAACGTGGACTACACCCGTCCCACCGTCCTGCTGCTGGGCTCCGAACTGCGCGGCGTGTCGGCAGAGGCTGCGGCGCTCGCCGACCACCACGCCAGCCTGCCTATGCGCGGGCTGGCAACGTCGCTGAACGTCTCGGTAGCCGCAGCCCTTTTCCTTTACGAAGCGGCCCGGCAGCGGGAGGCCGCTGGCCTCTATGCCACCTGTCGCCTCAGTGCTGAGGTGTTTGCCCGGACTCTGTTTGAGTGGTGTCACCCGGACATCGCGGTCCGCTGCCGGGTGCGCGGGCTACCCTACCCGCCCCTCACCGCAGACGGTGACATGGCCGTCAATCCGTTCGCTGCCTAGAGCGGTGCAGGGCGAGAACCGTAGCGCACGCGCAGGGTCTTGACCCGCCCGTACCAGGGAATGCTGACGACATAGAGATTGTCGTACTCCCCGTCAGC
Organism: Gammaproteobacteria bacterium; assembly: GCA_009692345.1. GTDB lineage: Bacteria > Pseudomonadota > Gammaproteobacteria > Steroidobacterales > SHZI01. The sequence goes on along the minus strand of SHZI01000002.1, from coordinate 63,027 downwards.
AAGATCGGGAACCCGCTTGCTGCCCTGGAACTTGGGGATCAGGGTGGGAATAGTCATGGCGTCTGCGACCACGAGCACGATCTCGCCCTTGTACTTCTTGAGAATCCAGTTGGCGAGAGCGTCGGGATCGGTGCTGTCCACTTCCTGCACCGGCAGGTTGATCCGGCGCGCCAGTGGCTCCGCCGTCTCCCGGTAGGCTTTCCCGGGAGCAACGAGAATGGCCTTGAGGGGCCGGTCAACGTCCACCTCGACGAGAACCCGGGCCAGTTCCTCGGCGCGAATCGCCCCTGCCGGGCTGAGACCGGGATCTTCGCCCAGGGCAGCCACGACATCCGCGTGCCGGACCACAATAACGGTGGTCGTAGCCTGGGACTCGAAGAAAAAGGCCAGACCCAGGGCCAGCACCATGAAGGCTGACACTGCGCCTGCCCGTCTCTGGCGTCGCCGGCGACGCTTGGGATCCATGGCCACAGAGACTATCGGGCCCCGTTGGTCACTGGCCGGCGGCTGGCTGGCCCGAGACTGGCTGACCAGGAGCTTCCTCGGGAGGACCGGCACGAAACTCAGCCTGAGTGAGCTGTCGGACTGTGGCCGCCGGAATACTGACCCAGGCCCCGGAGCTGGAGTCCCGGAACTCCACGACGCCCTTCTTTTCCCGGGACAGGTTGTCACTGTAGTAGACGCTGCCGGAGGCATTGTCGGTAATGGCGTAGTAAGGGCCCAGCCCCATGAACTGGGGCAACGCGCAGCCCCCCAGCACGAGCGGGGCGCAGCAGACAAGACTGGCTAGAAACCGGCGGGGGAAGATCATGATCTCGGTACGCTCCTCAAGGGGGACGCTGGCGGAGAGGGAGGAATCCACACAGCGACTAATTGCAAGGGTTTCAGCCTGCTTCCGGGGAATATGCCCCCAGAAATGCCCCCACCCTCCTCCGGTGCCCTGTCTCTCTAAACTTGCACCGCCCACATAATGCCACGCTGTCGAGATTCGCGAGTGGGCCGACGGTCCCGTGTCTCGACCTGCCAAGGTCGGCGCAGGTAGTCCTGCTCCCACAACAAGAAACCCGCCTTGCAGCGGGTTCCCTGGTGGAGTCTGTTGGTAGCAGTTAGCTGCTGAGCTTTCGCCGCAGCCAGCGACGACCGGCTAGACCGGCGAGGGCCGTGCCGAGGAGCCAGACGGCGGGGGGGATGGGGACGACGCTGGTATTGATGTAACTATCGCTGCCACCGGCTACTCCGATGGAGCGCACGTGCAGGCCAAAGCGCAAATCGCCACTAGCCACTGCCGCATTCACAGCGTTGAAGTCGGCAAAGCCGCCGAGTCCCAGGCGAATGCCGAGGATATCGTTGCTGGCATTGACGCCGTTGGGGGGTGGGCCGGGATTGACGTCAGCGGAAAAATTCTGCGTCGCCACAAAGGCCGGGGTCGCGGTATTGCCAGCAGGAAGGTTACCGGGATTGGCGCCACCGCCGCTGAAGTTGGTAAAACCACCCAGACTGTTTAACACCACCGATGGCCCCAGCAGGCCGTCATCAAAATAGACTTCGGCAATATTAGAGGCTGTGCCAACGTTATTCTTTACCGTGAAAAGTATCTGGCTGCTCAGTAAAGAGGTGCCGAATTGGGCATTCGCCCCGGCCGAATCCCATACCGTAATCGACAACTGGCTGGACAGATTTTCGACATTGGTATTGGTGAGCTGGTAAAAGCCGTAGGTCATCGACGCAGCAGATGCATAGGAAGACCCCAGCACCATCACCGCAGCTACCAACCAAGAGGCCTTAACCTGACGGTTAACCCGTGTCGTTCTGTTCATGTCGTTTACCCCAGCGGCGTCGAATTGAAGGATTAATAGGCTATGGCTCTTAAGCTTTATAGTTGCCGCACTGACACATTCACCTATATCCCTGCAAAAGTAAATAATGACTAAACATAATGTCATCTGTCGTCGGCATGGACCCGATCCTGAGCACCATCCTGGCCACCATCCCGCCCGACACTGACCGGCGACGGGTCGCAGTGGCGCTTATCAACGCGGGCTTGCACCTGTTGCGCGAGACGCCAGGGACCGGACCTGCCAGTGACCCGCCGACCCGCACACCTGGCAGCGAGGCTTCCGACCGATAAAGCTTTGCTGCCCCCGTCCGGTGGCGACAAGCTCTTGTAGGTTCACGGTGGCCCACCGCTGGCACTTGGGGCAGTAGGCACCGAGGCCGTGGTTGCTCGCAAGCAGGGCGGCGAAGGTGTCGAGTGTCACCGCGTTCATGCCCGTATCATCCCACCATGCACCGCCTGCCCCTTCTGTTTGCCTTGGCCCTGGTGGCCGGGTGTGCCGCCAATAAGCCGCTAGGACCACTACCTGAACGCGGGCCTGCTCGCACCCCTGTCCCACTACCCGCGCCAGCCTGGGTCGAACCACAAGCTTCTGCACCGCCACCTGTTGCTGTCATCAATCCCTGTAGCCGAAGTAAAGTCCAAAGCCGCTACGACCGTCTAAGGCCGCCGTCCAGGTCACGTTCCCCTCTCGGCTACCGTGAGGCCGGTTACAAGTGCCGGGCGGGTGACCGCAGTCATAGCCGTCAGGACCAACGCACCGACCACTGCGCGTGACGCGCAGGAGCGGCACGTCCTTCGCCTGTTCAAGCCGACGCAGTCGCCTGTCGAAACCTGATTCGTTCATCGGCGGCCTCCCCTTTTCTCCAGCTCCGCCAGACGCCGCTCGATGTCTTCCAGTGCCACAAGGTCGCGGACTCCGCCCAGAACATTCGCCAAACGCTGGGCCACCAGGGCGTCAGGAAAGCGGCCATGCCGTCGCCGTGCCTCCCGATACAACCGACCAGGCTCCGCACGGATGCTCACCAAGTCGGATAGGCGCGCCACTCGAACAGGACCACCGACAGCCAAGGCCTTGCCATCAGGGTCGTTTTCGTCGTCGAAGTCGCCTCAAGGTGTGGGGTTTCCGTGTTCAGCAGCACGATAACTTGGGCGCGAGACAGACCTAGCACCGCGCCAATATCGTCCAGTGCCCACCCGCGCCCAACCATGTCACCGATAGCCTCAACGAGCGACGGGGCGTCCAGGGGACGGTGCATCATCGCCAGTAGCGAGTAATCGAGCGTTCCGCCGATGCGGTGGCTTTTCATGGGGCAACCTCAGGGCTTGGGGGCAGATCCGGGGGCAGCGATCCACCGGCCAGGCGAAGCAATCCAGTGTTTTCAAGGCGGCCAGCCGGGAATGGGGAGGCAGGGAGAACCGTCACAGGGGTTTTCCTGCCCAAAAACCTCGCTCTAGATGCGTCAATAACCATCACTCCGTTACAATCGTTTCGTCCTGCGTTCCGTGGACCCCGAGGCGGTGAACACTTGAGCAGCGAACACCGCACTCGGGGCAGCCGTTTCTAGTTCGTCATGTGTCCGGCCCGAAACGCATAACCACGAGGCCGAATTCTTGCCAAGGCATCCGCTGAGAGCCGCACCAGCCAACGACCTTGGGGTTCCGTAGCTGGTGTTGGTGTAGGAGTCGGAGCAGGAGACAGAGACAGAGACAGAGACAGTGAGGGAGTAAGCATCATCCCCTCCCCGCTTCCAGGGATATCAGTCGGGCGACCTTTGAGTACTTTGCCCCTTCGGGTATCGGTTGCTGATCGTGACCCATCGTCACCGTGGCGACTTCGCCCAAAACCACGGTGTTGCGATAACTGGCCGGGCTGATCCTGTCTATGCGGGCGGGCGCACCGAACACTCGGCAGAACTCGCGGTAGAAATCGGACTTTTGCCCGAACTGGAATTGCCCGCCCTTGGCTCGTGACTTCGTGGCGACACTTCGGACGGCGTAGTAACGACAAAGCACCGCGCCGAGTGCGGGGCCAGGTGTCGCAACGCTGAACCACAGCACCAGCTTGGGGCTGCGGAACTGCCAGACGGTTTCATGGTTCCGGAACGCGAGCAGGTAGACGCCAGGCGGAATCAGGGGCGTTGCGTAGACCAGCGACCCCGTTCCGTCCTGAGTCTGCATGGCTAGGACGTTGCTCATGCGGCTTTGCGGCTGGCCGCGATTCGGGACACAACCCAATCGGAGACTTCGGCTTGAACCCAAGCCACGCTCTTAGCACCGAGCTTCACGCCCTTCGGAAAGGCGTTGGCCGCCATTAAGTCGTAAATGGTGCTGCGGGCCAGCCCGGTCCGGGCACAAACCTGGGGCAGGCGAAGCAAGATTTCGGATTCGTTCATCGCAATTCTCCGTTACCAACAGGAACGATTTGAATCCTGCCGGACAAAGAAACAGCGATCTACGGTCTAAAGGATTGGCCTTTCAACCGGGGCCGAAAGACTACGAATTGCGGACAGGTTTCCTTCGCGGTGCCGTTGCTCCTCTGTGAGTCGGCAACGGTACGCCATGGGCAGTCACGAATTCCTCCAGCCAAGCCACTACGGATTCAGGCTTGGACTCGGGGCCGTGGGACATGGGAGTACCGGCCACGATCTTCTCAACCTCGCGAACACTGGCGTAATTAAAGGCTTCCCTCGCCAACTCCAACGCTTCGCTTTTGCCATGCTCGTAGCGTTCAGCGAGCTGCACATAGGCGATGATGGCAAGCATTTTCCCAACTCTAGCGCGGCGACCAATAACGACGGGCAGCCCGAAGTGCTTGCGAGCCTTACTCCCTGAATTCAGCAGAACGTCGCTGAAAAACTCGTGCAACCATCGCCTGTCGGCCTCGTCAGGGACCGTTCCCTCTCCCATGTGACTCAGCAGACGGACTATCCGCATCTGGGCTGCGTCCTGGGCCGCAGAATACCGGGGCAGTTTAATCTTGCGCTTTGCCATGTCCGAACCGGCGCGATCAGCCGCCCTTGCCCCGGCGAATCGAGACAACCTTGGCACCCGTCCGCAAACCGTCGAGAAATTTAGCCCACGCCTGCATCATCTTCCGGCGCTCGGGTAGATGCTGTGCATAGTTGTAGGCACCTCGCACCTTGTCCCGCTCACCGTGGGCAAGCTGTCTCTCGATAGCGTCTCGATTCCACCCCTGCTCGTTCAACAACGTACTCGCCATGCTGCGGAAGCCGTGGCCGGTCATCTGCTCGCCGGTGTAGCCCAGACGGCGCAGGGCTGCGGTCACAGTGTTTTCACTCATCGGGCGGGCCACCGTCCGCACGCTTGGGAATAGGTACTCATCCCTGCCCGTAAGCGGCTTCAACTCCTCGAGGATTTCGAGGGCCTGGCGACTCAACGGGACGATGTGCACCGCCCGCGCCTTCATCTTTTCGGCGGGGATGCGCCACTCGGCTTGATCCAGGTCGAACTCGGACCATGCCGCCCGCCGCAGTTCACCAGGGCGAACGAAGGTCAACGGGGCGAGCTTGAGAGCGCAGCGGACAACGAAGCTCCCGGTATACCCGTCAATGGCCCGCAGCAACTCGCCAATTGCTTTGGGGTCAGTGATGCTGGCGTGATGGCCTTTCGGCGGGGGCGGAATGGCCCCACGCAGGTCCCCAGCAGGGTTGCGGGAAGCCCTCGCGGTGGAAATCGCGTAGGCGAATATCTGCCCGCAGATTTGCAGCACCCGGCGGGCCACCTCGGGTGCACCCCTCGCCTCAATGCGCCGGATGACCGCCAGCACCTCGGGGGCCTCGATTGCGGTGATGGGCTTGTCACCCAACCACGGGTAGACGTTAGCCTTGAGTCGATCCGTCACACTCCCCGCCGTACCAGCGGACCAGCGGGGGGCGTTCTTCTCCAGCCACTCCTCGGCAATCACCCGAAACGTGGCCCCGGCGGACCGCTCCTCAGCCACCTTCGCAGCCTTGGTGTCCCGGCGGACCATGGCAGGGTCCAGGTGATCCCGCAGCAGTCGGCGGGCATCGTCGCGTTTCTCCCTCGCTTCCTTGAGAGCGACTTCCGGGTAAGCCCCCAGTGCCAACCTTTTTTCCTTTTTGTTGAAGCGGTATTTAACTCGCCACAACTTGCCGCCGCTCGGAGACACCTCGATGTACAGGCCAGTGGCATCCCATAGCCTGTAGGGCTTCTCACGCGGTCCAGCGGCCTTCACGCGGGCATCGGTCAGCATCGGGGGCATTCCCTCTCGTCGGGCGGGGGCATCCCCCCGGCTTGGGGGCATCACAATTCCCCCTTGCCCCGCAATATGCCCCCATATGCCCCCGGATTCAACCGGACTCGCTCGGAGTGCTACGGATGCTCCGGATGCGAAAAAGCCCGCTATTACACGGGCTTTAAGGACTCACTCGGACTGCCTCGGATGCTCATTTGGCGGAGAGGGAGGGATTCGAACCCCCGGAACCTTGCGGTTCAACGGTTTTCAAGACCGCCGCATTCGACCGCTCTGCCACCTCTCCGATGGGAGTGGCGAATTGTCACCACCCCGGGACCCACATTCAAGCGCCGCGGAGCGTCAGAAGCGGGTCTGGAGTGGAAACTTTGACCCGGCGCAGGGGTCTGATACCGTGACCATACCTAAACCCAGGGAGTACGTGCATGGCAGCAGACCGTAACTTAAGTGTCCTCCCGGCAGCCCGGGGCGGCGCCACCGCAGACCGCCCCTCTGAGCTCACGACCAACCGGGTGCTCCGGAACACCTACCTGCTGCTGTCGGCCACCCTGCTGTTCAGCGCGGCCATGGCGGGGCTCGCTATGGCTATGGGCATGCCCTCCCTGGGGCCGGTCGTGACCCTCGTCGGGTACTTCGGCTTGCTCTTTCTGACCTACAAGCTCAAGAACTCGGCCGCCGGCATCGGAGCCGTATTCGGGCTGACGGGCTTCATGGGGCTCACCCTCGGGCCGATGCTCAGTGCCTACCTGCAGTCGGTGCCCAACGGTGGCGAGCTGGTGATGACCAGCCTGGGCATCACAGGCGCGCTGTTCGCCGGCCTCAGCGCCTACGTCGTCAAGTCACGCCGCGACATGAGCTTCATGGGCACCTTTCTGACCGTGGGTCTGATCGGGCTGCTGGGCGTCATTGTCGTGGGACTCTTCGTGGACCTGTCCGCCTTCCAGATGGTGATCTCCACCGCGGTGATCCTGTTGATGGCGGGCTGCATCCTCTACGAAACCAGCGCCATCATCAACGGCGGGCAGACCAACTACATTCTGGCGACGGTGAGCCTGTACGTGAGCCTCTTCAATATCTTCGTCAACCTGCTGGCCATCCTGGGCATCGGGCGCGACGAATGAGGGGGAATCGCGCCTAAAGGCGCTCCTACGGAGACAAAAAAGGCGCCCATCGGGGCGCCTTTTCTTTGGGCAACTTAACGGTATCGAATGCCGGGCTAGGCATTCCGCCTGCGCAATGCGCCCGCACTGGCCATGGCGGACGCAAACAGCCAGGCGGCGGCCGGGACGGGAATGACGGCCGGCGTCGACCCGATGATGCCGCCATCCACCATGATGCGTCCGTAGTCCACCGAGCTGCAGCTGGCGTTCAGGCAGGTGCCATCGAAGGACGAGGTGCTGGGAAAGAAGGGGTTAATGAGGTACAGCGTGCCGCCTGCGTTGCTGAGCGGCAACTGGAAGTAGAGCAGTTGCAGGAACGGCTGGCCGGTCTGGTCGCCAGCAGCCGGCGTGAACGCACCATCCGTTGCCGAACCCGCCAGGAGGGACGTAAAGGTTGCCAGGGGCAGCAGCCCCGCAGTGGTCGTGGTTATGGAAATATTCGAGTAAGTCGCCGTGTCGGCATCAAAGACAAACGAACCGGTGGCCGTACCGCCATCGTCAAACAGAACATCGGTAAGCGTCCACTGAATCGGGATGGCCTGTACATTAGACATCCAGCCGAGCAGCGGGACCACGCCAGCAAGTTTCCGCACCGAGTATTCCTCTTTAAAAGGCACCCCCGCTTTTTGTTCGACCGCTGGGGTTAGAGGGCATCCTAGTCGTCGTCGTCGTCGTCGTCGTCCGGGGATGTAAACCGTTTTGTCATAAGCGCGCCCCTGAGGGCCGCAGCGCCGGCGCAGCCGCTACGCATTGACACGGTCGAAACCGCTCACATAGCATCCGCACAAGTTCAGCATGACGTCCTCTCTCTGTCCGGACCGTCCTGGTTGTACCCACTGCCCTACCTGCCCCAGGTCGCCATTCTGACCGTAGCTGGCAAGCTCCGGCTGCGCGGCCTGACGATCCGGGTCGACCGGATATTGCCCGGTGGCGGGGTCGGGGAGGACAAGAAGGGCAGCGTCTACTGCCACCTGCCCTCCCCCGAGTACGTCCGGGCGATGATCACCGGCCAGACTGACCCGATCATCGAGATCCCGCCGGAGTAATGCGGGAGCGGCTGTCGCGGCAGGGTTACAGCCCCGTCGCTGCGGCGACGAAGGTCCACTGGTCGGCGTATTCGTTTACGGTCTTGGACAGCGACGCACCGGCCCCGTGACCACTGCGCGTCTCCACCCGAATGAGCGTCGGGCGCCGGCAATTCCGCACTGCTCCCTGAATCGCCTGCAAGGCCGCAGCGTACTTGTAGCTGTGCCAGGCAACCACCCGGTCATCCTCCGCGTCAGCCTGCACGAGCACGGCGGGATAGCACAACCCTGACCGGAGGTTGTGGTACGGGGAGTACGCCCGTAGCGCGCTGAACTCAGCCGGGTTCTCGCTGAGCCCGTAGTCGCTGGACCACTTGCGCGCGTTCAGACTTGCCGTCTGGTACCGGAGCATGTCCAGCACACCGACCGACGGGACCGCCGCAGCAAACAGCTCGGGTCGCTGGTTGAGCACAGCCCCCACCAGCAGGCCGCCGTTGCTGCCACCCCAGATGGCCAGGTGCTCCGGCGACGTGATCCCGTTGCCGATCAGCCATTCGGCCGCCGCGATAAAGTCGTCAAAGACCTTCTGCTTGTTGAGGCGCGTACCCGCCAGGTGCCACGCCTCGCCGTACTCACCGCCCCCGCGCAGGTTCGCCTGGGCATAGACTCCGCCCGCCTCGATCCAGGCCATGCGCGCTGCCGAGTACGTGGGCAGCAGTGCGACGTTGAAGCCACCGTAACCGTAAAGTACGGTGGGTGTGCGCCCATCGGGCCGCACATCCCGGCGCCGGACCATCGTCATGGGCACCTGGGTGCCATCGGCGCTCGCGTAGAAGATCTGTTCGCTCACGTACCGGCCGGAATCGACGCTCCTGACCGCAGCACCCGTGGCCGTGAGTGTCCCGGACTCCACATCCAGGCGATAGACCCGCCGGGGCGAGGTGAAGTCAGTGTAGGTCAGGAAGGCCTCGGGATCTGAAGTGACACCAAACAAAGCGTCGACCGAACCCTGGCCGGGCAGCTGAACGTCGGCGGTCGCGGCGCCATCCAGGGTGTAGAGCCGGAGCCGGGAATGCACGGCGTGGAGGTACTCCACCACGAGACGACCGCCAACCAGGGCTGCTGCTTCGATGGGGTCAGCACCCTGCGGCACCACTACACGCCAGCGTTCAGGCTCCGGCGCGGCCAGGTCAACGGCAATCACGCGGCCCCGGGGCGCCCCGTTCGTGGTCAAAAAGTAAAAGGTCTCGCCCTCCACACCCAGGAATTCGTAACGCCCGTCCCAGGCGTCGAGCAGTCGCATCACCGGCGCGGTACCGCCGGACGCACTCAGTCGCTGGTAGTAGATGCCGTTGGTGACGTAGCCGTCCTCGATATTCAGCACGAGGAAACGACCGTCAGGGGTCACGGTGCCATAGGGGTCCCGCGTGGGGTGATCCGTGTTGGCATAGACCAGCAGGTCATCCGCCTGGGGGGTCCCGGGCACATGGAAATAGACCGCCACCTGGCGACGATCGTCGTAGCCGTTTTTTGCGTTGCCCGGGTAGCGGCTGTAGTAGAACCCCCGCCCGTCCCGGGACCAGCTGACCGAGGTGAACTTCGTGCCAGTCAGTACGTCCGGCACATCAGCCGACGTGGCCAGATCCCGGACATACCAGCGCTGCCAGTCGCTGCCGCCATCGGACAGACCGTAAGCAAGTCGCGAGCCGTCCGGGCTCAGCTTGAAGCCGGCTATCGACACGGTGCCGTCGGCACGCACGGTGAGCGGATCGACCAGGACGCTGCCGGGCTGGGCCAGATCCCGGGTAACCCGCAGCACGTCCTGCTCTGCGTTGCCTGGATTCCAGCGATAGACATACACGCCGCTCTCCCGGTCCGGCACCCCGCGACGCGCGTAGTTGAGCAGCGCCCGCAGGCGGGACGCGAACCGGGCTCTCCCGGGCAAACGGGAGATGTAGCGCTCCGTCAGCTGGTTCTGCTCCAGAACCCACTGTCTGGTGGAGGGGGAGTCGGTGGCCTCGAGCCAGCGCCAGGGATCAGGGACCCGGGTGCCGTGATAGTCGTCCGAGACCGTTCCCCGGGGTGCGGCCGGGTAGTTGGTCACTGGCCCCGGCAACCCGGGACTCCGGGCCGCCAGAGTTGCCACGAGAGCGCCAAGGATCGCTACCCAGAGCAAAAGCCCCAGAGAGCCTGCAAGCCCTGCGCCCGGGGCGCCGGCCCTCATCCGGCTGCAGGACCTGCCGGCAGGCTCTTGACCCCGCCCATGTAAGGCTCCAGCACGGCTGGCACAGTAATCGTGCCATCGGCGTTCTGGTAATTCTCCATCACCGCAATCAGCGCTCGTCCGGCGGCCACGCCAGAGCCATTCAGTGTGTGCACGAGCTCCGGCTTGCCCGTCGCTGGATTCCGCCAGCGGGCAACCATGCGGCGCGCCTGAAAGTCGCTGCAATTGCTGCAGGATGAAATCTCGCGGAAGCGCTGCTGGCCTGGCAGCCACACCTCCAGGTCATAGGTCTTCGCGGCGGCAAACCCAACGTCACCGGCACACAGGGCCATCACGCGATAGGGCAGGCCCAGCTTCTGCAGCACCGCTTCCGCATGACCAGTGAGGGCTTCCAGGGCAGCAACGGAGTGTTCCGGACGCACGATATGGACGAGCTCCACCTTCTCGAACTGATGCTGACGCAGCATGCCCCGGGTGTCCTTGCCGTAGGAACCCGCCTCTGAGCGGAAACACGGCGTGTGGGCGACGTAGCGGGTCGGCAGCGCGGTGGCCTCAAGAATGCAGTCGCGGACCAGATTGGTGACCGGCACCTCAGCCGTCGGAATCAGGAGCAGGTCAGACTCACCGCCCACACCAAACAGGTCCGCGGCAAACTTGGGCAACTGCCCCGTGCCCCGCAGGCTGTCTCTGTTCACGAGATACGGAACATAGACCTCCGTGTAGCCGTGCTCACCCACATGCAGGTCGAGCATGAACTGGATCAGGGCGCGGTGGAGCCGGGCCAGGGATCCCCGCAGGACAGAAAACCGCGCACCCGTGATCTTGCCGGCGGCCTCGATATCCAGCAGGCCGCTCCCACTCCCCAGGTCCACGTGGTCCCGGGGCGTGAAGCCGAACTGGTGCGGGGCTCCCCAGCGGCGGACTTCGACATTCGCTGCTTCGTCGCGGCCCTCCGGGACATCGTCCTGGAGCAGGTTGGGAAGGCCCAGCTGGATGTCCTGCAGGACATTCTGCAGGGTGACCATCTGCGCTTCCAGATCAGTTTGTTCATCGCCGATCAGCTTGACCGCGGCCATCAGGGCCGCGGTGTCCTCGCCGGCAGCCTTACGCGTGCCGATTTCCCGGGAGCGGGCATTGCGCTCGCCGCGCAACTCCTCGACCCGGACCTGGACGCCCTTGCGACGGTCTTCCAGAGCCTGGAAGGCTGCTGTGTCGAGGACAAAACCCCGGCGCGCGAGATTGCCCCGCACACCGTCGAGATCAGCACGGAGCAGTCGGGGATCAAGCATGGTCTGGTTCCGGAAATGCGGGCAAGCCGAATGCGCCGGAGTTTACACCGGCGGCTTCGTCTGCCGGGCAGACTGATTGCGGGCCCGGAAGTCTGCGAGCTTGTCGGCAATCCGCTGTTCGAGGCCCCGGGGTACCGGCTCGTAATACGTCCGCTGCCCCAGTTCTGCGGGAAAGTAGCTGGCCCCCGCCGCAAAGGCATCGGGCTCGTCGTGGGCGTAGCGATAGCCCGCTCCATGGCCGAGGCTGCGTGCCAGGCCCGTAGAGGCAGGGCGCAGTGGTGCCGGAACAGGCAAGGTGCCGTGGGCCTGCACATCGGCCTGGGCCGCCTGCCAGGCCAGGTAAGTCGCATTGCTCTTGGCCGCACAGGCCATAAACACCACGGCCTGGGCCAGCGCCAGTTCCCCCTCCGGTGTGCCCAGACGCTCCCACGCCTGCCAGGCTTCGAGCGCCAGGGTGAGGGCGCGGGGGTCCGCATTGCCAATGTCCTCCGAGGCCATGCGGACGATCCGCCGGGCCACGTAGGCCGGGTCGCAGCCACCATCCAGCATGCGCGCGAGCCAGTACAGGGCAGCGTCGGGATCGGAACCGCGCACGGACTTGTGCAGTGCGGAGATCTGCTCGTAGAACACATCACCCTGGCGGTCGAAGCGGCGATAACTCCCGGTAAGCACGGTGGCAACGATGGCGGGCGTCAGAGTGGCGTCGTCAGTCACCAGTCCTGCGGCGACCTCGAGCAGGTTCAGTGCCCGCCGCGCATCGCCATCCGCGCCTCTGGCCAGATCCAGCAGTTCCGCATGCCCGGCCAGGAGCGGTCGGGCACCGAGGCCACGCACCGGATCCGCCAGGGCAGCCGCCAGAATAGCCACCAGATCAGAATCAGCCAGGGACTTCAGCACATACACTCGCGCCCTGGACAGCAGGGCGTTGTTCAGCGCGAAGGCCGGATTCTCCGTGGTCGCACCCACAAAGATCAGCGTCCCATCCTCAACGTAGGGCAGGAACGCGTCCTGCTGGGCCTTGTTGAAGCGGTGGACCTCGTCCAGGAACAAGAGCGTCGGCTGCTCCGGGTTGGCCTGGGCATAGGCGACTGCTTCCCGTACTTCCTTGACCCCGGCCAGGACTGCCGAAAGGGCTACGAAGTGCGCACCAACCGTGGCAGCGAGGAGTCGCGCCAGCGTCGTCTTCCCGGATCCCGGAGGACCCCAGAGAATGGCGGAATGCAGCTCACCCTTCAGCAGCCGGAGGAGCGGTTGGCCGGACGCCAGAAGATGTCCCTGGCCTGCTACCTCGCTGAGACTCGTTGGGCGCATCCGGTCCGCCAGCGGGCGCCAGGCGGGCTGCGCTGCTTCTGCACCAGGGGGCAGCTCGCTCAGGACTTTTGGGGGACGAGCCATGACTCCAGTGTTGCACACCAGCGGGAGAAGCCAGCCCTGCTCAGCGCCCAGCCCACGAGAATCCCGGCGAGGTCCGCGACGAGGTCCAGGAATTCCGCCTCGCGCGTTGGGGTGAAGCTCTGCAGTACCTCAATGAAGATACCGTAGGACGCCAGACCCACAACCAGTAATGGTGCAACCCGGACCGGGAAGACGCCGCCAAACCAGAGCATGAAGAACAGGAAACCCAGGGCATGCAGGACCTTGTCATTCATGCTCACGGGGACCAGCGACTGCACCGGGGACAGCGCTGACAGCAGGCCGATAACCAGAAGTACGCCTCCAGCAAATAGCCACGCCCGGCCATACCGCAGTGCCTGCATTCCGAACTCAGAGCTCGCTGTCGTCGATCACGTCAGCCCCGGCTGGGGTCTGGAAGCGGAACACCTCCGGGGACACGCGCGGATTGGTCCGGACTTCCGTGAGATCAATGCGGGTCTGCTGACCCAGGCGGTCGTCGAGGACGAGACGCCGCAATTCGGCGCCGTCAAAGCCCAGCGTGACGCCCGCAAAGTCCGCGTCGGCCGACCGGGGCACCAGACGCACCAGCGCCAGACCCTCTTCCATCCAGGACTTCTCAATCGTGAAGCGCTCCAGGACGGATTCCTTGCCTGTCAGAAGGGCAGCGGGAGTATCGCCAATCCCAGCCGTCAGGCGCCGAATGGTGACCTGTTGCAGATCGGCCTCATAGAGCCAGACCCTCTCCCCGTCTGCGACGATCACCCGTTCGAACGGCTTCTCGTAGTTCCAGCGGAACCGGCCAGGCCTCTGCATGACGACGGAGCCCGACGCGTCTTCAAGGACCCGCTGGCGGGAATCGATGACCTGCTGCCGGAACCTGGCTTCCAGCACCTGAACATTTGCCAGGAAAGCGCGCAGCCGCACCACACCGGTCTCGGGACCCGCCGCTGACGCCCCGGTAGCGGTCAGCGCGAGGAGAACGATAAAGAGGCGCAACGAGCGAGCCATGAACGGCAGAACGGACTCAGTCGTTTTCGGGCGGCGGCGGTGCGAGGACTTCCCGGAAGCCATTGGACTGGAGTTGGCCTACAAGGCCGGCTGCCTCCATGCTCTCGACGAGCCGGGCGGCACGGTTGTAGCCGATCTTCAGGCGACGCTGGATGCCGGACACTGAGGCCCGCCGGGTTTCGCAGACGATCTTGACCGCCTGGTCGTAGAGGGCGTCCTCCTCACCATCAGCCTCACCGCCCTGGGGTGTTTCGCCCGGTATCCCCGGAAAGCCAAGCGCCGGCCCCTCGGTGATCTCGTCGAGATACACCGGCGGGCCGCTCCCCTTGAGATGAGCCACAACGCGATGGACTTCCTGGTCGGAGACAAACGCACCGTGGACGCGCAGTGGCATGCTGGTCCCCGGCGGCAAGAACAGCATGTCGCCGTGACCCAGGAGGCTTTCGGCACCACTCTGGTCGAGGATCGTGCGGGAGTCGACCTTGGCAGACACCTGAAACGCAATGCGCGTGGGGATATTGGCCTTGATCAGCCCGGTGATGACGTCCACGGAAGGACGCTGGGTAGCAATAATCAGGTGGATTCCCGAGGCCCTCGCCTTCTGCGCGAGCCGGGTGATCAGCTCTTCGACCTTCTTGCCGACAATCATCATCATGTCAGCCAGCTCATCGATGATCACCACGATGTGCGGCAACGTCGTCAGGGTGGGCACGGAGCCGTCCACCCGGGGCTTGGGCGCGTACTCCGTACCTACCAGCGGATCAGGAATGGGCTCGCCTTTGTCGAGGGCAATCTTGACCTTGCGGTTAAAGCCACCGAGATTGCGGACGCCTAGCGCGGCCATGAGGCGGTAGCGACGCTCCATTTCCGCTACGCACCACCGCAATGCGTTGGCGGACTCCTTCATGTCGGTCACGACGGGTGCAAGGAGGTGCGGGATGCCCTCGTAGACCGACAACTCAAGCATCTTCGGATCGATCATGATCATCCGCACGTCTTCAGCCGTTGCCTTGAACAGCAGGCTAAGAACCATGGCGTTGATGCCCACCGACTTACCAGAACCGGTAGTGCCCGCGATCATTAGATGCGGCATGCGCTGGAGATCCGCCACTACGGACTTGCCGCCGATGTCCTTGCCCAGGGCCAGCGTCAGGGGTGAGGGCATTTCCTCATAGGCATTGGAGCGAAGAATCTCCCCCAGGGTCACCATCTCGCGGGTCTCATTTGGAATCTCGAGACCCACGGTAGGCTTGCCTGGAATGACTTCAACGACCCGCACACTGATAGCGGACAGCGAGCGGGCGAGATCCTTGGAGAGGTTGCTGATCTGACTCACTTTGACGCCCGGCGCCGGGGCCAGCTCGAAGCGCGTAACGATGGGACCAGGCTGCACCGCTACCACTTCGACCTCGACGCCGAAATCCCGCAGCTTGAGCTCGACGAGGCGGGATATGGCTTCCAGCGATTCCTTGGAGTATCCCGGAGGACGCTCCGGGGGATCGTCCAGCAGCGACAGGGGTGGCAACTCACCGGGCAGAACGGGGCCATTGAACAACTGGACCTGCCGCTCTTTCTCGACCCTCTGGCTGGGCTCGGGCGCGGCGAGCACGGGGTAGATCTGGGGCGGCACCTTCTTCTCGACCTTCTTGCGCTCCTTGCGGACGACCTCCTGCCGCTCTTCCTGGACGCGCCGGCCTGCTGTGCGGGACTGGAACTCGGAGAACAGGGTCCGGGCCCGGTCCGCACCATCGAGAACGTAGTGCCCTACCCGGTCCATGACGGCCAGCCAGGAGAGGCCTGTGAACAGGGAGACGCCCGCGAGCCAGGACGCCAGGAGGAGCAGGGTTGCACCGAGCCGCCCGAGCCCCCCGGCGAGACCGTTGCCCAGGAGTTCGCCAAACGCGCCACCGGCAGTCTGCGGGAGGCCGTGCGGACCAAAATGCAGCGTGGCCAGTGCGCAGCTGGTGGCCAGCGTCAGCGCAAAGCCCGACAGTCGGGTGATGAGAACCCGCCGGTCAACGGGCCCGGGACTTAAGCGCGCGGTGAAGAGTATCCAGCCCACCAGCAGCGTCATGGCGGGAAAGAGCAACGCGGGACCGCCAAACAGACTGAAGGCAACGTCGGCATACCAGGCGCCAATGCCGCCGATCAGATTGTGCAGGAGTGTCCCGTTGCCGGTGTGACTAAAGCCAGGATCCTGCGGACTGTAGGTCAGCAGAGCAACCAGCATGATCAGGGAGATCGCCCCCAGCACCCACAGTGCCGCTTCACGCACGGCATGGGTAAGCGGCGCGGCAAGGCCGCGACTTTCTATGCCTATCGCTCTGGCCACTCTATTCCCTGAGAAGACGCAGCAACAACGCTGGTTAACTGCCCGCCCGTCAAGCAGATAACTGATTGAATGATAGCAGTCCATGGTTTGGACGCAAGCGTCGGCCATCGCCTAAACTGGCACCATGACTACCACCCATGCCCGACTGATCATCCTGGGATCCGGACCCGCCGGCTACAGCGCCGCCGTTTACGCCGCCCGGGCCAATCTCAAGCCGCGCCTGATAACTGGCCTGGAACAAGGCGGCCAGTTGATGACCACGACGGACGTGGACAACTGGCCCGGAGGTCCTCACGGGCTGCAGGGACCGGAGCTGATGGCCCAACTGCGCGTCCACGGGGAGCGCCTCGGTGTCACCGGAGTACTGGACCAGATCGAAGGCGTTGAACTGGGCCGCCGCCCGTTTCAGCTGCGCGGCGGCTCCGCCAATTACACCTGCGACGCCCTGATCATTGCCACCGGGGCTTCAGCGCGCTATCTGGGCCTGCCCTCGGAACAGGGGTTCCGCGGCAGGGGGGTCTCAGCGTGCGCCACCTGCGATGGGTTCTTTTATCGCGGCCAGCGGGTCGCCGTCGTCGGTGGGGGCAATACCGCCGTCGAGGAAGCGCTGTACCTCTCAAACCTGGCATCCCACGTCACACTGATTCACCGCCGGTCAGGACTGCGTGCAGAGAAAATGCTCCAGGACAAGCTCCTGACCCGGACCAGGGATGGCGGGAACGTCACGTTGCTATGGAATCATGCGGTGGAATCAGTACTCGGGAACGAGAGTGGCGTTACCGGAGTGCGGGTGAAGCCAACCACCGGCAACGGCCCTCTCCAGGACATCGATATTGCAGGCCTGTTCATAGCGATCGGACATGATCCGAACACCGCGCTGTTCAAGGACCAGCTGGAGCTCAACAAAGGTTACATCGTCGTGCGCACGGGCCTCGCTGGGGGAGCGACGTCCACCAGCGTCCCGGGCGTATTCGCCGCCGGCGATGTGGCTGACAGCGTCTACCGGCAGGCCATCACCTCGGCAGGCTCAGGCTGCATGGCCGCCCTGGATGCCGAGAACTTTCTGGATAGCCTGTCCGGTTGATGACCCAGACGATCCGCTCCCTTGTTGCTTGAAGTTGCGCAGTCCCTGGCGGCGGTGGCCCCCGACGACTGGAACAGACTGTCGGGCTCCGAGTACCCTTTTCTCCGCCACGAGTTCCTGCTTGCCCTCGAAGAGACGGGCTGTGTCGGGGGCAGTACTGGCTGGTACCCCTGTCATCTGCTCCTGCGGGACGACGCAGGCCAGTTGGTTGGAGCCATGCCGCTCTATCGCAAGACCAGTTCCCAGGGGGAGTTCGTCTTCGATTTCGCCTGGGCGGACGCCTATCGGCGGGCCGGACTCCACTACTACCCCAAGCTCGTCTCGGCAGTGCCGTTTACCCCAGCCACGAGCCCCCGCTTTCTGACTGGAGCAGGCCAGGAACCCGCGCTCGTCGCTGGGGCCCTGCTGGCAGGGTCAACCGAGTTGGCCCGGAAAATCGGGGCGTCATCGGTGCATGTGCTGTTCCCCACCACCGCCGAGACCGGCGTTCTGGCGACGGCTGGTTTTCTGTCGCGAAAGGACTGCCAGTTCCACTGGCGTAACCGGGGCTACGCGGACTTCGATGCCTTCCTCGGGGAGTTCACTGCCGAGAAACGCAAGAAGGCCAAGCGGGAACGCCGGCGGGTAGCAGAGGCAGGAATCAGCTTTCTTCGCCTCACCGGCGCTGAGATCGATGCCGGGTTGTGGCAGCAACTGATGCCCCTGTATGCAAGTTCATTCTGGCGACGAGGCCGGGAGCCTTACCTCAATGAAGCCTTCTTCACGAGGATCAGCACCCTGCTCCCGGACAACGTGCTGGCCATTGTGGCTATGCGGAGTGGCAGGCCGGTGGCAACGGCCCTCTGCTTTCGGAGCGCAGACACGCTCTATGGACGCTACTGGGGCAGCGAGGGGGAGTACCACAGCCTGCACTTTGAGACCTGCTACTACCAGGGCATTGAGTACTGCATAGAGCAGGGCCTTCAGTCCTTCGAGCCAGGCACACAGGGCGAGCACAAGATCAGCCGGGGGTTTGTGCCAACCGAAACCTGGTCAGCGCACTGGCTCTCGCATCCCCAGTTTGCCGCGGCTATAGACCAGTATCTGGATCGCGAGCGCAGCCATATCGATGAGTACATCGATGCCGCTCGCGACCACGTCCCCTACAAAAAGAGTTCGACGTGAGCAGGACGGCATCCGCGGCCACCGGTTCAATCGTGTTCCTCAAGCCCAGCGATCCGCCCGAGTCCTTCCCTGATCTGACCCGGGGCACGGCTGAGGCGGACGGCCTGGTCGCTGTAGGCGGCGACCTCACGCCGGCAAGACTGCTGGCCGCCTACGGCCGCGGCATCTTTCCCTGGTATGAAGAAGGCCAACCGGTTCTCTGGTGGTCGCCCGATCCGCGGGCAGTACTCCTGCCCGAGAAGCTCCACATTTCCCGGACTCTCAGGCGGACACTGCTGGGCGATCGCTTCCGGGTCTCGGTGGATCTGGCCTTCGGGGCAGTAATCGCTGGGTGTGCAGACACGCGCGCCGCCACCGGCACCTGGATTACGCCAGAAATGCGCTCAGCCTATCTCTGCCTGCACACACTGGGGTACGCACACTCGATAGAAATCTGGCGGGGATCGGACCTTGCGGGCGGGCTGTACGGGATCGCACTGGGCGATGTGTTCTTCGGTGAATCGATGTTTAGCCGGGTGCCGGATGCTTCCAAGGCTGCTCTGGTCAAGCTTGTGCGGCTGGCCGAGGACCAGGGCATAACGCTGATTGACTGCCAGGTCGCAAGCCGCCACCTGGCCACGCTGGGCAGCCAGTTGATGCCCCGGGATGAGTTTCTCCGTCAGATTCAGACGCTCAGCGCTGCCGCGGGCCGGGTTGGGGCCTGGCGCGCCGAACCCCGGCCGACGCAAAGCCTTGTCCGGCCGCTGGAAATTCCGGCTCCCTTGCACGTCTGAACGAGTTCGACGACAATCGCGCCCCGTTCCGCCGGAGTCTCCATGTCGAAAGAAGAAGCCATCACGATGGACGGGGTCGTCACCGAGACCCTGCCTAACACGACGTTTCGGGTAACCCTCGATAACGGCCATCTTGTGAACGCGCACATCTCAGGAAAGATGCGCAAGAACTATATTCGGATTCTCACGGGGGACCGGGTCACGGTCGAACTCACCCCTTACGACCTCTCCAAAGGACGCATTACCTTCCGGGCGCGGTAGCAGGTCGAGCCCACCGGGGACTTGATCTGGGGTCCGTCAGCAGGCCGAAAGTCAGGCCGGATCCGGGATGTGCTCCAGGGCCATGGTGGCCGGCGTGGTCACCAGGCGCAGCTCACCTGAGTCGTCCAGCGATATTCTGACGTGGCCACCCTTGGCCAGATCGCCGAACAGCAACTGCTCGGCCAGCGGCCGCTTCACCTGCTCCTGAATGACCCTGGCCATCGGCCGGGCACCCATCTTCGGATCGTAGCCCTTGTCGGCAATCCACTGACGGGCAGCCGGCTCCAGCTCGATCGTTACCGCGTTCTTGTCCAGCTGAGCTTCCAGCTCCATGACCAACTTGTCGACCACGCGCAGGATTGCCTCTGGTCCGAGGGGGGCAAACTGGATGATCGTATCCAGGCGGTTGCGGAACTCCGGCGTGAACATCCGGTTGATGATGGCCATGCCATCCGCGCTGTTGTCCTGCTCTGTAAAGCCCATGGAGGCCCGGCCCATCTCCTGGGCGCCAGCGTTCGTGGTCATGACGAGAATAACGTTGCGGAAATCTGCCTTGCGGCCGTTGTTGTCCGTCAGGGTGCCGTGATCCATGACCTGGAGCAGGAGGTTGAACACCTCAGGATGAGCCTTCTCAATTTCATCCAGGAGCAGGACCGCATGGGGATGCTTACTGACAGCTTCCGTCAACAACCCGCCCTGATCGAAGCCCACATAGCCTGGCGGCGCACCAATCAGGCGGGAAACCGTGTGCCGCTCCATGTATTCGGACATGTCGAAGCGGATCAACTCGATGCCGAGACACAGGGCCAGCTGCCGGGTGACCTCCGTCTTGCCCACGCCAGTGGGTCCTGCAAAGAGAAAGGCGCCCACCGGCTTCTCCGGCTCCCGCAGCCCGGAGCGGGCCATCTTTATGGCGGCTGACAGGGCCGTGACGGCCTTGTCCTGGCCAAAGATCACCAGCTTCAGATCCCGCTCAAGATTCCGCAGCTGATCCCGATCGGAGGCCGACACGCTCTTCGGCGGAATCCGCGCCATCTTGGCAATGACATTTTCTATCTGGACGACCCCGACCTCGCGGGTGCGGGTGGCCTCCGGCTCCAGCCGAATGCTGGCGCCCGCCTCGTCGATCACGTCGATGGCCTTGTCGGGCAACTGCCGTTCATTGATATGCCGGGCCGATAACTCCACGGCAGCAACGATGGCGTCATCCGTGTAGGCGATGCCGTGGTATTCCTCAAAGCGGCTCTTGAGGCCACGCAAGATCTCGATAGTCTGGGAAATGGTCGGCTCAACAATATCGATTTTCTGAAAACGCCGGGCCAGGGCATGGTCCTTCTCGAAGACGCCCCGGTACTCGCGGTAGGTCGTGGAGCCTATACAGCGCAGCTCACCACTCGACAGGACCGGCTTGATGAGGTTTGACGCGTCCAGAACACCGCCGGAGGCAGCGCCCGCACCGATAACGGTGTGAATCTCGTCAATGAACAGGATGCCACCGGGATCCTTGCCCAATTCCTTGATGACCGCCTTGAAGCGCTTCTCGAAGTCCCCCCGGTACTTGGTGCCAGCGAGCAGGGACCCCATGTCCAGGGCATAGATCGTGCAGTTGGCAAGCACTTCGGGAACCTGGCCATCAACGATCATCTTGGCCAGGCCCTCGGCTATCGCCGTCTTCCCCACCCCAGCCTCGCCCACATAGAGCGGGTTATTCTTTCGCCGGCGACAGAGGATCTGGATGGTCCGCTCCACCTCAAGTTCACGGCCGATAAGGGGATCAATCTTGCCTTCCCGGGCCCGCTTGTTCAGGTTGGTGGCGTAGTTGTCCAGAGCGCTGCCGCTGGCGTCACCCTCACGCTCCTCGCCTTCCCCGGACTGACTCTTTGGCCCACCGGTATCGTCCCGGAGCTTGGAGAGTCCGTGAGAAATAAAATTCACGACATCCAGGCGGGTCACGTCCTGGAGTCCCAACAGATAGACGGCGTGAGACTGCTTCTCGCCGAAGATGGCCACCAGCACATTCTCGCCCCGCACTTCCTTCTTGCCGCTGGACTGAACGTGGAACACGGCGCGCTGGAGCACACGCTGAAACCCGAGCGTGGGCTGGACGTCCTGGGCGCTGCCCTCGGCCAGCCGGGGAGTCGACTCATCGATAAACTGCTCCAGATCGCGGCGCAGCCGGACCAGGTCAGATCCACAACCCTTGAGAATCTCGGTAACGGTTGGAACGTCAACGATGGCCAGCAACAGGTGCTCGACCGTCATGTACTCGTGACGTTTGGTCCGGGCCTGCTGGAAGGCCTCATTCAGGCAGTACTCGAGTTCACTGCTCAACATGACAATCAGGTTTCCTCAAGCGTGCATAGAAGCGGGTGCTGATGCTGCTGCGCGTAGGCGCCGACCTGCGCTACCTTCGTTTCCGCGATCTCGTAGGTAAATACTCCGCACACCCCCTTGCCACGGGTGTGGACTTCAAGCATGACTCGTGTGGCCTTCTGCCTGTCCATGGCGAAAATAAACTCCAGAACCTCGACCACAAACTCCATCGGCGTGTAGTCATCGTTCAGCAAGACCACCCGGTACAGGGGTGGAAGCTTGACTTGGGGGCGAGCTTCCTCAAGGGCAAGCCCCCGGCCATCATCCATGCGCCGGGTCAGATCCTTGTCGTTGTCACTGCCCATTCAGTCGTCGCTCGTAAAGACTAAGTCGTCGTGGCTGCGGAAATCTTGAGGTTGAGCAGATATTAGCGCATTCGCTTGCGACCATCGGCTTGGATTCCCCTTAAGCGGCACCGCGCGGTCAGGCGGCGTTAACCGGGCCTGAACCAGACTCTGCTGCGGTGTGTGGAAGCCATCACGGTTCGCCAGGCGCGCGAAGGCTCTAATTCCCGCGGGGGAAGGCGGTCTTTGCGGGCGATTCGGAGGTTGCTCCCCTTGCGGGACCTGACTATGCTAAAACCCCTTAGGTTTCGTGGGCTTCTGTGAACGTTCAGGATCTAGTCTCGCGTTTCGGCGGATCGACGCCGGCACTGGTCGTGGTGCGTGCCAATCAGCACCTGCCCGTCATCGTGTCCGTGATGGCGGTGACACTGATCGGCTACTACCTCGCCCGGATTTTCTGGATATTCTACCCGGCAGGCCCGGCCCCCCCCTGGCAGCCACCGCAGTTAGCGCCGCAAAGCGGGCCGAAGACGACAACCCCCGCCTCCTACGCCACCATCACGGCGGCCCATTTGTTTGGCGAGGTCTCCCAGGTAGCGCCACCCGTCTCAGGCGATGCGGCCCTCACCGCCCCGGACACGAGCCTTGCACTGCAGTTGCGCGGCGCGGTTGCGGCCGACAACCCCAAGCTGGCCCACGCCATAATCGCGGATGGCAGCGGCAATGAGCAGGTCTACTTTGTGAATTCGACCCTGCCGGGCGGCGCAACCGTGCAGCAGATCCAGGCAGATCGGGTCGTTCTGGCCCGGGCGGGCCGACTGGAAGTGCTGCGACTGCCCCGGGAGGGCGGGGGCGCGGCTGGAACCTCTGCGGGTGGCTTTGCCCCGCCGCAGGCCGTATCGCCGCCGGGACAGCCCAACGTGCAGGAACTGATCGCCCAGAACGCCCCCGGCTTCCTTGCGGTCGTGAGGCCACAACCCTTCATGCCGAATGGACAGCTAAAGGGCTATCGCATCTACCCGGGGCCGAACCGGCAGGGGTTTTCCTCCCTTGGTCTGCGCGCTGGCGATCTTGTCACTGAAATCAATGGCGTTGCATTGAATAATCCAGCCCAGGGCATGGAAGTCTTTCGCAGCCTGGGCGACGCGCTCCAGGTCACCGTGACCGTGGAGCGTGATGGTCAGCCCCAGGTGATGTCATTGAACATGGCTCAAGTCAACGCCGTCGGAGCGACGCAGTGACCAAACCAGTCAACCCAACCCAAATCAGCCGATGCTCCCACCTTGCCAGCGTGTGCCTGACCGTCATGGCCCTGACGTGGTCGGCAGGACTGCCGGCACAACAGGCCACTATCACGCCCAACTACAAAGACGCCGATATCCGGCAGGTTATCGAGGCAGTCGGCGAAGTGACCGGGAAGAACTTTATTCTCGACCCCCGGGTAAAGGCGCAGGTGACCATGCTGTCGGCTGCGCCGATGAATCCCGACGCCTTTTACGAGGCCTTCCTGTCGATACTGTCTGTCTACGGCTTCGTCGCCGTGCCGGCAGGCGACATCATCAAGATTCTCCCGGATGCTAATGCCCGCCAGGTCCCCGGCGCGGAGAACGAGCCGGGCGGCGGTCGGCCTGACGACATCGTGACCCGGGTAATCGCGGTCCAGAATGTGGCCGCAGCCCAGCTGGTGCCGATTCTCCGGCCCCTGATTCCCCAGTACGGGCATCTCGCCGCGCACCCTCCGTCAAACCTTCTCATCATCAGCGACCGGGCTTCCAACGTGGACCGGATGGTGCGCATCGTGGCGCGCATCGATCAGGCCGCCGACCAGGACTACGAGGTCATACGGCTCGAGCACGCCTCCGCTTCGGAGATCGTCAAGATCGTCGGGGCCCTGAACCAGGGCGCCCAGCAGGCCGAAGGTAGCGGTGGCCCCCGGGTTACCGTCGTGGCCGACGAGCGCACGAACAGCGTGCTGGTGACCGGGGACAAGAACGACCGGCTGCGCTACAGGGCGCTCATCACGCACCTGGATACGCCCCTGGAGGAAGGCGGCGACACCCAGGTCCGTTACCTGCGCTACACGGATGCCGTCGATCTGGCCACCAAGCTGCAGAGCCAGTACTCCGGCAGCGGGCCGCAGGCGGCAGCGGCAGGGGGCGGCAAGGATGCCGTACCGCCAGCGCAGCGGGGCGAGGTCAGCATCTGGGCCGATGAGTCCACCAATGCGCTGATCATTACCGCGCCACCAAAAACCATGAAGTCGATGATGCAGGTCATCGACAAGCTGGACATCCGCCGGGCCCAGGTCATGGTCGAGGCCATCATTGTCGAAGTCTCGTCCGACAAGGCTGCCGAGCTTGGTGTCACCTGGGCTGTGGGCGACAGGGATCTGAACAGCGTCGTTGGCCTGACGAAGTTTGACACCACAACCGGCGTCGCGGGGATCGGTGGTGCCATTCTTGGTGGTGCCGGTGGTGCGGGTGGCGCGGGTGGCGCGGGTGGCGCGGGTGACGTTGGCTCCCTGATTGGTAATGGAATCACCATGGGTGTTGGCAGGCTGGGCAGTTCCGGCCTCAACTTCGTGGCCCTGATCGAGGCCCTGGAGTCCGACGGCAGCAGCAACATCATTGGCACCCCGATCCTGGTCACTCTGGACAATGAAGAAGCCCAGATCGAGGTCGGTCAGGAAGTGCCCTTCGTGACTGGCAGTTTCACCAACACGGGGGCCACCGGTGGTGGCGGCGTCACCGGATCCGTGAACCCCTTCCAGACCATCCAGCGGGAACAGGTCGGCCTCACCCTGAAGATCACGCCCCAGATCAACGAGGGCAATGCGGTTCGCCTGAAGATCGAACAGGAGATCTCGTCGATACTGCCGAGCTCCCAGGCCGTGGATCTGATTACCAGCAACCGCTCCATCAACACCTCAGTGATCGTCGAGGACGGTGGCACACTGGTTCTTGGGGGATTGATTCAGGATCAGGTCACGGAGAAGGAACAGCGAGTGCCGATCCTCGGCAGCATCCCCCTGCTGGGCGCCCTCTTCCGCTCCAACACGACCACGAAGGCGAGGACCAACCTGATGGTGTTCATCCGGCCCACGATCCTGCGGGACAACGTGCAGGCAACGTTTGAGACCAACGCAAAGTACAACTACATCCGGAACCAGCAGCTGGCCACCAAGCCCGAAAACCCCAGACTGATGCCGCTGACTCCGCGGCCGGTGCTGCCGGATATGGCCCAGCCCCAGACGATGTCGCCGGCCGGATCCCCGCTGGAGCCGGTAATTGACCTGCGTATCCCGCCAGCCAAGGTACCTGCCCCATGAACGCAGCCGTTCCTGAGCTGATTAGTGAACTGGCGGACTCGCCCCGGGCCGCCCAGGCGCCGTCCACCAGCGCACAGCTGCCACCTGAAGTGCGACGCTATGTCCTCCCGTTCGCCTTCGCGAAGCGCCACGGGGTACTGATCAACGGCCTGCTGGATGGCCGGCCCCTGACCATTGTCCGGTCTGACGCCAAGCTGTCGGCGATCTCCGAGGTCCGGCGTTTCGTCGACGGGTCGATGCATCTGCAGGTCGTCTCACCGGCCGAATTCGACCGTCAGTTGCAGCAGACCTATGAGCGGGAATCCAACACCACGATGCAGATGGTGGATGGACTGGGTGAAGACACGGACCTGTTCCAGGTTGCCCAGGACCTGCCGGAACCGTCCGACCTGCTCGAAAGCAATGACGATGCGCCAATCATCCGGCTGATCAATGCCCTGCTGACGTCGGCGGTCAAGGAGAACGCTTCCGATATCCACATCGAGCCCTTCGAGAATCGCCTCGTGGTCCGCTTTCGCGTCGACGGGGTGCTGCGGGAGGTCCTGCAGTCCCGGCGCGCTGTGGCCCCGCTGGTCGTCTCGCGCATCAAGGTCATGGGCAAGCTGGATATCGCCGAGAAGCGCCTGCCCCAGGACGGCCGGTTTTCGCTGCGCATTGCGGGTCGGGCCGTCGACGTGCGGGTATCAACGATGCCCTCCGGACACGGCGAGCGGGTAGTCCTGCGGCTGCTCGACAAGCACGCCGGGCGCCTGGAACTGGAGAGCCTGGGTATGGACCCGGCCACCAAGGGCGTCATTGACGGACTGATACGCAAGCCCCATGGCATCATCCTCGTAACCGGCCCGACCGGCTCCGGCAAGACCACCACTCTCTATGCGGCTCTGGCCCGCATCAACGACAACACACGCAACATCATGACCGTCGAAGATCCTATCGAGTACTACATCGACGGGATCGGCCAGTCCCAGGTCAACACGAAGGCTGAGATGACCTTTGCGCGCGGTCTCAGGGCCATCCTCCGGCAGGACCCGGATGTGATCATGGTGGGTGAGATACGCGATCTGGAGACGGCTGAGATTGCCGTGCAGGCGAGCCTTACCGGCCACCTGGTGCTCTCCACGCTGCACACCAACACCGCGGTCGGCGCCGTAACCCGTCTCCGGGACATGGGGGTGGAGCCCTTCCTGTTGTCGTCCAGCCTCGTCGGCGTGCTGGCCCAGCGGCTGGTGCGGGTCATCGATCCCGCCACCAAAGTGGCCTATACGGCCCGGGACTACGAGTGCAAGACCCTGGGCCTCGACCCGGCGAACCCGCCACCCCTCTACCACCCGGACGAGGCGGCCATGCAGGGCGCTGGGGCCGGCTATCGCGGTCGGACGGGCATTTACGAACTGGTCACCATCGATGACGAATTCCGGACCATGATTCACGACGGCGCCGGGGAACATGATCTGGAGCGCTATGCGCGGACCCGGGGTCCCAGCATTCGCGATGATGGCCTGCGCAAGGCCCTCGCCGGGGTCACCACCCTCGAAGAGGTTCTCCGCGTCACCCGCTCCGACTGATGGGAGCCTTCGAGTACACCGCGGTTGATGCCGGCGGCAAGGAACGCAAGGGTATTCTTGAAGGCGACACGGCCCGCCAGGTCCGCCAGCTGCTCCGTGAACGCCAGCTGTTTCCGCTCACGGTGACTGAGGCCGCTGAACGGGAAGCCACTCGCCAGCAGTCCTTCACGCTGCGGCCCACCATGTCGTCCACGGACCTCGCGCTCGTCACGCGGCAGCTTGCCACCCTGGTCCAGTCCTCAATGCCCCTTGAGGAAGCGCTGCTCGCGGTGTCGGAGCAGACCGAGTCGACGCGAGTCAAAAGCGTCCTGATCGGGGTGCGCTCCAAAGTGATGGAAGGCCACACCCTCGCAGACGGGTTGGCGGATTTTCCAAAGGCTTTCCCCGAGATTTACCGCGCCACGGTTTCCGCTGGCGAGCAGTCCGGTCACCTGGACGCGGTGCTGGAGCGACTGGCGGACTATACGGAGGGCCGCCAGGTACTCCGCCAGAAAATCCAGCACGCCATGATTTACCCCGTCGTACTGACGGTGCTGGCACTGCTGATCGTCAGCGGTATGCTGGTCTACGTCGTACCCAAGGTCGTCGGCGTGTTCTCCAATACAGGGCGGGAACTTCCCGGACTCACCGTGTTTCTCATCGCCCTGAGCGACTTCCTGCGCGACTACGGTCTGCTGCTGCTGGTGGGAGTTGTCGGAGCCACCATTGCGGGAGGCCGGGCGCTGCGCCAGCCCGGACCCAGGCGGTGGCGGGATGCACTGCTCCTGCGCATACCCCTCATCGCAAAGCTAGTCCGAGGCTCGAATACCGCACGCTTTACCCGGACCCTGAGCATCCTGACCGGGAGTGGTGTCCCCGTGCTTGAAGCGCTGCGGATATCAGCAAAGGTGGTCACCAATGTGCCGATGCGGGAAGCGGTCGAGGTAGCCGCAGCCCGGGTGCGGGAAGGGGCGCCCATTGGCAAGTCCCTCGCGGTTGGCGGCTATTTCCCCCCTCTCTGCGTCCACCTGATTTCAAGCGGTGAGGCCAGCGGCAAACTCGATGCCATGCTCACCCGGGCAGCTACCAATCAGGAACGGGAAATGGATGGCCTCATTGCTGCCCTCCTCGGCATCCTCGAGCCGGCCCTCATCGTGACCATGGGCGTCATCGTTCTGGTCATCGTCCTGGCCATACTCCTGCCCATCTTTGAGCTCAACCAGCTGGTTGGCTGAGCTCTGGGACGGTTGGCCGCCGCGTGTGCGGTAGAGACGGAATCAGTTCACGAAATAGAGAATTGAGGATTGTCATCCCCCTGAAAGGTGACTATAAAAACCACGTCGGCGTTACTCCTTGAACATAAGGACTGATCGATGGATCGCAAAGCAGCTGTACTGGCCAAGCCCGAGTGGACTCCGCTCCCGGAGCCCCCTGAAATGCTTGATGAACTCGAGACTCCTGAACCTCTGGGAGACGAGACCGCCGACGATGACCTTGGTGTGGAGGCGCTGGCCACCGACAACGTCGGTGGCCAGTCAATTGAGATCAATATCGAGAATCTGATTGCCGAACTTGAGGCTGAATCCCAGCAGGGGACGCCACCCGACGTACGGTGCGCCCGCCGGAAGCTGGAGAACTACCTGGAACGCAAGCGCACAGCCCGGGAGATCGAGGATTTTGAGGACTTTGAGGTCAAGGACCTCGGGGTCGGGTAGGGAGCAGCCCGGGCTGAGCGTCTTGGCCCCCTCAGGAGAAGTCCCGGCTGGGGGTCTGCAACTGGCCGAGAAGACTGCTCAGATCCTCGAGCCGCCTGGCCACGAGGTGCAAGACATCCCCCTGCCGCTGCAACTGTCCCCAGACTCCCAGTAACCGCGCTTCGAGCAGAACCCGGCGCTGACGCTCAGCCAACTGCCGCCAGACAATGAGATTGATGTAGCCGGTTTCATCTTCCAGCGTCACGAACGTAACCCCGCCAGCGCTGGCGGGCCGCTGGCGCATAGTGACAATCCCTGCGGCACGCACCCGGACCCCGTTGCCTGCTTCCTGCAGTTCGCTGGCTGAGCTGATGGCAGCACGACGCAGGTGAGCGCGCAGGAGCGCCAGCGGGTGACGACCCAGCGTCAAACCCAGGCTCTGGTAGTCGGCAGCAATATCCTGGGCCTCGGTGGGTGCTCGAAGCAGTGGCAACCCTTCAGCAATCTGCAGCACTGGCAACAATGGCAGGGGCAGTTCTGCACCTGCTACTGCCCAGCGAGCCCGGTGCCTGTGTCCGGCGATGCCCCCCAGCGCACCCGCCGCCGCCAGAGCACCCAGTTCCTGCCGGGGCAGGCCAGCACGCTCGTGCAGATCCTGTACGGTGCGATAGGGTTGACCAGCGCGCTGCCGGACCACCTCCTCCCCCGCTCCCTGCGTCAGCCCGCTGACCAGACGGAAGCCGAGACGCAAAGCAAACTGCCCGTCAGTTCTGGCCTCAAGAGTGCAGTCCCAGGCGCTGCAGTTCACCTCCACCGGCCTGACCTCAACACCGGCACGACGGACACTCTGGACCAGCTGTGAGGGCGCATAGAACCCCATGGGCTGACTGTTCAGTAACGCACAGGTGAAAGCAGCGGGTTCATGCCGCTTCAGCCAGGCGGAGACATAGACGAGCAGCGCGAAGCTGGCAGCATGGGATTCGGGAAAACCGTACTCACCAAAACCGCAGATCTGGTTGAAGATCTGGCGGGCGAACTCCACGGAATAGTTGCGGGCCTGCATACCGGCGATCAGTCGTTCCTCGAAGTGGCCGAGGCCACCACGGCGGCGCCAGGCGGCCATGGCCCGGCGCAGTTGATCAGCCTCGCCCGGTGTAAACCCCGCCGCCACGACCGCCAGTTGCATGACCTGTTCCTGGAAGATGGGCACGCCGAGCGTGCGCTCCAGCACCTGGCGCACTTCCGGACTGGGATACGTGACCAGCTCCTCACCGTTCCGGCGTCGCAGGTAAGGATGCACCATGTCCCCCTGGATTGGTCCGGGCCGGATGATGGCCACCTCGATGACCAGGTCGTAGTAGGTCAGGGGTTTCAGTCTCGGCAACATGGCCATCTGGGCCCGGGACTCAATCTGAAAAACCCCCATGGTGTCAGCCTGGGAAATCATGGCGTAAACCGCGGGATCTTCAGCTGGCACGGTGTGCAGGGAAAGCTCACGCCCCTTGAGCTCCCTTAACAACGTAAAAGTGCGGCGGATAGCCGAGAGCATGCCCAGCGCGAGCACATCCACCTTGAGCAGGCCCATCTCATCCAGATCATCCTTGTCCCACTGGATAACGGTCCGGTCGGCCATGGATGCGTTCTCGATGGGGACCAGCCGGCACAGAGGCTCCTCGGCAATAACAAACCCGCCCACATGCTGGGAGAGATGCCGGGGGAAGCCGATCAGGTGCCCCACCAACATCACCAGCCGGTGCATCAGTGGGCTGGCAGGATCAAAGCCGGCCTCCCGGATGCGCTCAGGCACAACCGACCGGCCATCCCACCAGTGCAGATTACGCGTGACCCTGCTGAGGTGCGCCTCGGACAGCCCGAGGGCGCGGCCCACATCACGCAGTGCGCTTCGGGGACAGTAAGTGATCACGGTAGCTGTCAGCGCCGCCCGGTCCCGGCCGTAGCGGGTATAGATGTACTGGATCACCTCCTCGCGCCGCTCGTGCTCAAAGTCCACATCGATATCGGGTGGCTCATTGCGCTCCCGTGAAATAAAGCGCTCGAACAGCAGCGACATGTGGGCGGGATCCACCTCGGTTATCCCCAGGCAGAAACACACAGCAGAATTTGCCGCCGAACCGCGCCCCTGGCAGAGGATGCCCTGGTTGCGGGCGAAGCAGACAATGTCGTCCACGGTAAGAAAGTAGGCCTCGTAACGCAGCTCACTGATCAGCTCCAGCTCCCGGTCAACCAGCTTGAGGATGTCTGGCGCAGCGCCGGCAGGCCAGCGCTCCCGCACGCCCTGCAGGGTTCGATAGCGCAACCAGCTGGCGGGTGTGTGGCCGGGGGGCACCAGCTCGCGGGGATACTGGTAGCGCAGTTCGTCGAGGGAGAAATGCATGCGCTCCGCAATCTGCACCGTAGCCGCGAGTAACGGGTCGGGATAGATCCGCTGCAACTCAGCGAGGGTCCGGAGATGCCGCTCCCCATTGGGATAAAGACCCGTCGTGCCGCTCCCTAGTGGCGCTTTACGGCGAATTGCCGTGAGAGTGTCCTGCAGCGCCCGGCGACCCCGTACGTGCATGTGGACAGCACCGGCAGCCACCGGTGGAATACCAGTCTCTTTGGCGAATGCCACCAGCTGGGTTCTGCGACTCACTTCGTTACCATCCGCATGCAGCTCCACCGCCAGCCAGATACGCCCACCAAAATGGTCCCGCAGCCAGCTGGCATCCCGGGTATCAGGACACTCGGGTGGCAACCACAGGACCAGGCAACCGGCGGGCAGCTGCTCAAAGTCACTGCGCACGACGTGGTAGGACCCCTTCTCTGCCGCGCGACGTCCGCGGGTGATGAGCCCGCAAAGTGCAGCGTAGCCTTCCCGGTCGGCAGCCAGGACTACCAGACACAGGCCGTCAGCGAGACGAAACTCGCTGCCGATGAGCAACCGCAGGGCACAGCCTCGCGCTGCTACATGCGCCCGGACAATGCCTGCTACGGAGCACTCGTCGGTGAGCGCAAGAGCGCTGTACCCCAGGGCTGCAGCACGGCCTACCAGTTCGGCCGGGTGCGATGCTCCGCGCAGAAACGTGAAGTTGCTGATGCAGTGGAGTTCTGCATAGGTACTCACCCGAAGATGCCCTGCAGGTACCAGGCGTGGGTACGCAGGTCCGTGTATACCCAGAGCATTGCGCCCTGCGGGTTACTGGCCCGGTAGTAATCCCGGCGTACATCGCCCCCATCCCACCAGCCGCTTTCGATACGTTCCGGGCCACGCTCAAGAGCTAACAATCCATGCCATGCAGGCAGGCCGTTAATCACCCCCAGAGACTCCGGTACCGGCAGCAGCCAGAGAGGCCGGGAACGGACCACAATACAGGCCTCGCTGGCACCACCCTGCGAGCCAAACTCTGCCAGCGGATCCAACACCGCTCGCCAGGCGCTCTCCGGCCGGTGCTCGGCGCGTAATGCCAGGCCCTGCACTGCCTGGCCACCCAGTCGCGCACGCAAGCGTTCCAGCAGTGCGTGCAGTCCGCCATCCGGCTGGAGGTCCTTGCCCAGCAGGTCGGTGCCCGCCAATACCTGTCTGGAGTCCAGATCCGCCTGCACCGCCAGGTCAGTAACCGGGGCGGGCAAAGTCAGGGCCTCGAGCCGTAGCCGCAGTAGCCCGGACAAGACGCCCATTCCTGTCGTGGGGCCTGTCGTGGGGCCTGTCGTGGGGCCTGTCGTGGGGCCTGTCGTGGGGCCCGCTCCCAGATACAGGTCTGTTTCCTGACCATCCGGATGGGTGAGCACGCATCTGACGCTACGGACGCTGGCCTGACGGGCTTCGAGGGACTGCCGGAGGCGCTGAAAAAGCTGGTTGAAGCCATCGAGCAGAACAGATACCACCGTGGTTTCCATGGGCAGTTCCAGCCCGGCAGAAAAGCGTACGGGCAACACGTGGAGCTGCCGCGGGTCCGGATGGCGGCCGTAGGCCTGATCGAGTTGACGCAGGCGGCCAGGTCCCAGTCGCCGGGCAAAGCCCTCACGGGGTAACCGCACACAGTCGCCCACCGTCGTGACACCCATCTGCAGAAGGGCCTGGACCGTGCGTTCCGGCCACGCCAGGTGGCGTACATGGATGCCGGCAAGCGCCTGACGCAACTCCGGGATAGTCCGGACCGGACGATGGATACCGGCTCTGGCCAGCCACAGTGCAGCCCGCGCTGTGGGAGCACAGGCGATGCGCGCCTCATGGCCAAGAGCTCCCAGGCCTTCGGCTACCCTGGTCTGCAGTGCTTCGAGTCCGCCAAACAAACGCAGACTGCCCTGGATTTCCAGCATCAGGGCATTGCCTGCACTGCTGCTCACAGTCGGTGTGAACTGAGCTGCCCAGATGGCCAGCCGGGTCAGCGAGGCAGCTTCAAGCTGCGCGCTGCGGCTCTCAATAACCAGCCCAGGTGCCAGTACCAGAGCTGAATTGACCGGCATACCTGGGCGCACGCCCCGGGCAGCGGCCAGTGCATTAGCGGTCACTACGAAAGTTCTTCGGCCCTGCTCTGCGCAGATCGCCAGCGGTACCTTCTGTCTGGAATCTGGCTGGCATGGCTCTGACCGGGTGGCTCGCGCCTCCAGCGGCAGCTGCGGAAGATAGAGACAGAGCCAGAGTTGGGCAGGAGCAGCCGTCAGTGGCTCTGGCGCGTGCCCGGCCCTTACGGGCAGGAGGGCGGCTGGGTCTTGCCCGGACCTGGTCCGGGGCTGTACTTTGGTGAAACGAGCCATGCCAATAGAGACGCCACTGCTTTTTTCAGAATCGGCGTTCGACGGTGACTGTCCCCGCACCTCGCCAGCCATTCTTGAAGATCTCGATCTGCAGCGTGGCCGGCGATGGACACCGCAACTCGAGTCGCAAACGGACGGGGGACCGCTCGCGACGAAACCGTGCCTCCCGGATCAGGACAGCCCAGGCCTTCTGCCTGCCTGCCAGAAGATGCAGCCGCTGCAGCAGGGAGTGCCCTGCCCGCTCAGTGGCTCTGGCGCCAACCCACGCGATCACACTGGTACAGCTTCCTGAACGCAGGGCCTCTTCCATAGCCCACAGCGCCTCCAGGGGTTGTCCCACGCTGACTATCAGTACCTGGTTGAGGGCGAACCCTTGCCAGCAGAGGCCGGGACCATAGGGGATCCAGGGTGGCGCGATCAGGAGAACCCGGCCGCCAGCAGCCAGGGGCGTTGAGGGGGGCGTTGAGGGGGGCGGGGACAGGGTGGTCAGGCGCGCGAGCGCCGGACTCAGCAGGCCGAATTCACCACTGCCATGCCCAGATACCAGTAACTCCGTGAGCAGACCTCTGGGCCAGCCACCACCGAGCAGGTGGTCCAGCGCCGCAAACCCCGTTGGCAGCCAAGTAACAGCCGGAGCGAACACAGCAACTCACGCGGCAGTCGACATGCCGTTACGGATAACACCCACCACCACGCCCTCGATAACCATATGCTCGGCCTTGAGATCGACCTTGATCGGCTGGAAATCCGGGTTCTGGGGCAGTAGCGTGACCATGGTGCCGGTCTGTCGATAGCGTTTGACGGTGACTTCTTCTTCCAGCCTGACCACCACGATCTGGCCGTTGCGGACTTCAGGCTCACGGCGGACCGCCACCAGATCGCCATCGAGAATGCCGGCATCCCGCATGCTCATGCCCTGCACCCGCAAGAGGTAATGGGGCCGCGGATTAAAAAGTGCGAGGTCAAGCCGGTAGCGGGCCTCGATATGTTCGGTAGCCAGGATGGGCTGGCCGGCAGCCACCCGCCCCACCAGTGGCAAGCCCTCTTCTTCAGTCAAAAGAGGGCGGCCGGTTTCCAGCAGCCTGATACCCCGGGACGTGCCGGGCAGAAGCTCGATCACCCCCTTGCGCTGCAGAGCCCGCAAGTGTTCTTCCGCTGCATTCGCGGACCGAAAACCCAGCTCCCGGGCCATTTCGGCCCGGGTGGGCGGCATTCCAGTAACTTCTATAAATCTTTGAATAAATTCAAGAATTTCTGCCTGCCTGGCAGTGAGATCAGCAGCAACGGGCGTGGCCATGAGTTGTTATCCTGTATATCTGTACAGCACTGGGATTGTATACAGATACCGGAGGTCCGCAAGCCCGTCTTCCCCCGCCTGTGGTCCGGTGTGACTCTACTGCCACCCCACGACTGTTCAGCCTCAGCACCAGACCGCTCTGCTTCTCGCCGGTCAACCCGACTGGCGGGCAACTGCAGCGGCAGGCTGAAACCCATGCGCCACGCCATTTCCAGATTGCGATTTAACTTTGATTCGGTCATCATTTTCATAAGAGTCCGCCACGTGGCGGTTTCTTGATTCTCGGCGACTGCTTCTCCGGGTGTGTTTTTACCTTTAATTTATCTGTTGTTTTAAGGACCTTTACTATGAAAATCACTACCGCTCTTCAGGGGGCCGCCCTGGCACTCGCGATCCTGGTCACCACCGGCTGCGAGTCCACCAAAAAGGCCGATGCACTCTCCGCCCGTCTCGATGCCGTGGCAGCCACTGCCAATGGTGCCAAGTCGGCCGCTGATGCTGCCGGTGCTGCTGCTGCCGAAGCCAAGCAGACGGCTTCCGGTGCCCAGAGCACGGCCAACCAGGCACTGAATGCTGCGAACCAGTCCCAGTCCTGCTGCGACGCGACCAACGAGAAGATGGACCGGATGTTCAAGCGCAGCCAGGCCAAGTAAGACGGTCTAGCTACCGCTTCTAAGATGGTCTAGCTACCGCTTCAGGTCATACCACGTATGACCTGACGAAAAAGCCGCAGCGTTTGCTGCGGCTTTTTTTTTGGATTCAGAGGTACCGGGTTTGGCATCTGGCAACTTGGCGGCCACGTCGCCAGATGCCAAACCCGGTACCTCTCAGAAAGCAGCTACCGACTGTCCCACGGAAAGCGCGGAACCAACTTTCACCGGAATGCCATCACGCTGACGATAAGCCTCTTCGACTATCTGCCAGTCGATCCGGGCGGGCCGATCACGGGTGAGCAGGACGTACTGCTCGGTAAGCGCCGTCATCTCCCTCTCCCGCGTGGAGCGATCGTCATCCAGCGGGGGGTGGACTTCCAGGTAGAGATCATTGCCAGACCAGCCGAACTTGTAGGGCTGGTTCATGATGGTTACCGGCGTCTTGACGGGAATCTGGGGATACAGCTTCTCAATATCCTCGGGGTACATGCGAATACACCCGTGGGTCACCTGCATGCCCACGCCGACGGGTTTGTTGGTGCCGTGAATCAGGTAACCACTGGCGCTGAGTCGCATGGCGTACTGGCCAAGTGGATTGTCGGGACCCGCTGGGATCATCTTGGCCAGAAAGCCGCGACCGTCTTCAAGGTGCTCCTGGCGAATCGATTCAGGCGGGTACCAGGCCGGGTCCTTCTGCTTGGCCGTCACGACCCAGCGCCCAATCGGCGTGGCCCAGTCCATGCGGCCAATGCTGACCGGGTAGGTCGAGACCATGGACTGGCCATCCCGCTTGAAATAGTGATAGAGCCGGTACTCCGCAATATTGACGACAACACCATCCCGGGTTCCTCCTGGCAGCACGAACCTCGTTGGCAAGGTCACCGGGGTTCCACCCCCAGGCAGCCACACGTCTACCGCCGGATTCGCCCAGACAATCTCGTTATAGCCAAGACCATGAACCCGCGCGATATCCGTCAGTGTGTCGGCCTGGCTGGCCGCCACGGTGGCGGACTCGCCGACCAGTTGCACGCCCGGCAACAGGGGAAAGGTGTCACCAGTGGCCCGCGCACTGCCGGGCAAGAACATGCCCAACGGCAGGAGCAGTACTCCCAGGGTAAAAAGCCATGGTTTGTTGGCTCGTCGCTGCATCACTTCGCTCCGATGAAGGGGATAATGATCCCGCAAGTAACTGCGGTAATAAACAGAATCCCCAGAATATTGAGAAAAAAGCCGGCCTTGGCCATCTGCCCTGCTGTGATGCGACCAGTGCCGTAGGCGATCGCGTTCGGCGGCGTGGCCACCGGGAGCATAAAGCCGCAGCTCGCGGCAAAGCAGGCAGCCAGTACGATCGGGACAGGGGCAAGGCCCGCCCCGATGGCCAGGGACGCCAGGACAGGCACCACGGTGGTGGCTGTGGCCACATTGCTGGCAATCTCAGAAAGATAAACGACGGTCGCTGCCACCACGGCGATAAGCAACCAGGTGGGGAGGCGCTCAAGGCCCTGCCCCTGCGCAGCCACGTACTCGGCAAGCCCTGTCCGTTCAAAGCTGGTCGCCAGACTCAGGCCGCCACCAAACAGGAGCAGCAGCCCCCAGGGGACACGAGTAGCGGTGGGCCAGTCCATGAGGAACTGGGGGTCACCCCCGCTCCGGGTGCCTGCGGGCAGGACGAACAGCAGAATCGCGGCGCTGATCGCGATACCGGCGTCGGTCAGACCGGACAGGGGGCTCACCCCGGCAACAGTCAGCTCCGTCAGAGGGGCACGAAAAATCCAGGCAGCGGCCGTAAGGAGGAAGACACCCGCCGTCAGGCGTTCGGGCCGGGTAACTGGCCCGAGCTGACTCGCCAGCCGCTGGAGGACCTGCCGGGTCCCCGGCAGCGGCTCGTGCCCCAGCCGGAAGACGACGCGCGTCAGCAGCCACCAGGCTCCGAGAAGGAGGAGAACGACGAGGGGCATTGCCACGGTCATCCAGTCGAGAAACGTAATCTCCTGCTGCAACTGGCCATTGATGAATGACGCGACAAAGACATTCGGCGCCGTGCCAATCATGGTGCCCATGCCGCCAATCGATGCGGCGTAGGCGACACCGAGCACCAGTGCCGTGCCGACCTTCTGCGTACGGGGATCGGCAGGACTGGCCTCCTCCAGGGTATCGATCACGCTGACGGCAACCGGCAGCATCATCAGCGTCGTGGCCGTATTGGTGACCCAGAGACTGAGAAATGCCGTAATGCCCATGAAGGCGCCAATGATATGGGCCGGACGCGAACCGACGAAGGGCAGCACGGTAAGCGCGACGCGCCGATGCAGGCCCCAGCGCTCCAGTGCAAGCGCCACAATGAAGCCACCGAAGAACAAAAAGATCAGCGGGTCACCATAGGCGCCAGCGGCCTCCCCCACTGTTGCTGCGCCCAACAGCGGAAACAGTGCCAGTGGCAGCAAGGCGGTGACATAAACCGGAATCACATCCGTGATCCACCAGAGCGCCATCCAGGCAGTCACTGCCGCAGCCCCGTGAGCGCCGGGCCCCAGGGTGCGCTGGACGCCCTCGGGCGAGAGATACTCGGACGGCAACTGGAAGTACACGAGGACCGCCAGCAGGGGCCCGGCCAGGATCGCCAGCCACCGATGCCGCATTTCAAGCATGGGGCAGCCCTGCCGGGAGGGTCAGTAGCGGACCAGAGCGGAGCCCCACGTGAGGCCTCCGCCGAAGGCTTCAAGCAACAACAGGTCGCCCCGCTTCACCCGCCCGTCCCGGACCGCAACATCCAGTGCGATCGGGACTGACGCGGCAGAGGTATTGCCGTGGTCAGGAAGCGTGAGCACGACCTTTTCCATGGGCATGTCGAGACGGCGGGCAGTAGCCTGGATGATGCGGATATTGGCCTGGTGGGGTATCAGCCAGTCGATGGCACTGCGCTCGAGATTATTGGCACTCAGCGCCTGGTCGACAATGCCCTCCAGCGTCTTGACCGCCACCTTGAAGACTTCGTTGCCCTTCATCTGTATGAAGGGCTGCGCTGTGTCTTCGGGCTTCTGCGGCCGCGACGTGCCATAGGGGTGGTAGAGCAGGTCCCCGTAGTGACCGTCGGCGCCCAGGTGGCAGGAAAGCAGACCCGGTTCATCCGCTGGCTTGAGGACTACGGCTCCGGCGCCGTCACCGAACAGCACGCACGTAGATCGATCGCTCCAGTCAACGATCCTCGACAGGGTCTCAGCACCAATTACCAGCGCACACTTGGCAGCACCACTGGCTACGAAACGGTCAGCCATGGTCAGCGCGTAGATGAAGCCACTGCACGCCGCCTCGAGACTGAAGGCCGGACAGCCATGAATCCCGAGCCTCCGCTGGACGAGGCAGCCGACATTCGGAAAGATCAGATCGGGGGTCGTCGTGCCTACCACCAGGAAATCAATGTCATCTGCCGTAACACCAGCAGCATCCATTGCCTGGCGAGCCGCCTGCTCAGCGAGGTCGCTGGTGGCCTGGTTATCCGCTGCGATGTGCCGACGTTCAATGCCGGTTCGGGTCCGGATCCACTCCTCCGTGGTATCCACCATCGACTCCAGCTCGCGGTTCGAGAGAATACGCTCGGGCAGATAGCGTCCGGTGCCGGCAATCCGTGAGTAGATCATGCCACCTGCTCGCCCATGAGTTCCCTGATCTGAGCGGGAACACGCTTCGTGGCTTCCAGTTCCGCTACGGAAATTGCCTGCTGGAAAGCCAGCACGTCGGCACCACCGTGACTCTTGATGACGATGCCGTTGAGTCCTACCAGGCTCGCGCCATTGTAGCGCCGCGGATCGAGACGGCGACCCAGGGACGTCAGCACCGGCCAGGCCACCAGGCCCGCCAGTCGGCCATAGAGGCTGGCGTGAAACTCCACCTCAAGAAAGTGCCGGATCAGCTTGGCGGTGCCCTCCATCGACTTGAGGGCCACGTTGCCGCTGAAGCCATCACAGACCACCACATCGGCGCGGTCATCCTGAATGGCGTCGGCCTCGACGAATCCAACGTAGTTGAGGTGGCTTGCCGCCAGGCGCAGGGCCGCCTGCTTGACGGTTTCATTCCCCTTGATGTCTTCCTCGCCAATGTTGAGGAGACCAATCCGGGGCTTCTCAATGCCTTCCGTGACCCGGGCTACTACCGAGCCCATGATGGCGAACTGACAGAGCTGCTCTACCGTGCAGTCTGCATTGGCGCCCAGGTCCAGCATGTAGATAGCGCCATGTCGGGTCGGTAGCCGGGCCATGATGGCGGGCCGTTCAATGCCGGGCAGCATCTTGAGGACGAAGTGGCCGGTAGCCATGAGGGCACCTGTATTCCCGGCACTGACGCAGGCGTGAGCTGCGCCCTCTCTCACCAGGTCGATAGCGACCCGCATGGATGAATCTTTCTTTTTCCGCAGGGCGTCGGCCGGGGGCTCATCCATGAGCACAATCTGGCGAGCGTCGCGAATCTCGACCGTCGGAGGGATGCCACCGGAGGCAATGGCCAGCTGCTCAAGGACCTCGCGCTGACCAACCAGGAGGATGCGCACGCCAGGATGCGCACGCACAAAATCTATGGATGCCGGGACGCACACCTTTGCTCCCGCATCTCCGCTCATGGCATCAACGGCAATCGTAACGGGCTCTGCCATCAGTGGCCCCTTGTGCGTGATGTCGCTGACGCGTCAACCGCGGATACCCGACTTGCGGGCCCGGGAAAGCATGGACTCCCGCCCGATGACCGGGCGGCACAAGCGACTACTCGGCGTCGCCGTCGTCGCGGGTCTCTAGGACTTTCTTGCCACGATAATAGCCATCGGCGCTGATGTGATGCCGCCGATGAGTCTCGCCGCTCGTCGGCTCGACAGAGATGGGCGGGCTCTTCAGCCGGTCGTGGGATTGACGCATGCCCTTGCGGGAAGGGGTCACACGACTCTTTTGTACTGCCATTGCAGATCTCCTGGTAAATCACCCATCACCCTGCCGGTCACCACGACCAAGCAGGTCGGCGAGCCCGGCCAGTGGCCGATGCATCTCGCCTGAAATCAGTCCCGCGTCACGGCCACAGGATGTCTCGTCCGAGTGCTTGGGGGCCAACGGCAGCCACGCCAGCACCTCGTCTTCAACTACCTGGGCCGGGGCCAGCTCGCCGTCTTCCAGCAGCACCGTATCAAACGCATCGACCAGCTCCGCTGCCTTCTCTTCGCTCCTGACCATGGTCAGCAGGACCTCTATGGCCACCGGCAGCACCAGCGGCTGAAGACAGCGCTGACAGGCCAGGTCAACCGCTCCAGCCACCCTCAGCTGAACCTGGGGTTGAACCTGGGAGTCAACTTGCAAATGTCCTGCCGATCCCGACTGGAAAGTTAAGCTGGCCCGCAGGCTGGTCTCGTGACCTGCCGAAGGAGAAAGGGCCGCCAGGCGTGCGAGGGAGGCCACGGGAAAGACCAGATCCAGAGTTGACCCGCCGGCGACCAGATCCTTAAGTTCAGCCGATCCGATACGCTCCACCCCCATCGCGGTACGCATGATAGGTACCCTGCGGGAGTGTGTCAAAATTCAGTCACCACACCTTTCGGAGCCTGCCCGCCTTGATTCCGCCCCCGCACGTCCTGCTGGCTTCCCAGTCCCCCTATCGCCGGGAACTCCTGGGCCGCCTGCTGGAGGACTTTGAGACCTTTGCGCCCAACGTGGACGAGTCGCGACAGCCGGGGGAAGGGCCCAGGGCACTGGCGCTCCGGCTGGCCCAGCTGAAGGCGTCTGCGGGAAGGATTCACCACCCGCCGGCCCTCATTATCGGCAGCGACCAGGTTGCCGCCCTGGGCAATGAGACCCTGGGAAAGCCCGGTACGGCGGAGCGTGCCATAGAACAGCTGCTCCGCTGCTCGGGGCAGCTGGTGGAGTTCCATACTGCAGTCTGGGTCGAGGGGCCCGGGGACACACCCGGGGTCAGCCATGTCGATACGACCCGGGTCCGCTTCCGGCCCCTCACCCGGCCTGAGGCGGAGAGTTATGTCGCAGCGGACCAGCCCCTGGACTGCGCCGGCAGCTTCAAGGCAGAACGTCGTGGCGTGCTGCTGCTCGAGAGCATCGACAGTCAGGACCCCACGGCAATCCAGGGACTGCCACTCATCTGGCTCGGCGGGATCCTGCTGAGACGTGGGGTCCCGCTGCTCTAGGGCCTGAAAGACGGGCTGCTTCAGCCAGAGCGCCGGGTCGTCGGCACGGACCTGCGCAAGCGCTCCAGCGGGGCGGCCAGGTCCTCACCGAGCGGTGCCTCAACGGCTATTCTTTCTCCGCTGGCCGGATGCGCGAAGACCAGCCGTCTGGCATGGAGAAAGAGGCGCTTGAGCCCCTGCCCCGCCATGACGGGATCCGCTGCCGGTCCATAGCGCTCGTCACCGGCCACCGGATGACCGATTGACGCGGCGTGGACCCGGATCTGGTGGGTGCGCCCGGTGGCCAGATGCACTTCAGCAAGCACCGCCTCAGGGAACCGCTCCAGCGGCAGGAAGTGTGTGACTGACTCCTTGCCGGCAGCATCAACGCGGACGTGCCGCTCACCACCACGGCGCTCATCAGTCAGCAAGGGTGCGTCGACCGTGCGTCCCCGCCCGTGCCAGTTGCCAAGCAGCAGAGCGTGATAGCGCTTATCGATGCGCCCCTCACGAAACTGGGTATGGAGTGCCCGGAGAGCGGCTGGCCGCTTGGCAATCAGCAGGCAGCCACTCGTATCCCGATCCAGCCGGTGCACCAACTCCAGTTTGCTGTGGGGGCCCCGGGTCGCCCGGAGCAGCTCAATGGCGCCCAGGCTGATACCGCTCCCGCCATGGACTGCCAGCCCGGACGGCTTGTTGAGGACCAGCAGATCAGCGTCTTCGTGGAGCACCAGCGCTTCGATCCAGTCGGTATGCAAGCGGCTTGGCGGCGGCGCGTTGGTGGCCTCCGGCTGCCGCACCGGCGGCACCCGGACTTCATCCCCGGAAACCAGTCGGTAGCTCGCCTGGACGCGCTTGCTGTTGACCCGCACCTGGCCACTGCGAATCAGGCGATAAACGTGGGCCCGGGGAACCCCCTTCAGGTAGGTCAGCAGGAAGTTGTCGAGCCGGCGACCGGCTTCGTCAGTGCCCGTGGTGACGCGGGCGACTTTTGGGGCGGCAGCGTTCGCCGGATTTCCTGTCGCTGCCAAGGGCTTAGGCCTCTGTCTGCATTGCTGGCGTGAGTTACCGCTGTTATAGTAACCAACTGCCAGGCCAAGCGTAGTCGGCTGTCAATCCCCCGCGGCTTTCAGCCCCCGACTGGCCCATGCAGTCTCCATCGACCCGCCGCTTGGCAGGTCGCAAGGCAAATCCCGCCCCTGGCGGGCAAGAGCGGGCCTCCTGCTGGTGTGGTTGACTTGGGCTGAACCAAGAGAGCCATGTCGGGGTCGGTCAGGCGAGAATTCCGAGGATCTGACGAGTGGCTGGCTGCAAGGTACTAAAAACTCACCGCAGACTCGAATCCGGGCACGGAACGGTCGGACAGTCGTTCGCGTTCAACCCTGCCCCAAGTCCTGACCAACAACCTGACCGGCACCACCCGGGAAGCCCATTTTTTATTGATACAGGTTCGCATCCAAGTACAGACATGGCTGCAGGCGCACGTCCTGTGACCAGTCTCGTCACCTGTCATTTTTCGCAGGCAGGGTCCTATGAAGAGAATGCTCGTCAATGCAACTCAGGAAGAAGAGTTGCGCGTAGCTATGGTCGATGGCCAGCGGCTGTTTGATCTTGATATCGAGAGCCAGTCGAGGGAACAGAAGAAAGCCAACATCTACAAGGGCCGCATTACGCGGATCGAACCCAGCCTGGACGCCGCTTTCATCGAGTACGGCGCAGACCGCCATGGTTTCCTGCCCCTAAAGGAAGTCTCCCCCGAGTACTTCGTCAACGATCCAGGCCCGGACGGCCGGATCAACATCCGCGACGTCATCCGGGAAGGCCAGGACATCGTTGTTCAGGTTGAAAAGGAAGAACGCGGCACCAAGGGCGCTGCCCTCACGACGTTTATCAGCCTGGCAGGACGCTTCATTGTCCTGATGCCAAACAACCCCAGATCAGGGGGCGTCTCCCGGCGTATCAGTGACGCTGACCGGGATGAGATGCGGGAGGCGCTGAACGATGTC
Organism: Gammaproteobacteria bacterium; assembly: GCA_009692345.1. Lineage (GTDB taxonomy): Bacteria > Pseudomonadota > Gammaproteobacteria > Steroidobacterales > SHZI01. Next base: position 19,153 of record SHZI01000002.1, on the reverse strand, counting down.
GCCGTGCCGGATGGCATGGGCGTCATCGTGCGGACCGCCGGCGTCGGCCGGTCCCCCGAAGAACTCCAGTGGGACATGGACTATCTCCTGGGGATCTGGGAAGCCATAAAGAAGGCGGCCGTGAGCCGTCCGGCGCCCTTCCTGATCTTCCAGGACAGCAACGCCATCATCCGTGCCCTCAGGGACCACCTGGCCAATGACGTCGGCGAGATCCTCATCGACGACGAGGCCGCCTACGAAGAGGCCCGGCAGTTTGTCGAGCGGGCCATGCCCCAGAACCTGCGCAAGCTGCGCCAGTACTCGGACCCCGTGCCCCTCTTTACCCGCTACCAGATCGAAAGCCAGATCGAGTCAGCGTTCTCCCACACTGTTGAACTGCCCTCTGGCGGCAGCATAGTCATCGACCACACCGAAGCCCTGGTATCGATCGACATCAACTCCGCCCGGGCAACCAAGGGCAGCGACATCGAGGCCACGGCCTTCGCCACCAATATGGAAGCGGCGGAGGAGATTGCCCGGCAGCTTCGTCTGCGCGATCTCGGCGGCCTGATCGTTATCGACTTTATCGACATGGGTCCGCAGAAAAATCAGCGGGACGTGGAGAATCGCCTCAGGGATGCCGTGCACATGGACCGGGCTCGCGTGCAGATTGGCAAGATCTCGCGCTTCGGGCTGCTTGAGATGTCCCGGCAACGACTCCGGCCATCCCTCGGCGAATCCGCACACCAGACCTGCCCGCGCTGCAGTGGCATGGGTAATATTCGCAGCGTCGAGTCCCTGGCGCTGGCGGTGTTACGCCTGATCGGCGAGGAAACCCGCAAGGACCGCACCTCCAAGGTGATTGCGCAGTTGCCGGTCGATGTCGCCAACTACCTGCTGAATGAAAAGCGGGAATGGATCCGGACGATCGAAGCTCGCGACAACCTGCAGATTGTGCTCGTCGCGAATCCGGAACTGCAGACGCCCAACTACACCCTGCGGCGTGTCCGGGACGATCAGACCACCCTCCCGGAGAATGCGGTGGCCAGTTATCAGCTGGCGATTCCCGCTGAAGACAAGCCCTTTGAGAGCGACGATGTTGGGCCCCAGAAGCCCAAGATTCAGGCGCCGGCAGTGGCCAGCATCCTGCCCTCAACGCCGGCTCCAACCCCGGCGCCGGTCGCCGTAGCGCCAGCTCCGGCGGTGCCCGTCCCAGGCCTGCTCACCCGTCTCAAGGTGTGGCTGTTGGGCTCCGGGGAGCCTGCTACGCCAGCGCCGGCGACTGAGGCCCCGCCGCCGCGGCGCCCCGAGCAGGGCCAGCGCACCCGAGGCGATGGCCGGCAGCAGCAGGGCCGGCATCGCGGTCCGGGTGGCGATCGATCCGCCCCCCGGCGCGGCCCCCGGCCTCCCCGTCGCGAGTTCGATCCCAGCCAGCCGCGCCCGCCTCAGCAGGACGGCCGGAATAGCGAGACCAGAAACACCGGTAACGGCAGCGGGGTCGAAGCGCGTCCGGCCGGCGATACCGGAACACCCGACCCCCGCAGGGACGGTAACCGCGGCGCTAACCGGAATCCGGGCCAGAACAGTACCCAGGGCCAGGGCCAGGGCCAGGGCCAGGGCCAAGGTCAGGGTCAGGGCCAAGGTCAGGGTCAGGGTCAGACCCCCACTGGGGCTCCGGGAACGCCCAATGGCGACCGCCCGCGGCGTAATCGCAGACGTCGGGGCGGAGCTGATCGGGATCCCCAGCGGCAAGGCCAGGAAGGCCCCCGCGGGGACAACCAGCGTGGGGATGACCAGCGACCCCATGGCCAGCAAGACCGGGGCGACGGCCCGCAGCCCGACGCCTCCCCGCCGGAGATGCCGCAGGCAAGGCCGCAGCAGACGCCTGAAGACACCATGCCCATGCTGACGCCAATCCTGCCGAACAACGTGGCGAGCAACGCCGTAAACAATACTGGGCAGCCGGTAAGCGTGCCCGCCGCCTCTGAATCCCGCGGCGAACCCTACATCGAACGGAACAGCCAGAGGCGTCTGCCCTGGGAAACCAGCAACGCAGCAGCCACCGGACCAGCCCCATCAGTCGTCACTGCGCCTGCCGCTGTGGCGCCAGTTCCGGCTGCCGCACCCGCACCGCCGGCTGCCATTCGCCCGGCGACCACCCACACGGTATGGTCGGGTAGTTCCAACGGCAACGGCGAGAATCGCGAGTCCGGAACCGACTAGCCGGCGGTACTCTCGCCCCCGCGTGGGCGACTGGCAGCAATCCGCTCCACTTCGTCGAGGAGGCCAGCCATGGCCTCCTCGACGAGGTCGAGGACCCGCTCGAAACCCAACGTTCCGCCGTAGTAAGGATCCGGCACGTGCCGCCGCGTTGCGGTCCCGGCTAACCCCGGCGCGGCGAAATCCAGCAGCAGGCGGATGTTGTGCTGATGCAGGTCACCCGCCTGCGCCAGCAGGGCGGCGTAGTTGTCATCGTCCATGGCGAGCAGGAGATCAAAGCGCTCGAAGTCGCTGGCCACGACGCGCCGGGCCCGGAGCCGGGAGACGTCAATACCCCGGCGCAGCGCTGCGGCCTGGGCGCGGGGATCGGGCGGCGCGCCCTCGTGGTAGCTGTGCGTTCCCGCAGAATCGATCTCGACCGGGACCGCGAGACCACGCTCGGCAGCCCGCTGACGCAGCATGCCCTCGGCCATGGGGGAGCGGCAGATGTTGCCCATGCAGACCATCAGCACCCGCACTGCGGGGATAGCCGGTGGAGCGGGTGGCCTCCGGCGGAAGATCTTCACGAGAGAGGTCCCCTGCTGCGGAGAAACTCTTCGGCACGCTCCAGATCTTCCGGGGTATCCACATCGGGACCGAGCAGGTCCCCGGCCAGTCCAACCTGTATGGCAAGACCGAGCCACAGGGCGCGCAACTGCTCCAGGCTCTCTGCCATCTCGAGGGCGCAGGGCGGCGCGGCGGCCAGTTGCCTCAGGGCTCCGGCCCGATAGGCATACAGGCCAACGTGGCGAAGACTGTCCGGTGCGTGGGCGGCGTGGCTGACGGACGGGATCGGGGCCCGACTGAAGTAGAGTGCGCGGCCATCCGCGGCGCACACGAGCTTGACGACGTTTGGATTGAGATACTCCTCCGTGGACCGCACCGGAGTACAAAGGGTCGCAAGCGCAGCGCCCGGATGGGCAGCCAGCAGCGCAGCGACCTGATTGATGGCGCTCGGGGGAATCAGCGGCGCATCCCCCTGACAGTTCACCACGAGACTCTCTTCTGGCCACCCCCTCGCCCGGGCGACTTCGGCAGCTCGCTCGGTTCCAGAGCGATGGGTGGCAAGGGTCATCAACACGTCGGCGCCAAAGCGGCGGCCCACCGTCGCAATGCGCTCATCATCGGTGGCTATCACCACGTGGGCAGCAGCGCTCTGCACAGCCTGGCGCCAGACGTGTTCCAGCACAGTACGCCCCGCCAGCAGCGCCAGCGCCTTCCCTGGAAAGCGCGACGACGCGTAGCGGGCGGGAATCACCACCTGAAAACTGGCGTTACTCATACATCAGCCGTCAACTCCCCAGAGACCGCAGCCGCTCGAGAACCCGGGCACCAACCTCCGGTGGGAGTCGGACCTCCAGCTGGGCTACCCACACCGGGCAGCCGACTATCTTCTGGTACTTTACGGCGTCTTTCTCCGTCATGATGATTGGCACATCACTCTCCCGACTGAGGGCGGCCAGATCGACCCTGCCATGATCAGGCACCGGCACGGGAAGGACCTGTAGTCCAGCACTCGCCAGCTGGGCGTGGAAGCGCGCAGGATTGCCAATACCCGCAACCGCGCGCACTCGTTGGCCGCGCAGCGCTTCGAGAGCACACTGACCGTTCCCATCAAACGCACGAAGTCCACTGATGCACACCTCGAGAACGAACTCATGGGGCCCTGCCAGGCCGCCATTCACGAGGACCAGGTCGACATCACGCAGCCGCCTCCCAGGCTCCCGCAGGGGGCCGGCAGGTAGCAGGAAACCATTGCCCAGGCGTCGCTCGCCGTCGAGGACGGCAATCTCCATATCCCGATCGAGGCGGTAGTGTTGCAGGCCATCGTCTGCAATGATCAGGTTCACACCGTCGGCAATAAGCCGTTGCCCGGCGGCAACCCGATCCCGGTGGACGCAGACGGGGGCTCCGGTCTGACGGCGGAGCAGGAGCGGCTCGTCACCGACCTCCCGCGCATCGTCTCCCGGAGCCACGAGGCGTGGCTCTCCGGACACTCGCCCGCCATAGCCTCGGCTGACGATCCCGGGCCTATAGCCCGCTGCGCGGCAGAACTCGACGAGCCACCCGGTCACCGGCGTCTTCCCGGTGCCACCGATGGTGAGATTGCCCACCACGATCACGGGCACGGAGAGGCGCTGCACCCCGAACCAGCCGCTACGGTAGGCAAGACGCCGGCACCACACCGCGAGACCAAACAACCAGGAAAGCGGCAGCAAGAGCCAGGCCAGCGGTGAGTGGCCATACCAGAGCGCCTCGAGGCTCCCCTCGAGGCCCCGGCCTGCGTCAGGCCGGGTCATCCCGGAACTGCAAACGATGCAAACGTGCGTAGTGGCCACCGGCGGCCATCAGCTCGGTGTGACTGCCGACCTCAAGAATGGCACCGTCACCCATCACCAGAATACGATCCGCATTCTCGATAGTGGACAGCCGATGCGCAATGATGAACGTCGTGCGGTCCTGGATGAGCCGGCCGAGTGCATCCTGAATCTGTCTTTCCGACTCCGTATCCAGGGCCGAAGTGGCTTCGTCCAGAATCAGGATGGGGGCGTTCTTGAGCAGTGCCCGGGCAATCGCGATACGCTGGCGCTGCCCGCCGGAGAGCAGCAGGCCCCGATCGCCGACGGACGTGTCGAGACCTTCTGGCAGCTGGTTGGTAAACTCATCCACGTGAGCAGCACGAGCCGCCGCCTCGATATCTGCCCGGGACACGGGGCCCAGGCTGCCATAGGCGATATTGCCGGCGATCGTGTCGTTGAAGAGGATAACTTCCTGACTGACCAGACTGATCTGGTTGCGCAACGCGCTGAGACGGTAGTCCCCTATCGGGTGATCATCCACCAGCACTGCGCCCTGTTCCACGTCATAGAAGCGGGGCACCAGGCCCACCAGTGTCGACTTGCCACTCCCGGACTTGCCCACGATGGCCAGTGTCTGCCCGGCCGGCACAACCAGGTTGATGTCCCGGAGCACAAGGCCCTTGTCTGCGGCGTACTCAAAGTTGAGGTGGCGGAACTCCACCCTGCCGGACACCCGTGCCGGCTCCAGCGTGCCCGTGTCCCGCTCCACATCCGAGTCCAGCACCTGAAAAACGCTTTCGCCCGCCGCTATCCCGCGCTGGAGGTTCACGTTGATGCCGGTCAGCGCCCGAATAGGCCGCATGAGCAGCAGTAGCGCCGCTATGAAGCCGCCGAAATCACCGAGCTCCAGGGACTCCCGGACAAATTCCTGGTTAACGACAAATACCACTCCGGCCATGCCAAAGGCCGCAAGTAACGACGTGACGCCATCCCCGGCCCCTCTTGTGGCATAGAGCCGCATATTCATGCGGCGGTTGCGCTCATTGGCCGCCTCGAACCGCCGGGTCTCGAAATCCTGGCCATTGAATATCTTGATGGTCTTGTGACTCTGCAGGGTTTCACCGGTGATCCGGGTGAGTTCGCCCATCGATTCCTGAATCCGGGTGCTGTGCCGGCGAAACATGCGACTCAGGATCCGGATGAGTACCGCCAGCAAGGGCGCAACCAGAAAGACAAACGCGGACAGGGGCGGACTGAGATAGACCATGTAGGCAATCAGCCCGATTACCGTCAGGCTGTCCCGGATCAGAACGGTCACCACGTTGGATGCCGCGTCCGCTATCTGCTCAATATTGAAGGTGAGTCTGGAGAGTAGTTGCCCGGTGGACGTCCCGTCGAAGAATCGCGTCGGCAAGTGCAGGAATTTGTCGAAAACAAGCGCCCTGAGATGCTTGACAACGCGACGCCCGATCCAGCTGATACTGAAGGCGGCCGCGAACTCTGCCGTGCCACGCACCAGGAAGAGCACGAGGATCGCCAGCGGCAGCCAGTCCCGGATCCGTTCTGCCTCCGGGGTTACTGCGGTACCGGGCGCATTGACGCTGACCAGCAGGTTCTTGATCAGCCAGGCGAAGCCGGTATCCGTAGCGGCATAGAACGCCATGCCGAGCGCCGCGATAATGAAGACGGGCCAGTGCGGCCGTGCATACTCGAGAAGGCGCCGGTAAATCACCGTTGGCGCTACGCTGGGCGAACCGGGGGCGCTCACGATCCTCTCACTCCGGCGGCCGCGCTCGTACCGTCGTAATGCGGACTTCGACAAAGCCGAGACGGCCAGCCACGTCCATCGCCGTGACGACCTCCTGATGACTGGCACGACCATCCGCGCTGAGCGTCACGTGCCGCGGGAGGACGTCGGGCACGACCTTGCGAATCGCTGCCTCCAGAGTCTCAGGACGGGAGTCGACCAGCGGGCGGCCATTCACCCGGAACTCGCCTTTACCGGTCACGGAGATCTCGAGCTCCTGCCCGTCCATCGCCACATCAGAACTGACGCCCGCTTCCGGCAGCCGGATTGCGATCTGCGACGGGCGCACGAAGGTCGTCGTCAGCATGAAGAAAATCAACAGGAGCAGGACCACGTCGACCAGGGAGACGACGTTAAGCTCCGGCTCGTCCCGCGTGGTGGACCTGCGCATCCTCACGTCAGTAGCCGCTTGCCGGGGCTGCAGTGCGGGTGCCAACCTGCGCCGCTGGCGCATTGCTGGACCGGCCCAGGGTGTCGACGAACTGTTTGCGCTGCAGAGCCTCGACCAGAGCGATGGCTTCCTTCTCCATCTGCACGATGAGCGTGTCGACGCGGCCGCGCAGATAGCGATAGGCAATCAGGGCGGGGATCGCCACCATCAGGCCCGCAGCCGTTGTGATCAAGGCCTCCGAGATGCCGCCAGCCAGCGAAGCCGGGTCCCCTGCGCCACCGGAGGTTAGCGCCCCGAACGTCCGGATCATGCCGGTGACAGTCCCCAGCAGGCCGAGTAGCGGCGAGACCGCAGCAATGGAGCCCAGTGTATTGAGGTAGCGCTCCAGTTCGTGGACGACGTGTCGCCCCGTATCCTCAACGGCCTCTTTCATCGTGGCCCGATCCTGCTGGCGACTGGCGAGACCGGCAGCCAGAATCTGCCCCAGTGGCGAGTTCAGCCGCAGCTCCTGGATGTGCTGCGGGTTCAGCTGGTTGCTGCTGACCCAGTCCCACACCTTGCGGGACAGGTCCCGCGGCACGACCCGGGCGGGTTGGAGGGTCCAAAGACGCTCCAGGACGATGGCGGCGGCCAGCACGGAAGACAGGATGATAGGCACCATGACCCAGCCGCCAGCAATCACGATCTCGAGCATGAGCACCCGTTCCCAACCAGACGAGTGCCACTATACATCGGCGTCCTTGGGTGGTCACAGGACCAGCCAGGCAGCAGCGTCACTTGCAGGGCGGCGCTGCACCGGGCCGCGCCACCCAGACACCCGGCGCGACAGCGCGCTGCCGGCTCACCAGACGGAGACTGGTGCCGGGCGTCACTTCGAACTGCAGCGCACCGTCGGCTCCGGTGTCCAGCACACAGGCGCCGGCCTCTCGCCAGCGCTCGACCACTTCCGTGGCCGGAAAGTGCCAGCGATTCTGGAAGCCCGTCGCAAAGACCACATAACGTGGCCTCGTGGCCGCAACGAATTCGGCCGAGGATGAGGTCCGGCTCCCATGGTGGGGAGCTACCACCAGATCCGCGCCACTAAGGCCGGCCTGAGCCACCAGATCACGCTCGACACCGGCTTCGATATCGCCGGGGAACAGCAAGCTCACCCCGGCGCCGGAGACGCGGAGCACGCAGGATCTCGCGTTGTCGTCCGACCACCGGGAGTCGGCAGCGGGATGCAGGATCTCGAAGGTGAAACCGTCCCACCACCAGCTGCTTCCCGCCCGACAGGGAGTCCACTGCTGATGGTCGGGGCCGGCACCAAGCAAGCGGTGGGCCGGATAGCGCTCCAGAACGCTGGCAGCGCCACCGCGGTGATCGGCGTCAGCGTGGGACACGAGCAGAGTGTCCAGGGTCCGGACGCCCAGCGCCTGCAGTGCGGGAACCACGACTCGCTCTCCCGCATCACTGTTCCGGAACGCGGGACCGGTGTCGTAAAGCAGCGTATGACCGGCCGTCTGCAGCAGAACGGCCAGCCCCTGCCCCACATCGAGGACAGTGACACGCAGGCCTCCAGGCGGCACGGGCCCGCTGCTGGCAGCCATGAGGCCAGCCAGCATGCCGAGACTAAGCCAGCGCAGGGGCCAGGGGGGTGGCCAGAGGGCGGAGACTACCCCGACACCGGCCAGCAGGATGGCGACCAGCGGTGGCTCGGGCAGGTACCACACCGCCATCGGCAGACTGGCGCACCAGTCCAGGAACCAGCGCCAGACGTCGAAGCAGTCTGCCGCCATTCCGAGAATGGCCGCCCCGGCCCGGGGCGCAACCACCACCGTCGCGGTCCCGATGAGCGTCACTGGCAGCAGGACCAAGGTGAACGCCGGGACGGCCACCAGATTGGCCAGCGTCCCGCTCAGGGGAATCTGACCGAAGAAGAGCACCAGCAGTGGCGCAAGCCCCACCGTCATGCCCGCCTGGGTTACCAGAAGCAGGCGGACGGAACCTGGCGCACCCGTCCCGGTTCGGAGCGCCATTCCTGCCGCGACGAGCACCGTCACCCCCGCGAAAGACAGCCAGAACCCCGGCACCAGTGGCGCGAGTGGTTCGATCAGCAACACACCCAGGACTACAGTGAAGAGAAACTCGGCACCCGAGATGCGCCGTCGGCAGGTGGCCAGCACGGCGAGGAGACCCACGGCGAGCACTGACCGGGCGGTAGGCACGCTGAAGCCGGCCAGTGCGCCATAGAGGCTGGCGGCAAGCAGCGCTGTCCAGGCAGCCAGGACGCGCGGCCGACAGCGGCAACCTGCCGCGAGCAGAAACCTGGCAAGGACCAGTCCCAGCAAGGCTGCGGGACCCGCGACCAGGGCGATGTGGAAGCCCGAGATGGAGATCAGGTGAATCGTGCCGGTGCGCCGGAGTTTGTCCCATTCGCTCTCGGGCAGAGCCTGGTAAGCACCGATGGCGAGCCCCAGTACATAGGGTGCTGCGTCCCTGCCCTTCAGTGCAGCGGCAATCTGCCTGGCAATCTCCGCGCGCCAGCCCGCTGCGGGACAATCCGGCGTGCTCCCCGGCAGACGGCCATTCGCCGCGGACTCCCGGACCCAACCCGTCGCGCCGATGTGCTGGCTGAAGAGCCACCGCTCATAGTCAAAGCCACCCGGATTGCTGAGAGCCCGGGGCGGCCTGAGGCGCAGGTTGAGCCGCCACCGCTGGCCGGGTTCCGGCATCGCCCCGGGCCAGGTGCTGCTCTCGTACCAGCTGACCAGCACCCGCTCCGGAACGCCACGGCTGCGCGACTCGTCATCAGCGATCAGGATGAAGCGCCGGGAACCCGGCTGCGCCCGGGGAAACTCGCAGACACTTCCAGACCCGAGAAGGTCTGGTGCAGAGCCCAGGGGCGTCGCAGACCCGGCAGGCCAGGGCTCCCGCAGCAGGCTGTCCAGTGAGGCTGCCACCAGAACCAGGGGCAGACCCGCCAGCAGCGTTATGGCCAGCGGTCGCGGTCCGCCCCGCCAGCCCGCGAGAGCGGCAGCCACCAGCAACAGCACCAGTGCCTGGTGAGCCGAGATGAGTAGAACCGGGCTCCAGAGCAGGATGCCGGCAAGCACAAGCGTGAAACTGGCTGCCAGGGCCATGGCAAATTCAGGTCCAGACTCTGGATAATGGGGGGTTAAAGACGCTACTGGGTTTAAAGGTACCGGATGCCCCGCAAATTCTTCAGGCGACTATCTGCCCCATATCGCGGGAATCAGGAGGGTGCGGCGTGGTATCTCCGGCCCTTTCGGGCCTTGCTGGCCCACCCCGTCTATTTCTCGATCAACCGGCGCAGCGTTACTGGTGGCCTCGTGCTCGGGCTCTTTGTGGGTGTCCTGCCCTTTCTGGGCCACACGCCGGTGGTGGTGCTGGCCGCGCTGCTGCTCCGGGTGAACCTGCCCGTCGCCGTGGTCAGCACCTGGATCGCGAATCCGCTCACCTACGGCCCGATAATTTATGGTGAGTACATGCTGGGCAGCTTCCTGATGCAGCTCCCCCCCTCGGATCTCCACCTGGGCCAGCCCTGGATAGAACTGGCGCTGGCGCTGGCTGAGACGTGGCGTCCGCTGTGGCTGGGCGCCGTCGTGACGGGACTGATGCTGGCCGGTGCGGCCTACCTGCTAAGCAATACCGCCTGGCGACTTATGACGCAGCGGCGCTTGCGACACCGGGAAGCGCGTCGCCGCGGTAGTCAGCCGTAGCATCTTCGAGGCCGCCGTCGGTCAGGCGCAGCACCCGGTTCATCCGGCTGGCGATACGGGGGTCGTGAGTGACGATCACGAGGCTGGCGCCCACTTCCCGATTCAGCGTCAGCAGCAGTTCCAGCACGTTGTCGCCCGTTTTGCGGTCGAGATTGCCCGTGGGTTCGTCAGCCAGAACGACAGCAGGCTCCGTCACGAGGGCCCGCGCCACCGCAACCCGCTGACGCTCCCCACCTGACAGCTCGCCCGGCCTGTGCTCCAGCCGATCAGCGAGACCCACGCGCTCCAGAACCTGACGGGCCCGGGCCCGGACGGCGTCGAGTGACTCCCTCCGCACCAGCAGGGGCATAGCCACATTTTCGAGGGCCGTGAACTCCGGCAACAGGTGATGAAACTGGTAGACAAAACCCAGATGCTGGTTACGGATGCGGCCGCGCTCCGCATCCCCGGTCGCCGCCATGTCCTGGCCGCAGATCAGCACCTGGCCGGACGTGGCCGTGTCGAGCCCGCCGAGGAGCTGCAGCAGAGTGGTCTTGCCCGCCCCGGACGGACCCACGATCGCCACCCGCTCCCCGCGGGCAACGATGAGATTGATACCCTTGAGAACCTCCAGGGGTGCGGCGCCTTCGGCAAATGACTTGCAGAGACCGCGACATTCTATCGCCGGCACTTCATGCATAACGCAACACCTCCGCCGGTGCTGTGACAGCGCCCCGCCAGGCTGGATAGATCGTCGAAACCAGGCCCAGTAGCAGGGCAATGCCCGCAATCTGCCAGACATCTGCCCAGAGCAGGCGGCTCGGCAACTCGCTGATGAAATAGACATCGGGCGCCAGGAACTGCAAGCCCGAAAGCCGCTCGATGAACGCGGCGATCGCACTCACGTTCCAGGCACCCAGGACCCCACACACGACGCCCACGACTGTCCCCACAACGCCAACCACCGCCCCCTGTAGGACGAAGATGGTGAGGATAGCAGCGGGCGCTGCGCCGAGTGTCCGGAGAATGGCGATCTCGCCCCGCTTGTCCCGGACCACCATCACCAGTGTGGACACAATATTGAAGGCGGCAACGCCGACTACGAGCAGCAGGATTACAAACACAATGGACCGCGTCAGCTGGATTGAGCGGAAGAAGTTGCCATGCTCCCGGGTCCAGTCAGTAACGTAGACCCCGCCACCCCAGGCGTTGGCCACGGCACGGACCACCGTCGCCGACTGCAGGGGATCGCGGATAGCGAGGCGCACGCCGGAAACATCCTCACCAAAACGCAGCAGCCGCTGGGCATCACTGATGTTGATAAAGGCCAGCGCCCGGTCGAATTCGTACATGCCCGCATAGAAGATGCCGGTCACCCGGAAGCGTCGCATGCGGGGCACAACCCCGGCAGGAGTGGTAATGCCCTGGGAGACCAGCATGATCACGGCATCTCCGACCTGCACGTCGAGTTGCTCCGCCAGAGTCTTGCCCAGGACGATCCCGAAGCCGCCAGGCTTCAGCCCGTCCAGGGTGCCAGCGACCATCAGGCCGCCGAGCGCGGAGGTCTTGAGCTCGGCCGCCGGATCGACGCCCCGCAGCTGGACACCACGGATCTCAACAGGGCCCAGAAGCATGGCCTGGCCATCGACGAACCGGGCAACGGCTTTTACCTCGGGATCCTGGCCAGCCACGGCGGCCAGCGACTCCCAGTCGCTGATCCGGCCGTCGAGGCCGGTGATTGACGCGTGGGCAACCACCTGCAGAATCCGGTTACGGACCTCCGCTTCGAAACCGTTCATCACCGACAGGACGATAATCAGGATCGCAACGGCAAGCGCAATGCCGGCCATCGAGATGACTGAGATAAAGGAGATGAACTGGTTCTTGTTCTGCGACCGGACGTAACGGAGTGCGATGGCCAGCTCGTAGGGGTGCAACATACTCGCAACGTTCCTATTCGTACCGCAGAACTTCAGCTGGGGCCACGGCCGCCGCACGCAGCGCGGGATAAATCGTTGCACACGCTGTCAGCGCGAGGGCGATGAAGCTGACCCAGAAAAGATCCCCGCCCTTCAGGTCTGCAGGCAGTGAAGTCAGGTAGTAAATATCAGCTGGCATGAACTGAAAACCGAAGAGCCGCTCCAGCGCCGGGGCCACTGTCCCGATGTTGGTTGCCAGCAGGACCCCGCCGCCAATGCCCATCAGCACACCTGCCCAGCCGATCAGGATGCCCTGCAGGGCAAACATCGCCACCACCGCGCGCCCTGAGAAGCCGAGGGTGCGCAGGATGGCGATCCCCGGGCGCTTGTCTGTGACGACCATCACCAGCGTGGCCACAATGTTGAAGGCCGCCACTGCCACGATCAGGGAAAGGAGCAGGGTCATCATGGTCTTCTCAATGCGCACCGCCCGGAAGTAGGTGGCGTTATCTCGCGTCCAGTCGGTGGTGTCGGGCGCACTCCGCCCACCTGCTGTCCAGTGCGCGAGCCAGCGCTGCAGGATCTGCGGTGCCGAAAAAATGTCGGTGGTCTGAAGACGAATACCCGTGACGTTAGCGCTGAGGCCAGCCAGCACTGCCGCGTCGGACAGATTCACAAGCACCCGCACCGCATCGTGGTCCCGGACACCCACCTCAAAGATTCCCGCAATGGTCAGTTCCCGGAGGCGGGGTGTGACGCGGCCCCGGGCATCCCGGGCAGGGACCAGCACCCGCACGGTATCGCCGGTGCCCACGCCCAGGCGGACGGCAAGGGCGCGCCCCAGCAGGGCCCGCCAGGAACCGGGTGCGAGGTCGCCCAGGGAACCCCCGGTCAGCGCTCCCTCAAGGCCGGCTATGGGCGCCTTGCGCGTCGGATCAACGCCTTCAATGATGGCGCCGGCCAGCTCACCACCAACCGCCACCATGGCTTCCAGTTCTATATAGGGCGCTGCCGATTCCACGCCCGGGAACCCCTGCACATCGGCCAGCAGGTCACGCCAGGCCGGCTGCCGGTTTCCCGTCAGTACCGCGGCATGCCCGGTGATCGCCACGAGTCTGGACCGCAGCTCGTTCTCAAAACCGTTCATGACTGAGAGGACGACAATCAGAGCCGCCACGCCGAGGGCCACGCCGATCACAGAGGCCAGGGCCACCAGGGAGGCGAACTGGTTCGTCCGTTGGGCGCCCAGGTAACGCAGGGCAATCCAGACCGTGGCGGGTCGCATCATCAGCAGAGATCCACTGCAATCCGGCGGTCGATCCAGATGCCAGCCGGAGTCACCGCCGCACCGACGGCCAGGACCTCTACGCCGTCAGCAACAGCGGCGCGCAGCGCCCGGCCATAGTCAGGATCCACGTCGTCGGCAGGCGCCACGACATCGACATCGGCACGCTGAGCGCAAAAGAGCACGCCGGCACGGGCACCTGCCCGCCGCAGGACAGCCAGCTCCCGGGCATGGCGGGCCGCCCGTGTGCTCACCGCATCGGGAAAGATCGCGCGCCGGTCGGTGACCGCCGCGGTCACATTCTTGACTTCAAGGTAATAGTCCACCAATTCAGGTCCCCGGAGGAGAAAGTCGAACCGGACCCCTGCTGCGGGCACGGTGACCTCCGCCTGGAATGACGTATAGCCAGACAGTTCAGCGACCAGGCCTGCACGCAGGGCAGCAGCGACCAGCTGGTTGGTCCGGCCAGTGTGCACCCCCACCAGGGTTCCCGACTCGACCTCCACCAGCTCCCAGGTAAACGGGCAGCGCCTGCCAGGCCGGGCTGCCGGGCTCAGCCACACTCGGGAGTCCGGGGTCTGGCAACCCAGCATCGCCCCGGTATTGGGGCAGTGGGCGGTCACCGTGCTCCCGTCCGGCAGTTCCACGTCGGCCAGGAAGCGTTGATAGCGGCGCACCAGCCGGCCCACCTGCAGAGCAGTGGGAAAGCGGATCCCGGGAGGACCAGGCGGGTAGCTCATTTCTCCAGCCACGTCCATGGGATAGATCGTTTATCTAAGAGAAGACCGAGTGCTATATTCGGCAGTGCAAGCGTAAGGAGAGGTTAGCATGGCTGCAAACACACGAGCCCTCGTCATTGTCCTGGCAATCGCCGGGAGCCTGTTCAGCCCTTACCCCACTGCCCTGGCGGACACGTTGCTGATCGAGGGCGTCGACGCAGCCCAGCCCACGAGTGCAGAGCGGCCGAAACGCGGCAGCAGCATGGCCAGTGTCGAAGCGCGCTTTGGCCCACCTGCCTCGCGCTCGGGTGCTGTCGGCCAGCCACCGATCACGCGCTGGGACTACACCGGCTTTAGCGTTTACTTCGAGTACGACCACGTTCTGCATTCGGTTCGTCGCTAGGCCCCGCTCACGGGCCATCAGTGGGATAATGCCCGCCCGCCGAAGAGCGGGTTCTTATGACCGGCACCACGTCTCTTTCCCCAACACTGCTGCCCCTGCCCCTGCCGCTGCCCACCGCCCCCGGCGGCCGCCGCGACTGGGCGGGCCTGGCCGACTGCGGCCAGGCCCTGGGTCTGGCCACGCTGCGCCCATCCAGCACAGCCTTCTGGCTAATCATCGTGCCCACGGTCGCACGGGCGGAAGCCCTCGAAGCGGAGCTGCGCTTTTTTGCCAGCGGGGCGGCGCGCATCGCGCTGTTTCCCGACACGGAAGTCCTGCCCTACGACACCTTCAGCCCCCACCAGGACCTGATCTCGCGCCGCCTCACGATCCTGAGGGATGTGGCATCCGGGCTGATCGACACCCTGATCGTGGCGGCTTCCACGCTGCTGCCCCGGGTGCCACCGGTGAAGTACATCGGCGGCTACAGCGTGTCACTGGCCACCGGCCAGAAGTTGCGGCCCGAGCAATTGCGCCTGCAGCTCGAAGCCGCCGGCTATCAGCGGGTTTCCCAGGTGCTGGAGCACGGGGATTTCGCGGTGCGTGGTTCGCTCCTCGACTTTTACCCCATGGGCTCCGGCCTGCCTGTGCGGGTGGACTTCCTCGATGACGAGATCGACACCCTGCGGCAGTTTGATCCGGACACCCAACTGTCAGGCGCGGTGCTGCAATCACTGGAAACCCTGCCGGCGCGGGAAATGCCGGTGGACGCGGTCGCCATCAAGCAGTTTCGCCAGGCGTACCGCCGGCGCTTCGAGGGCAATCCCGCCCGGTCCATCATTTACCGGGAAGTGTCCGAGGGCCGCATGCCGGGGGGCGTGGAAAACTACCTGCCACTCTTTTTTGAAGGCACGGCGTTGCTCTGGGACTACCTGCCCAAAGACCGCCTCACAATCACACTGGGCGAGCCTGAAGGACTCCTGGCACCCACCTGGCAGCAGATCAACGAGCGGTTCCAGGACTCCCGGGAGGATTCGGAACGTCCGGCACTGGACCCTGGCGAACTCAACGGCACGCCGGAGGAGCATCTCAGCCGCCTGGCTGGCGCCCCGCTGCTGGTCCTCGATCCCGGCACACCGGACCCCACGGTCAGCGAGCAACGTGCCGCCACGGCGGGCCTTGCCCCGCTACCGCAATTGCTGCTGGAGCCACACGCCGAGGAGCCCACACACCGGTTGCGGGCTTTCGTCCGCAGCTTCACGGGCCGGATTCTGTTCGCGGCCGAGTCGGCCGGTCGCCGGGAGATGCTCGCCGACCTTCTGCGCCAGGAAGCCGTGCCCTCCGGCGAGGCTGCCAGCTGGCAGGACTTCCTCAGTTCCGCACGCCCAGCCATGGTGGGTATTGCCCCGCTGAGTCAGGGGCTGCTGCTCCGGGACGCCAACATTGCGCTCATCACGGAGCGGGAGCTCTACGGCGAGCGACCCCGCAGCCGGCGCCGTCAACGTCGCGTCCGGGACCCGGAACAGATCCTCAGTGACCTGACCGACCTGCACCGGGGCGACCCCATCGTGCATGTGAACCACGGTGTGGGCCGCTACCGGGGTTTGACGACCCTCACCATCGATAGCCTGGCGACGGAATTCCTCACTCTGGAATACGCCGGGGGCGACCTGCTCCACGTGCCCGTTGCTTCGCTGCACATGGTGTCCCGCTACACCGGGACGTCCGCCGAAGAAGCGCCCCTGCACCGGCTGGGCGGGGATCAGTGGGACAAGGCCCGCCGCAAGGCCGCCGCCCGCATCCGGGATGTTGCGGCGGAGTTGCTGGAACTCTATGCCAAGCGGGCCGCCCGGCAGACCGTTAGGCCAGCAGCGACCCAGCACGATTACGCCGCCTTCGCCGCGGGCTTTCCCTTCGAGCCCACCGAGGATCAGGCCCGCGCTATCGAGGCCGTGGTGAGTGATCTCACCAACGGCAAACCGATGGACCGGCTCGTCTGCGGCGACGTGGGCTTCGGCAAGACCGAAGTGGCGCTGCGCGCGGCCTTCATGGCGGTGTCTTCGGGACGGCAGGTGGCGGTCCTGGTGCCGACCACCCTGCTGGCCCAGCAGCACTACCAGACCTTTGCGGACCGCTTCGCCGACTGGCCGGTCACGGTGGAGGTGCTGTCCCGCTTCCGCTCGGCCCAGGAAAGCCGCAAGGTCATGGCAGGCGCTGCAGCCGGCAGCGTGGATATCGTCATCGGCACGCACCGGCTGCTCCAGGGCGACATGCGCTTCAAGAACCTGGGACTGATCATCGTCGACGAAGAGCACCGCTTCGGCGTCCGGGACAAGGAACGGCTGAAGGCACTCCGGATCGAGGCCGATGTGCTGACGCTGACGGCCACGCCGATTCCCCGCACGCTGAACATGGCCCTCGGGCGCCTGCGGGACCTGTCACTGATTGCCACGCCGCCGGAAACCCGGCTGAGCATCAAAACCTTCGTCACCCGGTTTGAAGACCGGGTGGTGCGGGAAGCCTGCCTCCGGGAACTGAAGCGGGGCGGTCAGATCTACTTCGTCCACAACCATATCGAGGACATCGAGAAGATCGCGGCCCAGCTCGCCGAGCTGGTGCCAGAGGCGCACATGGAAGTGGCCCACGGGCAGATGCGGGAACGGGATCTGGAGCAGATCATGCTCGACTTCCACCACCGGCGCTTCCATATCCTGGTGTGCACGGCCATCATCGAGAGCGGCCTCGACATCCCGTCCGCGAACACGATCATCATCAATCGGGCGGATCGTTTCGGCCTCGCCCAGCTGCACCAGCTGCGCGGCCGGGTTGGCCGGTCACACCACCAGGCGTTTGCGTACCTGCTGGCACCACCGCGCGAGGCGCTGACGGCCGACGCCATCAAGCGGCTGGATGCCATCGCCGCCCTGGAAGACCTGGGCTCCGGGTTCATGCTGGCGACCCACGACATGGAGATTCGGGGCGCGGGCGAACTGCTGGGCGAGGACCAGAGCGGCCAGATTCAGGAGATCGGCTTCGAACTCTACAACGACATGCTGGCCCGGACGGTCAAGGCGTTGCAGGAAGGTCTGGAGCCCGACCTGGACACGGCCATGGCGCCGGTGACCGAGATCAACCTGCATCTCCCCGCCCTCCTCCCTGACGACTACCTGAACGACGTGCACCTGCGTCTCGTCCACTACAAGCGGATTGCCAGTGCGCGCAGCAATGAGGCGCTGCGGGAATTGCAGGTGGAGCTGGTGGACCGCTTTGGCCCGCTGCCGGAGGCCACCCGCAACCTGTTCCGGATGACGGCGCTGCGCCTGCGGGCGGAGCCCCTGTCCATCCGCCGGCTGGATGCCAGCGCGATGGGTGGCTTTGTCGAGTTCGGACCCCGAACGACCCTCAGCCCGGCGTGGATCGTGACCCGGGTGCGGAGTGACCCGATGACCTACCGCCTCGACCGGCAGCAGAAATTCCGGTTTTCAGCCGAGATGGAAGAACCGGAGGCGCGGTTCGCGTTTGTCGAGTCGCTGATTGGCGAGATGCTGGCGAATCAGGAGCAGCGCGAGGCGGCGCCCAAAGAGACGGCGGTCGGGCAGCGGCGGGGCTGACGGGCGCCAGATCGCGCTTGAGGGCGGCGGGCGCGTCCCGGGCGCCATCAACGCTGAGCATTACCACCCGGGCCTGGTTCAACGTGCTGTCCGGAGAGCTGACGACGGCCTGCAGTTGCCCCAGCGTCATTGGACAGATGTCAGGGCAATGGGCAAAACCGAAAAACGCCAGCACCGGTGTGCCCCGGAGCGGGCTGAGGCGAAAGGGCTGGCCGTCCTGGTTCGTCAGTTCGAAAGCGGTAATGGCCTTGGGGGGGCTGCCCAAGTGGCCGTCGACGAGAAGACCACCAACAGAGTCACCAGTAGTCTGCTGCGGAACGACACCGGCAACTCCTGCCCGACTAGGGTCTCATTGGCGCCTGGTCCGGGTGTAGCGGCTGTGTGGCTGCCGGGGGGGCCAGGACAAAGCCGAGCGCCAGCATTGCCGCTGCCACTACCACGATGCCCATGAAGGCCGCCTGGTAGCCCTGGATACCCCCGCCCGCCGACGCGGCAACGCTACCCACAAAGGTAGCGCCCAACAGGCGGCCTATAGAGGTCAGGTTGCTGAGGAGGCCCTGCGCCGAACCCCGCTCAGCAGGCAGGCAGTTGTCGAGGATAACGAGGCGCAGGGGGGCGCCAAGAACGCCGCCCAGGCCCGTACTGCCGATGATGCTCGCGAGGATAAACACCGGAACCGAGATGGGCGCGAAAGCGAAAAGCAGGACGCTCGCCACGACCATCGTCAGGCTGACGATGACGATGTTGCGGGTCCCCACGGTATTGATCAGGCGGCCGGAAACCGGCGAGGCAATGGTCGC
>SHZI01000056.1 GCA_009692345.1 Gammaproteobacteria bacterium | reverse complement strand
GGGTGCCGCGGGCGCCGCGACGGGCGGCCGGGGGCCGGCTGCGGGCAACGGCCCCCGCTCCGTCACGACCCGGGGCAGCCAGAAAACGACCGCGACGACGCCCGCCAGCAGGGCCAGGAAGCCAATGACCACCAGGACCGGTACCCGGGCTCCCGGACGGCCAGCCGGGTGGCCTGCCGACGGCATGGCTGCCGGGGACAGCCCGGGCAGCGGACTGGCGGTCGGGAGAGGCGTCGGGCTGCGGGCCGCATCAGCAGCAATCTCGGCGAGCAGGGCCCGAATGGAGCCCAGGCTGCCGGGCCGCCGGGCAGGCGTCTTCTCGAGCAGCACCGCAACCAGTCGGGTCAGCGCCTCGGGCACTGCCTGACCCTGACCGTCCACGCCGAGGCGGGCCGGCACCTCGGACTCGATGCGGGCGGCCGTGATACCCGGGTGGAACGGCGGGTGGCCGGCCAGCAGGTCGTAGAGCAGAGCGCCGAGACTGTAGATGTCGTCCGCTGCAGTTGGCGGCGAGCCTGCCAGTTGCTGGGGACTGACGCTGGAGAGCGACACCGGGGCCGCGTCGGAATCCGGCAGCGCGGCGCTGCGGAAGTCCGTGAGCCGCCAGCGTCCCTGGGCAGCGGGGCGGGCATCGCGGAGCACGTTGCCCGCTTTCAGGTCACCGTGGGTGAGGCCCTGAGCGTGGACATACTGGAGGGCGTCCGCCACATCGCGGATGGCGCTGACGATCCGCTGATAACCCGCACCACGGAGATCGGCCAGGGTGCCGCCGGCAGCCAGCTCGAGGGCCACGCAGGCCCGGCTGCCGTCGGCAACGACGGCCAGCGGCCGGACGATGCCCGGGTGAACCAGCCGGCTCAGCCGGTCCGCGTCGTCCTGCAGACCCAGGACGAGCGCGGCTGCCGCCGCGTCGTCGGCGGCGGCCAGAATACGCAGGGCAATCTCGCTGCCGGTATTGCGGTCCGTGGCCGCCCAGACCTCGGCGCTGCCGCCACGGCCCAGCAGCCGCTGAAGCTGAAAGCGCCCCGCCAGTAGCTCACCCGCGGCGAGTTGGGGGCTGCGGGCCTTCATCAAGCTGACCACTGCGCTACTGCGGCGCCAGCCCGGGCGCGCGCAGGGGCTCGACCTGGGGCTCGACCTGGGGCTCGGGCACCGGCACGCCGGTTTCAGCCGCGTAGATTTCCCGGAGCAGCCGTCGCCATTCTTTGTATCTGGCTTCGGCCGTGCCGGTGAGGCGCCGGGTCTGCCCTTCCACTTCGACGACCAACGGTTCCGCCTCCGCATTGAACCCGGCCCCGGCCTCCTTGAGGGCATCGAGACTCACGCTGGCTTCCGCGCCTTTATCCATGGCGCTCTTGATGCCTTCGAAGCCACCGAGGACCCCGGCCATGGTGACGGCGCTATTGCTGCCACCACTACTCTCGTAGAGGATGGCCGCCAGCAGCGCGGCAGCGCCGGCTGCTCCGCGCACGAACGCCGAGCGGCGCAGATCCTGATAGCGGATCATTTCCTCCCGGGACATTTTCCGCCAGTCTTCGTAGGGCTTGCCGAGTTCGTAATAAAGATTCGCGTAGTACTCGTTGAGCGCATCCAGAAGCGCGTATTCCCGCTCCCGCACCGCGCGCATCCGCCCGACCATCGGGTCGTCGGCGGCCGGCAGGCGCCGGGGCCGGTAGATGCCCGACTTGTCCTGCTCGAGCAGCTCCGCGAAGGCCGCCGGAACGAGTGCGGCGCCGTAGCGCAGCTCTGCAACGTTGCGCACCGTGGCGAGTTCCTTCCGGGACAGCCCCTGCCGGACTTCCAGCAGGTCGTTCGCGATCTCGTTATAAAGACTCTGGTAGGGATCCTGGCCCGTCTCCCGGTACTTCGAGTAGGCCTTTTCGGGCACTGTCGTGGCGTACTTCTTGTTCAGCCACTCCCGGCCGGTGGCGTCCCAGGCGCCCACGCGCAGCACGGCATCGAGGCCGTCGGACTTGTCGATCCGGCCCCAGACGGTCACGTCGACGGCCTCGGACCGTTCCGGAACCACCCACACCGAGCCCCACTGACCACTGCCCTCCAGCGTGTTCTTCAGCTGGTACGGCATGTAACGCGCCTCGGCCTGGCGCACCTCGGGAAACACCAGCTTCTTTTCGTCGGGCGGGCTGCCAGCCTCTACGCCCGGGTCGAAGAGAATGATGCCGACGTCCAGACGCTCGTCATCCGGCACTTCGGTTGCAGCCCGGATGAGTTCGGTCTGTTCGTAATCGATCGTGCGGCCCACGGAACAGCCAGCCAGGGTAAAAGCACCGGCGCACAGCAGGACAGTCAGCAGTCGGCCCGGTTGCAGTCGGTGGCTCACTGGGGCTTCATGCCCATGACTTTGCGGTACTCGTCCCAGAGTGCCTCGCGTATCGCCGGATCCTGCTCTGCCATGGCCGCCTCCCGCAGCTGCCGGGCGACCTGATCCTCGCCGGTGCCATCCCGGGGGATGTCCGCCGGCAGGGTGTCGGGAGCGGCGCCGCTGCCGCCCGAGCCCTTGACGCCACCGCTCACATCACCGGTCGACGGGCCGGTGCCCGGCCCGCCCGACCCGGGGGCGCCGGCTGCCGTGTCGTCCGGTGTTCCCGGCTCACCATCGGGACCCACACCCGGATCGCCACCGGGACCCTGCTCTGCTTTCGAGCCGGAGCCCTGGCCGGAGCCCTGGCCGGAGCCCTGGCCGCTGCCAGCGGTTGGCGTGCCCGCCTCACCGCCGATGCCGCCGGAGGTTCCAATGCCACCGATGCTGCCCAGGCCGCCGGGGATGCCCACGCCCATGCCGGGACCCGACACACTCACGTCCGGACCGCTGCTGCCCCGGCCAGCGGTCTTGACCGCGCTGGTATCACTGCCTTGCTGCGTCTCGGCGGCGCGGCCCGAGCCCTGGCCCGACTTGGCCATGGCTTCCCGCTCCCGGCCGATCTCGCCGTCGAAGTCACCGAGGGATTTATCGAAGACGGCGCCCGGGTCAGCGCCAGAGCCAGCGCCCGGGTCGCCACCGGACCCACTACTGCCCGCGGGACTGGCGGCGGAGGGCGGCGGGGTCCCGGGCGGGCTACTGGCGGAGGGGCCGCCGCCGGTCTGACCCGCACCTGTCTGGCCAGTTCCCGCCTTGCCGGATCCGGACTGACTGGATCCAGACTTACCCGCTCCTGACTGGCCCGCTCCTGACTGGCCCGCTCCCGACTGGCCCGCTCCCGACTGGCCCGCGGGGGAACTGGAACCCGATGCACCGCTGCTGCCCGACGAGCCCGGGCTGGAGGGGGAACCGGTGGTGCCGGCGGGGGGTTGCATGGCAGTGCTGCTGCAGGCAGCCAGCCCGACGGCTGCCGCCAGCAGGATGACTGGGGTGAGGCTCCGTTGCATGTCCATGGCGTGACGCCCGCTCGGTGGTGAACCGAAGTATAGCGCCGGGGCTGGCGCCACCGGCGGGGCACTCTGCTAGCATCGTTGCAGCGCGATACAGCGCGGTCCAACTTGCGGAGAACGACCTAATGGCGCTTGCCGACGCCCTCAGTTTCCTGCGGTCCCGAGTGGGCCAGGAAATCCACACCAGTGACTGGCTCACCATTGATCAGGCGCTGATCGACGGGTTCGCCACTGCCACCCGGGACCGCCAGTGGATCCACGTGGACCCCCAGCGAGCCGCCACCGAATCCCCCTATGGGCAGACGATCGCCCACGGCTACCTCACGGTGTCCCTCTACCCTTTTCTGCGCGGCCTGGTCGACGCGAACAAGCCCCTGGCGCCCGGCGTGCAGCGGGTGATCAACTACGGCATCAACAAACTGCGCTTCCCCAACGCGGTCGTGGCCGGCAGCCGCGTCCGCGCCCACTGCAAGCTCCTCTCGGCGGAAGAAGCCAAGGGCAGTCTGGAACTCATCGAGGAATACTCCGTGGAGATCGAGGGGCAGGAGCGCCCGGCCTGCGTCGCCGAGTGCATCATGCGTCTCTACTTTTGAACGACATCCTGCTGGTTGAGCACCGGGGTGACCGGCTGCAGGTCACCATCAACCGTCCCGAGCGGCGCAACGCCCTTTCCCTCGAACTGCTGGACCGTCTCGGCGCGACCTTCACGCGTTACG
Organism: Gammaproteobacteria bacterium; assembly: GCA_009692345.1. Classification (GTDB taxonomy): domain Bacteria; phylum Pseudomonadota; class Gammaproteobacteria; order Steroidobacterales; genus SHZI01. The sequence continues at coordinate 13,236 of SHZI01000056.1, read as the reverse complement.
CGGCAGACCCCACGCTGAAGTGCGCCGTCCTGACTGCCGCCGGCGATCGCTGCTTTGCTGCCGGTGGTGACCTGAGGGAACTGGCTGCGGTCCGCAGTGAAGCCGACACACTGGCCATGTCCCGCCGGGCCCGCGCCGCGCTGGCTGCCGTGCGCTGTTTTCCGGTCCCGGTGCTGGCCGCGCTGAACGGCCACGCGCTGGGCGGCGGGGCCGAGCTCGCCCTGGCCTGCGACCTGCGGGTCGCTACCCCCCAGACAGAAATCGGCTTCCTCCAGGCCCAGCTGAACGTCACCACGGCCTGGGGCGGCGGCATCGATCTCCTGGCCCTGCTGGGCCCGGCGAGGGGCCTCGCACTCCTGCTCGAAGCCCGCCGCCTGCCGGCGGCGCAAGCGCTGCAACTTGGGTTGCTGGAACGGGTGTGCGGTCCCGGGGAGTCCCTCGCCGCCTGCACGGACAGTTTCCTCGCGCCCCTGCTGGAGCGGCCTGTCCAGGTGCTGCGCGCCTACAAGGCGCTGGCTCTGGCAGCACGCCGTGCCCTGCACGACCGCCTGGCCGCTGTTGAGGAGGGCGGCTTCACCACCACCTGGACCCACCCCGACCACTGGTCCGCGGCGGAACTCGCGCTCGGTCCCAAGCCCGGGTAGGAGCGGCGACCGGCGGGATCTCCTTCCCGCTCGAGACTCGCGGACTCGATTCTCGCGGGAAGGAGATCCCGCCGGTCGCCGCTCCTAAGCGCGCAGTTCCCGCCGGAGGATCTTGCCCACGTTGGACTTGGGCAGAGAATCGCGAAACTCCACGTGGCGGGGAATCTTGTAGGGGGCGAGAAAATCCCGGAGGAAGGTGCGGGCCTCGTCCACAGTCAGACTCTGGCCGGGCTTGAGGACGAGAAACAGCTTCACTGCCTCCCCGGTCCGGTCGTCATGCACGCCCACGCAGGCCGCCTCCAGCACCGCGGGGTGGTGGGTGATCGCACTCTCGATCTCGTTCGGATAAACCTTGAGCCCGGAGACATCGATCATGTCTTTCTTGCGATCCACGACGCGGAAATAACCGCGCTCGTCCATGACGCCGATGTCGCCGGTGCGCAGGAAGCCGTCGCTGGTCATCGCGCTGGCGGTAGCGACTGAGTCATTCCAGTAGCCCAGCATCACCTGGGGCCCCTGGACGCAGATCTCGCCGGACTCGCCAGGCGCAACTTCCGTCAGGTCGTCGTTGCGCAGGGAAATTACCGTGTTCGGGAGGGGCAAGCCGATGCTGCCGTTGTACTCCGTCAGGGTGATCGGGTTGGACGTGACCACCGGTGAGGTCTCGGACAAGCCGTAACCCTCGTGAATCATGCTGCCGGTGATCTCCATCCAGCGCTTCGCAGTAGCGGGCAGCACAGCCATGCCGCCGGCAGACGTAAGCTTCAGTGAGGAGAAATCGACCGTGGTGATGTCCGGGTGCTGCACCAGTGCCTGGTACAGCGTGTTGACGCCGGTGATGGCAGTGAATTTCCAGCGCCGCAGCTCGGCGATTAATTCCTTGAGGTTCCGGGGATCCGTGATCAGGATATTGTGCCCGCCGGTGTCCACGTAGCACAGGCAGTTACACATCAGGGCGTACACGTGGTACAGCGGCAGCGGCGTGACCATGATCTCCTGGCCAGGGATGCTCCGGGCAGCGAACCAGGTGTTGATCTGGCGGATATTAGCCACGAGATTGGCATGAGTGAGCATCGCCCCGCGGGAACGGCCGGTGGTCCCACCGGTGTACTGGAGGCAGGCCAGGTCCGCGCCGGTCGGGGGCGACGGCTGCCGGAAGTCGTCTGGACTGCAGGCCTGCACGGCAGACCAGCCCACCGAGCCGTCGACCGGATGAGCCGGGTTGCGCTTCATATAGCGCAGGGCAAAGTTCATCAGCGGGCCGCGGGGCAAACCCAGCAGGTCACCAACCTGAGTCACCAGGACGTGCCGGACCCCGACCCGGGCCTGGATCTCCACAAACACACCGGCCCGCTGGGCCAGAACAATGAGCACCTTGGCGCCGCTGTCGGTCAGCTGGTGTTCGAGTTCCGGGGGTGTATAGAGTGGGTTGATGTTGACCACCACCATCCCGGCCCGCCAGATCCCGAACAGGGCCACGGGGTACTGCAGCAGATTGGGCAGCATGATGGCGACCCGGTCCCCGGGGCCGACTCCGGGCAGGCTCTGCAGCCAGGTGGCGAAGCGCCGGTGGAGGACGTCGAACTCCCGGTAGCTGATAGTGTGGCCAAAATTACTGAAGGCTGGCCGGCTGGCAAAACGCGCCAGAGCCCGGTCGGCCACGTCCACGACCGACTCGGTGGGATCCAGATCAAGGGTGGCGGGCACACCCGGTGGGTACTCGCCTAGCCAGGGCTTTTCCATGGCTCTAGGATGGCATATTCCGGGGCCGGGAAACGTGGCGGCCAGTGCCCATTCCTGCTACGGTCTCGCCGCGTTATAGCTGGGGCAACCCGTGACCCGATCCCGCATTCCACACTTCTACAAGATGTCCGTCGCCGAGCGGGTGCGTGCCGTCCGGGACCGGGGCCTGCTGAGCGACACCGACTTCGACCTGCTCTCTGCCGGCCAGGCCACCCTGGATCTGCAGGCCGCGGACAAGATGATCGAGAACGTCATCGGGGTCCTCGGCATCCCCGTGGGGCTGGGCCTCAACTTCCTGATCAACGGCAAGGATTACGTGGTGCCGATGGCGGTTGAGGAGCCGTCCATCGTGGCGGCCATCAGCGCGACTGCCAAGCTGGCCCGGGCGTCCGGCGGCTTTGCCTCAAGCTCGACCCCGCCCGTGCTCATCGGGCAGATCCAGGTGCTGGAAGTGCCCGACCTGCCCGGGGCCCGGACGGCAGTGCTGGAACATAAACAGGACATTCTCGACCTCGCGAACAGCTTTCACCCCCGCATGGTGGCGCGGGGTGGCGGCGCCGTGGATGTGGAAGTGCACTCCTACCCGCTGCGGTCCCTGCCCGGCGAAATGCTGGTGGTCCATCTGCTCGTCGACACGCGGGATGCCATGGGCGCAAATCTCGTCAATGGCATGTGCGAGGGGGTGGCTTCCCTGGTCGAGCAACTCACCGAGGGCAAGGTCTTCCTGCGCATCCTGTCGAATCTGGCAGACCGCGCCCTGGCGCGGGCCGAAGTTACCCTGCCCGTCGCGCATCTCGCCGGCCGGGGTTATGCCGGCGAGCGGGTGCGGGATGGCGTGATCATTGCCGCTGATTTTGCCCACGCCGATCCCTACCGGGCCGCCACCCACAACAAGGGCATCATGAACGGCGTGGATGCCGTGGCGCTGGCGACCGGTAACGACTGGCGGGCCATCGAGGCGGGTGCCCATGCCTACGCCGCCCGCCATGGCCGGTACGGTGCGCTGACCGAATGGTGGAAAGACGATGCCGGCAACCTCCGGGGCAGCATCGAAATGCCCATGAAGGTCGGCATAGTCGGTGGCCCGCTGGAGTCGAACCCCGGCGTCGCCATGAACCTGCGCCTGCTTGGCGTGAAGACTGCCACGGAGCTTGCCGAGGTCATGGCGGCCGTCGGCCTGGCGCAGAACTTTGCCGCGCTCCGGGCGCTCGCCACCGACGGGATCCAGGCCGGCCACATGACGCTGCACGCGCGCAGCGTGGTCAAGGCTGCGGGCGCTCCCGCCGAGCACTTCAATGAAGTACTGGAGCGCGTGCTCCAGAGTGGCGAGATCAAGGTGTGGAAGGCCCAGCAGATCCTGGCCGAGGTGCGGGATGCAGCCCCGGCCGACCAGCACCCCGGCATTCGCCGCCTGCCGGAGGCCGGCGTCGGCGTGGGCTTCGGCAAGATCATCCTGCTCGGCGAACACGCCGTGGTGCACGGCCGGCATGCCATCGGTTTTCCAGTGCCCCTGACGGTCCGGGCGATAGTCGAAGACGGAGACCGGGGCGTGGAGCTGCTGATTCCGCGCTGGGGCGTGGAGTACCAGCTGGCAAAGCCGCCGGAACAACGGCGGTCCTTCGAGCAGGCCGCGGGCATCATTCTCGACAAACTGGGTCTCGCCAGTCGCGCGATGCGCATCGAGGTTTTTCCTGACGTGCCGCGCAGCATGGGCCTGGGTGGGTCCGCCGCACTGGCGGTGGCCATCGTCCGCGCCCTCGACCTGCACTTCCGGCTGGGGCTGTCGGATGCGGAGGTCAATGCCCTCGCCTACCTGTCCGAAGAAAACGCCCACGGTCAGCCGAGCGGCATCGACAACACGCTGGCCACCTACGGCAAACCCCTGGTCTACCGCCGGGGCACTCCGCCCCTGGTGGAGCTGCTGAATGTTCCGGTGCCGCTGTCGATCGTGGTGGGCATGACGAAGAACGAAGGGCTCACGGCCCGGACCGTCGCCAACGTCGCAGAGGCCCGCCAGCGCAATCCGCGCCTCTACGAAAAAATCTTTGACGACATCGATGGCCTGGTACTGCAAGCCGTGTCTGCCATCCAGGACAACGACGTGACGACGCTCGGCGACCTCATGAATATCAATCAGGGTCTGCTCAATGCGCTGCAGGTCTCGACGCCGGAGCTCGAGCGCCTGCTCAACGTGGCCCGGGATGCAGGGGCCGCGGGTGCCAAGCTCACGGGCGGCGGTGGCGGCGGTGCAATGCTTGCCCTGTGCAGTAACGCGGCGGTTACCGCCGACGTGCAGCAGGCCATTGAACGGCAGGGCTTCCGCACGCTGGTCATTGCGGCGGGCAACGTGCCATGAACAATGCGCTTCCCGCCGCAGCCGGCAGCGAAGACCTGCTGATCCTGGTCGACGAGGCCGACCGGGAGATCGGTACTGTGCCGAAAACCGCCGGCCATCTTGGCCCGGGCGTCCTCCACCGGGCCTTTTCGGTGTTTCTCTTCGATGGCGCAGGCGCAGTCCTCATCCAGAAAAGGGCCGCGGGCAAGATGTTGTGGCCGGGCTACTGGTCCAATGCCTGCTGCAGTCACCCGCGACCGGGCGAGAACGCAGACGTCGCGGCCCGTCGCCGGGTGCGGGAGGAACTGCGTGTGGAGTGCCGACTCAGGTTTCTCTACAAATTTACTTACCAGGCCCGGTTCGGTGACGTGGGTGCGGAACACGAGTTGTGCTACGTCTACGCCGGGTATCCCGTTGGCGGCGTCGTGGCAGACCCAGCCGAGATCGCGGACCACCGCTGGCTGCAGCCGGAGGACCTGACAAAGGCAATCGCTGCCGATCCGGACCACTTCAGCCCCTGGATGAAACTGGAATGGGAACGCATCACCGCCGATTACCTGGACGGTATCCATCGTGAAGCGCAGGGCTAAGCATGTCTAACGTCGTCATTACTGGCAGCACCCGGGGCATCGGCCGTGGCCTGGCCGTCGAGTTTCTGAAGCGGGGTCACAACGTGGTGGTCTCCAGCCGGCGCCAGGCCGACGTGGACCAGGCCGTCGCGGAACTCGCCACGGTGAGCGCCGCCAGAGTCACGGGCAAAACCTGCGATGTCACCGTCAAGGACAACGTGCAGGCCCTCTGGGACCACGCCGTCGCCACCTTTGGTCACGTGGACTTCTGGATCAACAACGCAGGGCGCGCCACGTCCCGGCACGCGGTCCACGACCTGCCTGAGGATCTCGTCCATACCCTGGTGGATGGCAACCTGAAGGGCAGCATCTTTGGTTCCCAGGTCGCCGTAGCCGGGTTCCGGAAACAGGGCTTCGGCGCGCTCTACAACATGCTGGGTGGCAGTTCGGACGGCAAGCGCCTGACGCCCAACATGGGGGTCTACAGCTCCACGAAGGCCGCCGACCTGCTACTCACCAAGTACCTCGTCGCCGAGAACCAGAATCCGCAGATCACGATCGGCACCATCAGTCCGGGCATGCTGATTACCGAGAACTGGTTCGACGAGCAGAAGCAGATGAGTCCGGAGGACTGGCAGAAGATCCGCCCGCTGCTGAACATCCTGTGTGACTACGTCGAGACCTCGACGCCCTGGCTCGTCGACCAGCTGCTCACCAACCGGAAAAGTGGCAAGCGCATCGCCTGGATGACCACGGGCAAGATTCTCGGGCGCTTCGTGGGCGCCAAGCTGTTCGGACAGAAGCGCGATCTGTTCGCCCGGTTCGGTCTCTGACGATCTCCGCCGAATCCCTGGTCGTCGTCCGTGGCGCCCTGCGCCGCTTCGGTGAGCGCACCGCGCTGGCGGGCGCGGATCTCACGGCCCGCAAGGGCGAGATCCTGGTCCTCCTCGGGCCCAACGGCGCCGGCAAGACCACGCTCCTGCGCGCGCTGGCTGGTCGCACGCGGCTCGACGCCGGCACTATCCGCATTGGTGGCGGGGCCCCGGACGAGCGGGCGGTGCGCCGGCGCGTGGGCTTCGTGCCCCAGGCCATTGCGCTCTGGGGCCACCTGCCGGTGCGGACGAATCTGGAGATCCTCGGCCGGCTGGCAGGGCTGGACAGAGACAGGATTGCCGCCGCGGTTACCGACGCACTGGCCTGGTCGGGGCTTGCCGACCGGGCGGCGGAGCCCGTGGCGACGCTTTCCGGCGGCATGCAACGGCGCATCAACATCGCGGCGGGCACCCTGCACGGGCCCGACCTCCTGCTGCTGGACGAGCCGGCCGTCGGGCTGGATCCGGTATCGCGCCAGGCCATCCATCGGGTCCTCGAGGGCCTTCGGGACCGGGGCATGGGCCTCATCCTCACCACCCACGATCTCGTCGAAGCCGAGGCCCTGGCAGACCGGGTGGCAGTGCTCGCGGGCGGGGTCGTGCGGGCCGCAGATACGATCCCGATTCTCGTGGGCCGGCTCTTCGGCGCCGATCAGGAAGTGCTGCTGATGCTGGCGGCGGACCCGGCGCCCGCGCTCCGGGACTGCCTGCGCACCACCCTCTTCTCCCCGACCAACGCGGACCGCATCTGGGTCGGCCGGTTGCGGGGCGGACTGGAGCAGCTGGCCGGGCTGCGCAGCCAGCTGGTCGCCGCCGGCGCAGATATCGACGAGCTGCGGGTCCGGCAACCCGGCCTGCACGGCGTATTCGTGGAACTGACCGGCCAGGTGCCGAACGAATGACTCTGGCCATCCTCCGCGCCGCTTTCCTGCTGCTGCTCCGGGACCGGGGCGCCCTGCTCATGGCACTGGTGGTGCCGGTAGTGTTCTTCATGATCTTCGCCGAGATCTTTGCCACCGCCGCCGGCGATCAGCTCCAGCTGCGCATCGCCATCGTGGATGAAGTAAAGAGTGACGAGTCGACCCGGCTGCTGGCCGCCCTGACCGCCGAGCCGGCGATCCGGCCCGTACCGGGCGCACTGACCCGGGAGTCGGCCCGGGATCTCGTCCGCCGGGGCACAGCGGATGTGGGCCTGATCATTCGCGCGGACGGTGAAGATCTGGCCACCGCTGCGGGCCTGGCAGCGCCCCCGCTGCTGCTGCTGGTGGACCCGTCCCGCAGCGTGACCGCCACGGTGCTCTCAGGCCAGCTGCAGCGAGCCTATTTCACGGCCCTGCCCGACCTGGCGGTGGGCCGGGTGGCGGAACTCATCGGCACGGCATTCACCACCTTCACGCCGGAGCAGCAGGCGGAGATCGCCGCCGGCCTCAAGGACCTGCGCAACCGGGCGGGGACGGAGCAGCCAGCGGGCTGGACGTTTGACGAACTGGTGGAGCGGGACAACGTGGCCGGGCAGAACGCAGCGCTGAACAACGTGGCCTATTACGCGGGCGCCGTGGCGTTCATGTTCCTGCTGTTCGCCGCCGCCCAGAGCGCGCTGGGGATACTGGACGATCAGGAGGCGGGAATCCTCGACCGGATCGCGGCGGGACCCGGGGGCATCGACGTGGTGATCAATGGCCGCTTCCTGTTCATCGTCCTGCAGGGGCTCGTCCAGACCTGCCTGATCTTCGGGGTGGCGTGGCTGGCCTACGGCGTGGACCTGCCGGGAAACCTCGGCCCCTGGGCCATGATCAGCGTCAGTTCTGCCGTGCTCGCCGCGGGTCTCGGTCTGCTGCTGGTGACAGGCTGCCAGACGCGGGCCCAGGCCCAGGTCCTGCCCACGGTCGTCATCCTGATCATGTCCGCCATCGGCGGCAGCATGGTGCCCCGCTTCTTCATGCCCCACTGGCTGCAGCAGCTGGGCTGGGCCACGCCGAACACCTGGGCCCTCGAGGCCTATAGCGGCGTGTTCTGGCGGAGTGAACCGGCGCTGCAGCTGGTGCCGATTTGCTTCAGCCTGTTCGGCATCGGGATCGCGGCACTGGGGCTTAGTCACTGGCTCGGGCGGCGGCTGGTGCGGGACTGACCTGAAGTGGCCATCAGAACTGCTCCTTGAGGCGGCCATCGGCCCAGACGGCCCGGTGGCGCTCGCCCCGCGCAAAATCTCTGGGGGTTTTATACCCCTCCCAATGCTCGCCGTGGAGCAGGTCCTGTGGCCAGACCTCGCCTGTAATGCGATCCCGGCGCGCAGGCCGACCACTTGCAAAAGCGCAGGTGATAGTTTATCCATCTGTGCCGTTCAATTAACTCTCTGAAAGGGGCTTCCCATGGAAGTTTTAGCGATTGCGGTAGCGCCGGCTACCGGCTCACGGTTTAGGCGCGCCTGGCTGCTCGGCCTGACGGTTATCGGCGCCGCGGCTCCAACCACCCTGCTCGCGCAGGACGCCAACACCCTCCCGGAGACGGTGTTAGCCCTCCCGGAGATCGTCGTTACCGCCCAGCGGCGGGAAGCGAACCTCCAGAGCGTGCCGGTGGCGGTCAGCGCCTTCGACGCTACCCAGCTGAAGGACCGGCAGATCATCTATTCCCAGGACCTGCAGTTCGTCGTGCCCAGCCTCAAGATGACGAACAACATCACCTCGCCAACCAACCTGTCCCCGTCCCTGCGGGGCTCGTTGCAGCAGGACGCCTCCCTGATCGTCGCCGAGTCGCCCTTCGGCATCTACGTGGACGACGTCTACCTCGGCCGGCTGAACGGCAACAACCTGGCCCTGAACGATATCGAGCGGGTCGAAGTGCTGCGCGGACCGCAAGGCACCCTGTACGGCCGCAATACCCTCCAGGGCGCCCTGAAGTTCATCTCCCGGACGCCGGGGGGAGACCCCTGGTTCAGCGCTTCATTCGGGGCCGGCAACTTCGAGCAGTCCACGGTCAGCGCTACCGCGGGCGGGGCCCTGGGCGGCGACTTCGCCGGATCCCTCTCCGGCATGTACAACAGCAAGGACGGCGAGTACTACAACGTCGTCACCCAGCAGGACACCGACAACCAGCGGAACTGGGGGTTCCGGAGCAAACTGCGTTACATGGGCATCGACAAGGCGGACATCCTGCTGTCGGCTTCCTATATCGACAGCACGAACGACTCGCTGCCACTGATTCCGGCGACGACTCCTGGCGTACCTGATGACCAGCAGTTCACCTCGGACGATCTGGTGCCAACGTTCGGGTTCTACAACATTGCGACGCCGACCAACCCCACGCCGGCACCGTCGCCGATTACCGCCAATCCCAGCGGTGAAACGGAGCAGACCATCCTCTCCCTCAACGCGTCCTACGAACTGGGAGACGCCACCCTGCGGTCTATCACAGCCTACGTGCATACCCAGGACTTCTTCAGCACGGACTTCAGCGGCGTGGGCACGATTGTTGGAGCCAGCAACATCGATACTGACCAATGGACGCAGGAACTGCAGATACAGGGCACCGCGTTCAATGACCGGTTGTCTTATCTGGGCGGCCTTTACTACCTCCACGAGAATGGTGATCAGGACTTCGGCTGGTTCTTCTTCCTGCCCATCTCTACCAGCCAGATTGATGCGACCACCGACTCCTACGCCGTCTTCGGCCAGATTGACTACCAGATCACCGAGGCCCTGAACGCCACGCTTGGCCTCCGCTGGGTCCGGGATGAAAAGACCTTTGACATCGCCCAGCAGCTGACGGCAGAAGTGCAGGCTCCCGGTTCGCCTTTCCTGCCCTTCCTGAACCCGGCCCTGACCAGTGTGTCTCTCAACAACACCTACAACGAAACCACGCCCAGAATTGGTCTGGACTACACCTTCAGCCCCTTTGGCAGCGTCAACAGCCTGATGGCCTATGTATCCGCCGCCAAGGGCTTCAAATCCGGTGGCTATAACGGCATTACCATCTTCAATCTCGGCGATGCCCTGACGGCCTACGCCCCCGAGAACAACTGGACCTATGAGGGCGGGCTGAAGACCGAAGCGTTTGACAACCGGGTGCGCTTCAACGCCGCCTATTTCTGGGCCCAGATTTCCGATCTGACAGCGAACTCCACAGCGCCTGGCTTCGCCTTCCCGGTGCAAAACGTCGGCGATGCCGACGTCCACGGCTTCGAGCTTGAGCTGACCGCGGTACCAGTGGATAACCTCACCTTCTTTGCAACGGCCACGTTCGCCCACGGGTCCTACGGCAGCCTCGAACCGGGCAGCGCTCCGGCTCTTGCAGAGTCACGCTGGGGCGTCAACGCGCGCGTGCCCCAGGTGCCTACCTGGGCCTACACCCTCGGGTTTGACTACGGCGTGGCGGTGCCACTACCCACCGGCAGCGGGATGTTTCATATCGGCCTGGACTGGTTCAACACGGATGACTACGTGACGAGTGCCACGAACGATTTCGTCGCCAGCTCTTACGACCGGGTGAACGGCTTTATCAGCCTGGACGTCAACGAGAACTGGAACGTGCGCCTGGCGGCGAGGAATCTCGGAAACTCTGAAGACATCACCTCCGGTAGCCGCGCCGCGCCGACGGGTCCCGTTCCGGGTCTGGGTGGCTTCATCGCCCTGCCGCCCCGGGAAATCATGCTGTCCCTGAACTACACGATGTAGGCGCGGGGTAGGCGCGGCTGTAGCCGCGACCCGTCACCAACCGAAGCCCGCCGGCCTCACCGCCGGCGGGCTTTTTTTCAGCCTGCGGTGGGCGGCGTGGCGGCCACCAGCGCCTGCACGGCTCCCAGATGCTTCCGCAGGATGTCGGCCCAGCGCCGCAGGATCCGGTCCGCCGCGGCCTTGTTGGTCACGCTGCTGGCCACCTCGGCGAGCCCACTGTTGTCGGCCTCCGGGTCGATGACCCGGGCCAGCAGGGTATTGGTCGCGGAATCGTAGAGCTCCAGGTAGAGCGTCATCTGCCCGGCCGAGGCCACCACGGTGGCACTCATGTCGGGGGTCATCAGATCAGGCGCCGTGACCACCAGGTTGATCAGGGCGGGCCGGACTACGAGAACGTCGGTTGCCGCAAAGTCCACCACGGGGTAGCCACCCTTGGCCTGCAGCTCCTGGGTAAACACCTGCTTGAACTCCGCCGCGAGCGCCGTCGTGATCTTCGTCATGTCCTGGGTGGTGATCTGGCGCGCCAGGCCGGGTTGATCCGCGTTGTAGTCCCGCTGGAAGTTGTCAGCGAACTGGACGAAGCAGTCGAGAATTGCGACGCGCTTGTAGGGCGCCAGGGTAAAGCCGGGTTTCAGATAGACCGCGCGGAGCGTGGTGTCTTTTTGCAGTACCAGTCCCTCGGGACTCACGGGGGGGAACGGGTCTGCGGCGCTGGCCGCTGGTGCGTGGGTGAGGAGCAGACTGGCGACGACGATGGCGGTCCAGGCGAGCGGGTGGGATGGGGGGTTAGACGTGTTCATTACTACTGCCTCCTTGGAAAAAGTCTTGAAAGTATAGGGCGAACAAGCCGTCCCTTTCGAAGCTCCAGTAGGCCGGTCGGGCCGGGACTGTGGCAAATCCCGATGACGTGAGGCCTTTCTCGACTGGAGCCTGCACGGTCGCCGACCCCACCGTACCGGGGTGGTACATTTCGCCTATAGCCTATACGCGTTCTGCGTATAGTTGCCATACAGCTGGTATGCGGCGCAGCGGCCGCTTTCGCCCGGCACCGCGAGTCCTGCCTGTCTGATCAGAATTTCCGGCCACGCGACGCAAGCTGGGCCTGTCACGAGCGGTGTTTGCACGCCGATTACGGGTATCGACACGGACGCTGGAGAACTGGGAACAGGGTCGCTCGGAACCGAATGCCCAGGCAGCAGCCCTGGTCCTTAGGGTGGAAGTGTTTCCGGATACGCTCGATCGACTGGCCGTCCCGGGGACATTGCACCCCTGAACTCCGGCATCGTCCAGAGATCTTCTGCCCGCGGTGCGGCGTCTCGCCACCGGTCCCAGGTCACCGACCGCATCGCCCGCAGACCACCGACGGCCAGGTAGAGCATCTTGCGCGGTGTGCCCACCACGGCGCGGGTGTCCCAGGCCCGGGCGCCCCGGGCGAGGACCAGGCTGCCGATATCCCGGTAGACCCCCAGCGCTGTCGCCACCGCCCACGCGGAGCGAAAACCGAGCGCCTGCAGGCCCGTCGCGGCTGACTGATAGTAGCGGTCCGATTCAGCCAGCAGGCGCCGGACCACCCCGGCCACCGCAAGACGCTGCTCCACCTGCGCAATACCCCCGGTTGGAATCCCCGCCTCGGCCAGCCACTCCGCGGGCAGGTAGCACCGCCCGTGACCCGCGTCGTCCACCACGTCCCGGGCAATGTTGGTGAGCTGGAACGCAATGCCCAGGTCTGCGGCGCGCTGCAGGTCCCGGGTGTCCCGCACGCCCATCACCAGCGCCATCATCACCCCGACCACCCCGGCCACCCGGTAGCAGTAGAGCAGGGTCTCGTCGAGCGTGCGGTAGCTAAAGTGGTTGACGTCCATCTCGAACCCCGCCAGGAGTTCCAGCGCGTGCCGCTCGCGAATCGTGTGCTCCTGCGCCACGCGCTGCAGAGCCTGGAAAACCGGATCGGTGACGGCTTCGCCCCGGAGAGCCCGCCGCGTTTCGGTACGGAGCTTGACCAGACTGACCGCGGGGTCGTGGGCAGGACCGTGGGCAGGGTCCTGCTGTGGCCGGGCGACCGGCGAGCTGCCGAGTTCCTGGCCGTCAATCTCGTCGTCGCAATGGCGGCACCAGGCGTAGAGCATCCAGGCGTGGTCGCGGGTCGCGGGAGCGAACAGACGGGACGCCAGCGCAAAGCTGCGGGAGCCCTTGCGGATCATGTCCCGACTGTTGCTGACGACAGCGTCCATCTCAGCCTGCTCCCAGGTCCGCGAGCATCAGGCCCGCCGTGGCCTTGGCGGAACCAATGACGCCCGGTATACCGGCACCCGGGTGGGTGCCAGCCCCCACGAAGTACAGATTGTGAATGCGGTCATCCCGATTGTGAACCCGAAAGAACGCACTCTGGGTCAGCAGCGGTTC
>SHZI01000055.1 GCA_009692345.1 Gammaproteobacteria bacterium | reverse complement strand
GCAAAGCCTGTGCGCAGGGGAACGCGGGCGAACCAGGGCACCAGCGCCGACTTGAACGACCGCGGGAGGACGATGGCCCGGTCGTAACCCGCGGCACGCAGAGCCAGGCCCAGAGTCCGCCGGGCAGTGAAGGCGAGCTCGCCATGGGCGGCCGCCAGCGGAATTCCGCGCCGCACCTCGGGCATTCTTTCCAAAAGGGGCACGGACCAGGGTGGCCCGACCACATCGATCGCCATGGCGGGTTCTTGCGCGCGCAACAGCCTGAAGAGTGACTGGGCCATGACCATGTCGCCCACCCAGGCAGGTCCGATGATGAGCGTGGCTGTCACCCGGTCAGCATTCCTCAGCCCAGGGCATCGAGATAGCGCGGCACGCCCTCTTCGATCGGGATGAACGGCGCGTTATGGCCGGCCACACGCAGCCCCGTGAGATCCGCCTGGGTGTAGCTCTGGTAGCTGCCCTGCAGGTGTTCCGGAAACGGGATGTACTCGATACGCCCACGGCCATGCCACTTCAGCACCGCCCGGGCCACGTCGTTGAAGCTGCGGGCCTGGCCAGTCCCGAGGTTGAAGATCCCGGACCTGGACGCCTGCTGCCAGGCCCAGAGGTTGACCGCCACGACATCGTCCACGTGGATGAAATCCCGGGACTGTTCGCCGTCCCCATAGCCATCACTGCCCCTGAACAGGCGAATCTCGTCGCCGGTCTGCAGCTGCTCGCGAAAATGATGGATGACACTGGCCATCTTGTCCTTGTGCGCCTCGCCCGGGCCGTAGACATTGAAATAGCGCAGGCCCACGACGGGAGAGCGGAAGGCGGCCGTGACCTGGCGGACGTGACGATCGAACATCAGCTTGGAGAAGGCGTAGACATTGATCGGCCGCTCGCAGTCTTCGCTGACCCGGAAGTCCCGCCCGGCACCGTACACGGACGCCGACGAGGCGTAGACCAGGGGCACACGGCGCTCCGTGGCGTACCGGAGTACCTGGCGGGAGAACTCGTAGTTGGTGCGCATCATCAGCAGGCCGTTCCACTCGGTCGTGTCGGTACACGCCCCCTGGTGGAAGATCACCTCGACCTTTGGCGCAAAGTCCTGGCCCGCCGCCATGCGCGTGGCGAACTCGTGCATGTCCAGATACTCGGCGATCCGGCAGTCAGAGAGGTTGAGGATCTTGTGCGCGTCGCGAAGATCGTCAACCACGAGGATGTCGGTGTGTCCCGCACAGTTCAGCGCCCGGACGAGGTTGCTGCCGATGAAGCCGGCACCGCCGGTAACAATGATCATGGGGTGGTCCTCATGGCTGCGTCAGGTCCTGGTACAGCCGTGCGTAGCGGCTGGTCATCGTCGCGGCGGAAAACTGCTGCGCACGTAACCGGTTGGCTGCGGCGACGCGGGCTCGCAGCCCGACATCCTCCACGAAGGCAGCCACGGCGGACTCAAGCGCCTCCGGCTCATCGGGCCTCACCAGCACGCCATTCTCTCCATCCCGGATGATCTCGGGGATCCCGCCGACGGCCGTGGCCACCACCGGCAGGCCCGCGACCAGCGCGTCGATAAGCGTTGAGCCGAGGCCTTCATGCCGGGAAGGGTAAAGAAACAGATCACAGGCGGCCAGATAGTCGCCGACATTGGCCACCTCCCCCGCAAAGTGCAGATTGTCGAGGCCGGCGGCGGCGAGCCGGAGGCGAGCCTCGTCCCGCCCTGCGCCAACGAGCACGAAGCGCACGGTGGGGCGGGCAGTCCGCCAGCGCCGCGCGAGCCCGATGATCTGCAATTGGCCCTTGTGTGAATCGTCCAGGGCGCCCACATGCCCCGCCACGAAGTCGCCGCCAAAACTGGCCCGCAGTTTTTCCACGGTTGGCTGATTCACCGGGAGGCTGCCTCCTGCGCTGGGGATCACGGTGACGGGTAACCGCGCGTCGAGACGGGTCAGCGCGGCACGGATGGCCTCTGAGATCGCCACCACAGCCGCGGCCGAGCGATACATCCGGCGGTTCAGTGCCGAGGCCGTCGGGCCCTTCTGCACCCGCCGCGTGATGACGTAGGGCGCGCCCCGGACGAGGCCGTTCAGCCAGGCGGCCTGAACGCCCCGGCCTTCGTGGCTGTGCACGAGACCAGCGCCGCGCAGGGCGAGGAACGCGCCGGCCACGCCACCAGAGGCTTCGGCAATGGAGAGACCGGGCACATCCCGGCAGCGCTCAGCCAGCGGCTCACCACGCCGGGCCACGAGACGCTGGGTCCAGCCGAGCGCCGCCAGGCCACGAATCAGGAGTTCAGTCTGGCGCTCGCCACCCCGGAAGCCACGGGACAGATTGAGGTGGGTGAGCGGGCCGTTCACCGCGCGGGGGTTAAGGCATAAGTAGCGCCGCAGTAGCCACACTTGGCCCGCCCGTCGTCCTCGATGGGGAGGTACACCTTGGGGTGGGAATTCCAGAGGTGCATCCCGGGCATGGGACAGGACAGTGGCAGGTCCGCCCGGGTCACGTCGTAGTGGTTCTCGGCATTCGGCTGAACCAGGGGAAGCCGGGAATCTGTCTTGGGCGCGACCATGGAGCGTTATTCAGCGACTGGGGGCGATTCAGTATAGAACACCGCCTGCCAGTGCCGGACCACCGTCGCCGCCAGGGCTGCGGTTTCGGCCCGGGGGAGCTGACCGGGCAGCCCGGCCAGGTTCAGGTGGTGCAGGCGCTGGCGGTAGTTGCGGTAGGTCGCGGCCAGCTCTTCCGCGTCCCCGGGCACCAGGATGCCATGGGCGGCCAGCGCGTCCAGCTGCCGGATGTTGTCTGACCAGCGCACCAGATCCGGGTACCGATGGGCGTCGCGGAGGACGAGGTACTGCACGAGGAACTCGAGGTCCGCGATCCCGCCCGGGTCCTGCTTGACGTCCATCACCTCGGCGGTACCCCGGGACAGTTCATTGCGCATGCGCTGGCGCATTTCCACCACCTCAGTGGCGAGATTCTCCTGGCGCACGTAAGCGGTCAGGGCCGTCACCCGGAGCCGCTCGAAGGCCGCCTTCACCCGGTTGTCACCGGCCACCGCCCGGCTGCGGAGCAGGGCCTGGTGCTCCCAGGTCCAGGCGTCCTGGCGCTGATAGAGGTCGAAGGCCGCGAGGCTGGAGACCAGCAGGCCGGACTGCCCGCTGGGGCGCAACCGGATGTCCACCTCGTACAGCGGCCCCGAAGTGGTGTGCAGCGTGAGGATGCTGATGATCCGGCGCATGAGCCTGAAGAAGAAGACGGCATTGTCCAGCGGCTGCGGGCCAACGGTCTGCTGCTGCTCGCCCGCCGAGTCGTGGAGGAAGACCAGGTCCAGATCGGAGCCATAACCCAGCTCGAGGCCCCCCAGCTTGCCGTAGGCCACCACGGCGAAACGCGCCGGGCGCGACTCGCCATTGACGACACACCGCGCTTCACCGTGGCGGGTGACCAGTTCCTGCCACGCCAGCGCCAGCGCCGCTTCGAGCACGAGCTCCGCGATGTCGGTCAGCCGGTCGCTGACTTTCATCAGGGGCAGGACCCCGGAGAGATCGACCACGGCAACGCGGAAGGTGGCCGCCTGCTGAAAGTTGCGCAGGGCATCGAGCCGGGCTTCGGCGTCATCGACTGGCACCCGTGCCAGCCGGACCTCAAGGTCCGCCGCCAGCTCGCTCCGGGAAGGAGCCTGCTCGAAGACCCGGGGGTCCAGCAGTTCGTCAAGCAGCAACGGGTGGGTCGCCACGAGCCGCGCCAGGAACTCACTGGAGGCGCAGATGCCAACCAGCCGCTCCAGTGCCGCCGGGTTCTCGTTCAGGAGCGCAAAGTAGGCGGACCGGCGACCGATGGCCTCGAGCACCAGCACCATGCCATCCAGTGCGCGGGTTGCTTCGACCTGCTGGCTGGCCACGCGCAGCATGGCGGGCACCAGCGCATCGAGTCGCTGGCGACCGGGCTGATCGAGCCGCTGCTGCAGGCCGCCCTCGCGGAGACGGCGAAGCCGCTCGAGCACGGCCACTGGCGACCGGAACCCGGCCGCTGCCAGGCGCTCCTGCTGCAAGTCCGGTGCCGCGTCGTCCAGCCACACCCAGGCGAGGTCCGCCTCGGGAAGACCCCGCCCGCCGCCGGTGGCTCCGGCCTGCTCCCCATCGTCATCGTTGCCGCTGCCGGCGCCACTCGTCCCGCGAAAGACGATGTCGCGAAAGTGCCGGGCCACCCGGTCCCGCTGCACCTGAAGTGCGGCAAGAAAATCCGGCCAGGCGGCGTACCCCATCGCGAGGGCCAGGCGCGCCTGATCGTCAGAATCTGCCGGCAGGTCATGCGTCTGGCGGTCGTAGAGCGCCTGAACCCGGTTCTCCGCCAGCCGGAGAAAAAAGTAGGCCGCCCGCAGCTCCCCGGCATCCCCCGCCGGCAGGCAACCGGCCGCCACCAGCGCCGGCAGCGCCTTGAGCAATTGCCGCTCCCGCAGCGCGGCCACCGTGCCGCCCCGCACCAGCTGCAGGGCCTGGACAATGAACTCGATCTCCCGGATCCCACCGGGCCCCAGCTTGAGGTTGCCGCGAAACTCTTTCTTCGCCACTTCCGCCTCGATGAGCGCCTTCATCTCCCGCAGGGCGCTGAACACGCCGTAGTCCAGGTAACGGCGGTAGACGAAGGGCCGGAGCACATCCCGATACAGCGCCTCCGCGTCGACCCAGGCATTGACCACCCGCGCCTTGATCCACGCATACCGCTCCCAGTCCCGCCCGTGCTGCACGAGGTAGCTTTCCAGCGCAGAGACACTCACGGCGAGGGGACCGGCCGTGCCGAAGGGCCGCAACCGGACGTCCACCCGATACACGAAGCCGTCCGCCGTGTTCCGGCTGAGGAGATCGATCACCCGCTGGGCGAGCAGCCGGAAGTACTCCTCATTGCTGAGCGCCCGGGCGCCGTTGGTCTCCCCCGCCGCCGAGTAGAGAAACACCAGGTCCACATCCGATGAGAAGTTGAGTTCGTGGCCGCCCAGTTTCCCCATGGCAACGATGCCCACGCCGCAGGGACTGCCATCTTCAGCGCGGGGTTCTCCGTGGCGGGCACGGAGCAGGTCGCTCGCGAAGGTCAGTGCGGCATTGATCGCCGCATCGGCCAGGTCCGACAGGTCCCGCAGGGACTCGGTGACGTCAGCAGCTTCGTTGAGATCCCGCCAGATGATGCGCAGGAGCTCCCGGTGCCGGAACAGCCGTAGGCAGCGGAGAAACTCGTCGTCGCCGGAGACCCCGGCGACGTCCTCGTCGAGCAGGTCCCGGTGTTCCGCCGGCGTGCAGCTGCGGGTCAGCCGCCCGCTCGCCTGCAGCGCCGCGAGGAGCTGCGGGTAACGGCTGATCAGGTCCGCCGCGAAGGGGCTGGCCTGCTCCAGCCGCGCCAGCCCGCCAGCGTCGACGACAGTCAGGCCTTGAGTCCTTCGGCCAGCCGGGCCGCCCGCACCGCCGGCCGCTGCTGGACCCGCTCCCGGTAGGCGGCGAGGACGGGCCAGGCCGCCAGGTCGATGCCGCCGAGTCGCGACCAGGTCAGCACGTTGTACAGATAAGCATCCGCCACAGTGAAGTGCTCGCCCACGACGTACTGCCGACTGGCCAGGTGCTGGGCCACGTAGTTGAGTCGCAGGCCGAGCCGGTCCCGGACGGGCGCCTTCACGTCCTCGGTACCGCCCGGCCGCAACAGGGGGCCGAAGCCCTTGTGCAGTTCCGAGGCAATGAAACTGAGCCACTCCAGCAAGCGGTAGCGGGGCATGGTCCCCGCCGGAGGCGCCAGGTGGGCGTCGGGCTTCTGGTCTGCCACGTACTGAAGGATGGCCTGCACCTCGCCGAGCAGTTCGCCATTATCCAGCGCCAGCATGGGCACGTAACCCAGGGGATTGATGGTCGTGAAATCCACCCCGCCACTGGTCTGGCGGGTCCGCATATCCACCTTTTCCGCCGTAAACGGCAGCCCGGCCTCGAGCAGGGTGATGTGGGGCGCCAGGGAGCAGGCGCCCGGACTGAAATACAGCTTCATGGATTTGCCCTTGAGTGATGAATGCCGGGAGAATCGCAGCTTTCCGGTCCCGGCTCAAACGAGACTTCCACCTATGGCAAGTTATGTGCTCGTCCACGGCGCCTGGCACGGGCGCTGGTGCTGGGGGCATGTCGCGCCCCTGCTCCGGGCCCGGGGCCACACGGTCATCGCCCCGGACCTGCCCGGTCACGGGGACGATCCGGCCCCGGCAAACGCCCAGACGCTGGACAGCTACGTGCAGCGGATCAGGGCGACGGTCAGCGGCCTCGGTAATGACGTCATCCTCGTGGGGCACAGCCTGGGCGGGCTCGTCATCAGCGCGGTGGCGGAAGCCCTGCCAGACCACCTGCGGCACCTCGTGTATGTCACGGCCTTCCTGCCCCGGGACGGGGATTCGCTGGTGCGGATCTGCAGTGTCGATCCGGACAATCCCCTGAACACCGCCTCGGTCCGGACCCCGGACGGCCAGTGCGTGACGGTGGACCCGGAGCGCCTCCGGGAGATTTTCTACGCAGATTGCCCGGCAGCGGATCTCGCCCTCGCGAAAGCCAGGCTTGGCCCGGAGCCCCGGGCCGTCATGTTCCAGCCGGTGCACGTGACACCAGAGCGCTTCGGCCGCGTACCCCGGGCCTACATTCACTGCTCCCGGGACGTGGCACTGCCCCTGTTCGTCCAGGAGCAGATGGTAGCCGCCTCGCCCTGCGGCACCGTCCTGACGCTGCCAACGGGACACTCACCGTTCTTTGCCGCGCCGCAAGCGCTGGCGGCGCAGCTGGGCTCGCTGATGTAGCAGCGGTGTTGTGCGTCAAGCGGTAGTGGGTGCCCGATATGCCAGGGCGTGGCTTACAGCACCAGGCCACCGGCAATGGCGTCCAGATCCCGAAGCCAGGCCCTGACCAACTGCAGTTCCTTCTTCGGGAAGATGCCCTGTCCTGCGAGAGCCTCGTAGCAGCGGAGCAGGTTGCCGCCGACGGCCTCGCGGCCGGGCTTGAGCTTCACGTTTTCCAGTATCTCGCAGATCGACTCGTTGCGGAGATAACCGGGCACTTCATCCTCAAAATCCTTGAGCAGATTGTGTACATTCCGCTGCTGGATGACTTCAGCCTGGTGAAAGGTCAGCGCGCTGCCCATCGCCCACAGGCAACGTTGGGCCACGAAGCTCCTCCAGATACCGGTCATTCGAAATGTGCAGAAGCTCGGCAGATACATCAGCGGATAGGCTGCGGGAAACCACCAGGTCGTCTGGCTATTGAACGGGCACCACACGTCCGGCATCATCGCCCCCTACCCAACCCGACGGACCCTACAAGGTTGCGCCGGTGAGAGTGTGCAGGGAGAGAAAGTTGTGGGACGGGGGCACCAGAGCCGCGTGGCTAACGGGCCCGGCTGGCTCTCCCTCGAGGCAGTACTTGTTCAAGCCTGCGTTGCTAATCATCCCGGAATTCCTGCGGCGCGTAGCGAGGGCGCGCAGGTGAACCAGGACACCAGCTCGTGCAGAAGACTGCGCCAAGGCGTGTCCTCGCGCGAATCTCCTGGCTTCCGACGTCAAACCGGCGCCAGAATGGGCTCATCGCCACCAAGCGTTGAACTGGAAGACGGTGTTTTGTGCAGCAGCGACGATTGGACATGGGGTTGATGAAAGCTGCAGCTGCTCTCCTGCCTGCACTCGTGCTGGCGTCCTGTGGCGGACCTGTCGCGCCGTCGCCCGATGAGCCCTGGTTCGGTTCCGGATCGCCCACTCACACCGCAACCTATCCGGGCATGCAGTGGCAACGGGTCCTCGATGCCGCGCCCTGGGGCGAGCGGGCCATGCCCCACGGCGGCTGGATGGACGGCTATTTCTACGTGCTGACCGGGCGGGCCGGCATGTTCACGATCTACGGGGACACCTGGCGCAGCGCCGATGGTGTGAACTGGGAAAGGATGTCCGATGATCCGGGCTGGGGTAAGCGCGCTTATCCCAGCGTCGAACTCGTGCAGGGCAATATTGTGCTCATCGCCGGCCAGAGTCTGGCGACCTTCTACAACGACGTCTGGCGCTCTGCTGACGAGGGCAGGACCTGGGACGTGGTCACACGCGACGCGCCCTGGGACGTACGTGCCGGCCATCACACCGCGGTCATCGGGGACGACATCTACCTGTATGCCGGCGCCCGCAATTCCTTCGGCCGCGTTTTCTATCCGGAGCTGTGGGTCAGTTCCGATCAGGGTGCCACCTGGGAACTGCGGACAAATCTGCCGGAGGATATGGGCCGGGCTGGCATGCAGGTTGTCGAGATCGACGGCACCATTTATTTCATGGGTGGCGATCACGACAACCCGGTGTTTGTCGCCAATTGGCCCGGGCGCAGGAACGACGTCTGGAAGTCGGATGACAAAGGCAAGACCTGGACGCTGCTCGGCAATGCGCCGTGGGTGCCCCGCACAGGGCACCAGTGTGCCGCCTATGCCAAGAAGGTCTACTGCATCGGCGGGCATGTGCGGGGGCCGGAAAAGGAGACCGCCCAGTACCTGGCACACGACCTGTGGGTGTGGGATCCGAAGGCCAGCAGCGAGCGCATGGACGGCTGGCAACTGATCACAAACACCGCGTGGGATTGCCCCGACACGCCAGACAGCTGTGGCAAGAGTGATTTCCTGCTGGTAATCCGCGACGGGAGGCTCTGGACGCTGGGTGGCGACCGCGAAGTCGCGGCGCCGTGGCCGCAGGACAATGACGTGTGGGTCGCGAAACTGCCGCGCTAACCGGCTGGGTTCCCTGCTGATGCTCGGATTCGGGGTGATGATCGAAGCGCTCAAGTTCCTACAGAGCTGAGGGTCCGGACAGCGCCCGGAAGCCGCCGGACGACCAGCGCCGCGACGACGATCAATGCGTTGGCAACCGCCATCACCGCAAAGGGCGCTGCCGGCCCGACGCTGTCGAAGAGCTGACCACCGGCCAGGGAAATGCCGAGGATCCCGAGTCCACCGCAGAGCGCCTGGAGGCCGAAGGTGGAGCCCCGCAATGCCGGCGTGGCTTCCTGACCGAGCAGCAGCGCGGGAGCGAGGATGGCGCTGGCCTGACCGATACCCAGTAGCACGAGAACCCAGCGGGCCGCCGGGGCGCCGGGATCTGCAGTGAGCGCCAGCGCGCCGTAGCCCAGAGTTGCGAAGGCAAAGGCCACCGCCATGACGGTGACCCGGTGCAGCCGGTCGCTAAAGAAGCCCAACACCAGCGACCAGATCAGCGCCACCGCCTGGGAAATGCCGATGGCCAGTCCCGCCGCTGCTGCCGCCTCCGCCGGCGAGGCCCCGGCCCGCGTGCGGAGCTGCACGATCCACAGGGTCAGGAACAATGTGACCATCACCAGATCGGCCCGCGCCGCGAAGGAACTCGCGTAGGACAGGGCAATGCGCGGGTTGCGGGCCGCCGAGAACCCTTCGGTCAGCAGTTGCCGCACGGGTTGCCTGCCGCTGACGCCTGCCGGCCGTCCCGCCGGCATGCCGCGAAACGCCAGCGCGGCGAGGAGCCCGATGCCGGCCATGATCAGGTAGGCATACCGCCCTGCCCACAGCTCGGGAACGCCGTCCGCAACGAAAATCGCGGGCAGTCGCGTCAGCCCGAAGAACACCACCGTGGCCCCCAGCCCCTGCACGAAATAGGTCAGCCCGGTCAGGCTGCCCCGGGACTGGTCATCGGGAAAGTCGCCGGCCACGACGGCCGTCAGCATCGCGCCCCCAGCGGCCACGCCAACCCCAAACAGCAGGCGGTAAACCATCAGTTGCGGGAAGGACGTCGCGAAGGGATACAGCGTGTAAGCCAGCGCCGTAATTCCGAACCCGGCCATCAGCACGAAGCGGCGGCCGAGCCGGTCCGACAACGCGCCCCACCAGCCCACGGCGAACAGGATGGCCAGCTCCTGGGCGAACTGCAGGTTGCCGGACAGGCGGCCGTGCTCCGCCTCCGGCAAACCAAGATTCACCTTCAGCAGGAAGGGCGTGAGGGCCGTCAGGTAGGTGAACAGCCCAATGCTGAAGAAGGCCCCGAGTGGTGCTGGAAACCCTGGACGTCACCGACTCTGCCGGCATCGGCGCCCTCGCCCTGAAGTACCGGGGAAAACCCGTGGACCTCCTGCTGTTGAACGCGGCCCAGGGCCCGACGCCCCAGACCGCCGTGCTCAGCCTGGCGAAGATCGACTTCACGACGGCGGGAGACAGTTTTGCCGTGAACGCCATCGGCCCGATGCAGGTGACCCAGGCCTTCTACGATTCGGTGGCCGCCTCCGGCCGCAAGCTGATCGTCGCCATTTCCAGCGACTCAGGCTCACTGGAAGCCAGCGTGAAGAAGCCCATCCTCTACAACTACAAGGCCAGCAAGGCAGCGCTGAACATGTACATGCACACGCTGTCCTTCGAAACGCCGCGCAAGGGCATCACGCTAGTCATGCTCCATCCCGGCACCGTGAAGACCAACCCCGGACTGATGCGCATCCCCGGCGCGCTGGAGACGCCGGACGCGGTTGGCCGGATAGTGGCTCTCATCGACAAGCTGACGCCGGCGGACAACGGCCGGTTCATGGACAACCGGGGCGAGACGATGCCCTGGTAAGGTCTGCCCGTAGGAGCGGCCTCAGCCGCGATCCGCCAGCAGCGGCGGTAACGGACAGTGCAAGTGCGCGCAGAGGAGCCGAAGCAGTTCAGCTTCCGCAACATTGACGCGACTGTCGTGCGCGATCGTGGCAGTTAGCGCACGGACCACCCGCTCCTTGTCGGTGGACGCCAGGCGATCGACCCGGGCAATGGCCCTGTCCAGGTGCGCAACCCAGGCGGTTGAGGTCTCGACCGGAAACGCGGGCGGGAGGTGCAACTCCTTCCAGCCGGTATCGAAGGCGCGGCGAACCGTCTCTGGATCGCCATTTTCGCCATTCGCTGCCACGACGCTCAGCATAACGCGCAGATCGTCCCGCGCATTGCGCATCGGCAGCGTCCTGCCTTCTGCCGGCACCGACAGTCCGTCCCGCAGAAAGGTCATGGCCGACTTGCGCAGGGCGTAATCGAAGATGCTCGGGGCGCCACCCCGGGTAACCAGTCCGCTGAGGATGGCAATCAGCACCTGCCGCTCAGCCCGACTCGACTGCCTTAGTGGCCCCATCAGCAGCAGCACGGCAGGCAGCCTCTGCAGGACGGGAAGCGCGCCCGCAACGGGGAGAAACTCCTCAACCCGGGTGGCCACATCAGCACCGAGTTGCTGGCGCACGAATGCCAGGCGCTCGTCCCGGTCCCGCGACCCCAAAGCCACGGCCAGGAGCATGGCACGCGCTGTCTGGGGGTCCTGGGCCGCGCGCAGAAGCGCCCCGGGCATGGCCCCGCGAAGGCCCTCGGCGAACTGCACATGAATGTGCCCCGGGTTGCCCACAAGCCCCGCGATCGCTGCCGGGTCGGCCAGCGCGAACGGGGCCGGCAGGTCGCCAAAGCGAGCTGAATCCGTCGGTAAGCCCATACCCTGGGCCGCCAGTTCCCGGGCTTCCCTCGCATCCAGCACATGCCGCATAGCCCCGAATTCCGTCGTCTTGAAGCTGGGATCGAGCGCACGAATTCTCTCGGCCAGCGGCGGATGGGTTGCAAAGTCGAGTACGCCGGCGGAGGCGAAAAGCATGTGGCTCACCCGGTCGATGCCGGGGTGACTCAGGCGCGATCCGACCTTGTGTGCGCCAACCTTCACCAGTGCATTCCGGAGACCCCGGGACTCCCGCGTGAACTGGACCGCCGACGCATCGGCGAGGCGCTCGCGCTGCCTCGCCACCGCGGCTTGCAGGAGCCGGCCGGTGAACAGGCCAACGAGGCCGACCGCGAACAGCGCCAGGCCTGCCATACCTGCAATACCTGCTACTCCAGTCCAACCTCGTAGTCTTGGGTCGTCGGTGTCGCTGGGCCCTGGCGCGAGCATTCGCCCCAGCTCACTCACCAGGAACAGGCCGTGGAGAAAACCCACGAGCCGCGTGTTGAGCCGCATGTCGCCATTAAGGATGTGGCTGAACTCATGCCCGATCACGCCCTGCAGTTCATCCCGGTCGAGGGCCAGCAGGGCGCCCCGCGTCACTATCAGTGATGCGGAGGAAGGCGAGTAGCCGGCCGCCAGCGCGTTCATTGCCTTCGACTGCAGGACGTAGACGGCTGGCACCGGCACGCTGGACGCAATGGCCATCTCTTCCACAACATTCAGGAGGCGGCGCTGCAGCGAATCACTGGTGCCACCCGTCACTAGGATGGCACCGAGGTCCCGCGCAACAACCTTGCCACCGGCTCGCAGACCGGCAGTCTTCCAGAGACTGGCCCCGACAATCATGGTCGTCACCAGTACGGTCGTCACCCAGAACAGGCCAGGATGCTGCTCTACCCAGTCGCCCGGCGACAGAAGCGCCAGGCCGCCGTCGACGGTCCACACAATCTCCACCACCAGCACGATCGCGTTTACCACGAGCACGACTATGGCAACCGCGATGATGAAGGCAGCAACCAGCCAGCGCGACGAGCGCCGCGCCTGCGCCTGACGGCCGTAGAAGTCCATGGCCGGGGTCTGGCCCGCCTAGCTGAGGCTGATTTGCGGAACGTTGCGTTTGGCTACCGACTCGATCTGGAGAAGCTGTGCCGCCGAGAAGTTGAAGAACCCCGCGAACAGGTTGCCAGGAAAGGTCTCCCGCGCATTGTTGTATGTCATGACCTGGTCGTTGAAAGCCTGGCGGGCGAAGGCCACCTTGTTCTCGGTCGAGGTGAGTTCTTCCGTTAGCTGCGCCATGGTCTGGTCGGCCTTGAGATCCGGATAGGCCTCGGCAACCGCCATGAGCCTTCCCAGGGCACCGGCCAGCGTGTTCTCGACTGACGACAGTGCCTCCAACGCGACCGGATCCGACACGTTGGCAGCGGCGTTTCGCAGTCCATCGACGGCAGCCGACCGGGCAGTGATCACCGCTTCCAGCGTTTCCCGCTCGTGTTGCAGGTAGCGTCGGGCCACTTCGACCAGGTTTGGCACCAGGTCGTGGCGGCGAGTGAGCTGAACGTCGATCTGCGCGAATGCGTTACGGTATTCATTGCGCGCTGTGACTAGTCGGTTGTACAGGCTGACGCCGACCAGGCCGAGGACGACTAGTAGCAGCAGGACTATCCAGAGCATGGCGACTCCTTCGATGCTGAACGGGATATGTTGTCGAAGTATCCACATACTTCGTTGTGGCGTCGAGGACGTTGAATATCGGTGAAACGGGCAGCGTAGAAACCCGCTCGCTAGTCATCCCCCTGGCCGGCCAGCTCCGGAAACAGCACCTCGGTGTAGCCAAACCGGGTGAAGTCGCGCACCCGCATCGGGTAGAGGGTGCCGATCAGGTGATCGCACTCGTGCTGCACGACCCGGGCGTGAAAGCCCTCAGCGACCCGGTCGATGGGGCCACCGAACTGATCGAAGCCCCGGTAGCGGATGCGCGTCCAGCGGGGCACCACACCCCGCAGGCCAGGCACCGACAGGCAGCCTTCCCAGTCTTCCTCGATCTCCGGCCCCAGCGCCTCGATGTGCGGATTGACGAGCACCGTGCGGGGCACCGGCGGCGCGTCCGGGTAGCGCTCATTACTGTCGAAGCCAAAAATGACGACGGCGAGATCCACGCCGATCTGCGGCGCGGCCAGGCCCGCGCCATCGGCTGCCAGCATGGTGTCTTCCAGGTCAGCGATCAGGCTGTGGAGCTCGGGCGTGTCGAACTGCGCCACGGGCTGGGCCACCTGCAGCAACCGGGGGTCTCCCATTTTCAGAATGTCGCGGACGGCCATGGCTTAAGTCTGTACGACCCGGCGGCAGCCGTCGACAGGGACTTCGCGCTAGAGTGGCAACATTATCGTCAGGAGCATGCCCCATGCGCCACCTCAGTCGCCTCCTAATCACGGCCACTCTTCTCATGGCTGCGGCTACCTCTCAGGCAGCCCCCAAAGGCTGCGCCGACACCCGCGCCCACCAGTTCGACTTCTGGATCGGCACCTGGGACGTAACCAACGTGGATGGCTCCGTGGCCGGCCGCAACCGGATCGAGCCCATCCTGGATGGCTGCGTGCTGCAGGAAACCTGGGCCGGCGTTTCGGCGAGTGCGGGCACCAGCCTGAACTTCTTCGACACGACCCGGGGCAAGTGGCGGCAGTTCTGGGTGTGGCGGGAAGGCACGACGCTGGAACTGGAGGGTGGCCTGATCAACGGGGCCATGGTCCTGGAAGGTGACTGGGTCGACGATGGCAAGCCCGCCCGGAACCGGATTACGTGGACGGCCAGGGCAGGCACCGTGCAGCAGTTGTGGGAGGTCTCCATGGACAACGGCAAGTCCTGGAAGATGCTCTTCGACGGCACCTACCGCCCGGCGAAAGCACCCTAGCTGCCGGGCGTTTTTCGCCAGCAGCGCGTCGATATCCCGGCGGCGGCCCTCGTCCGCCGACTGCCGGTTCGGCCTGGGCGGCGCCTGCAGAGCTTTCTCCAGATGCCTCCGGGCTCCGGCATAGTCGTCCTCGTCGTAAAGAAATTCACCATAGAAGTAATTGGGGTCGATGCCCGCCGGATTGATCGCCAGCGCCTGCTCCAGGTGTTCCTTCGCTTTCTTGTCGCTACCGAAGCCCACGGGGGACCCCGGTACCTTGTGATAGAGCGCGCCGAGGCTAGTACACGCGGCACCCTGTAGCGCTTTCGGATTGATCTTCAGGGCCGCCTCCAGCCTGTCCCGGGACTGCGTGGCCCGGCCCAGGGCATCGAGACCGCCCTGCGCGCCGACGGCAACAAAGCGCAGGCTGGCGGGTGGCTTCCAGCCCATGACCGCCGCGTGCACCAGCACGCGCAGGAGTTCGGGAACCAGGATCAGGCTGCTGGGCTCGCGCGCCGTAATCGTGGCGGTCAGGCGCCCCGGTTGCAGCCCTCCGTAGCTCATGCCGGTCTCTGCCAGAGACGGAATCTCGCAGGTAGCACCGGACAGCAGCGCGGCGTAAATCCCACCAGGACTGGAACAGGTTCTGGTCGCGAAACTTGAGCGACACCCCCGACCTGTCAACGGAGCTGCTGTAGGCCGCCGCAAAGTACTGTCCACGGCCGAGAAAGTTCTGATCCACGAGCCGGACCACGGACTGGTTTTCGCCGCCGTTACGGCCAACACCGATGCCCGGATTCAGGCTCCAGACGTCCCGGACCCGCACCAGCAGATCAACGGTATTGGTCTCGGCGTCGTAGGCCGTCAACTCGACTGCGGCGTCATACAGGTAGACCCTGCCCCGCAGGATGCGGGCCGTCTCTTCCGCACGCTGGACTGAGTAGGGTCCGCCGGTCTTGAGAAGCAGCTGGGCCCTGATGGTGTCGTCCCGGGTGTGGCGATGCAGCCGGTTGGCAAGGCGGTAGAGGGTCCGGTCCTCCTCGGGGTCCGCCTCATTGAAGATCCTGTCCACCTCGATGGCAATCCGGCCAACGATGGCGCTACGGCGCTCCAGCTCCGCGGGGTCGGGAATGGCAGCCAGATCTGCCCCGGAGGCCAGCAGCCCCAGTGTCAGAAGGAAATGCCTCACACGCGTGGGACGGCGGGGCGGCGCTGGATCAATCGGCCCGGAAGGGACGGGCCCCACAGATTCATGCGTATACTGGCGAATCCTCTCTAGCCTCTGGAGCGACCTTGGCCAAGCCAAACTACAACCAGCAGAAGAAACAGAAGGAACTCGCCCGGCAGGCCCGCCAGAACGAGAAGCGCCAGAAGCGCCAGGCCAAGGGCGAAAGCCCCGCCAGCGGCGAGCCCGCAGGCCCGACGCCGCCGGGAAGCACAGCCAGTGGCGGATAAGCTCTGGTCCCCCGGTGGTCGTGCGCCCCTCCCCTTTGCGGGCGAGGCACCGGACGAGTTTCGCACGCGCATCCTCCAGCAACAGGCGGAGACCGCCGAGCGCCGGCGCCAGGACCTCAAGGATCAGTCGTCGACGCTCAAGACGCCCGCCGCCCGGATCCGGGTCTGGGAGCGTCTGCACCAGGCGCGCCTCCCCAAGGATCTGGCCCACGGGCTGGTCGCCGTGATTGCGGCCAGCACCGGCCTCACGGCGGAACAGGTCCAGGACGAACAGCGGGAGCGTTTCCCGATCCTCCCGAGCGCGTAGGAAGCGAGCGCCACTGGCGGGACGTTGGTTCAGGGCCACTCGTCCTGAGCAGCGCGCCGCGAGCCTCCTGGAGTTGCGTCACTCGGGATAACCAGTAGCCAAAAAAAAGCCCCGCCGAAGCGGGGCTTTTTGCAGGAGCGCGTTCAATCGCGACGGATCGCGTCTAAAGGAGCTCCTACAGGCGTCGTTACATATCCATCCCGCCCATGCCGCCACCAGGCATCTGCGGACCACCGGCGTCCTTCTTCGGAGCATCGGCGATCATCGCCTCGGTCGTCAGCAGCAGGCCCGAGACGGACGCGGCGTTCTGCAGCGCGTAACGGACCACCTTGGTCGGGTCGATGATGCCCATGGCCACCATGTCACCGTACTCGCCCGTCTGGGCGTTGTAGCCGTAGTTGCCCTTGCCTTCGGCGACCTTGTTCAGGACCACCGCGCCATCTTCACCCGCGTTGATGACGATCTGGCGGAGCGGCTCCTCGAGGGCGCGACGCAGAATCGCGATACCGGCATTCTGGTCTTCGTTGGCGCCCTTCAGGTCCTTCAGCGCTTCGCGGGCACGGATCAGGGCGACGCCGCCGCCCGCTACCACACCCTCTTCGACCGCAGCCCGGGTGGCGTGCAGTGCGTCTTCGACGCGGGCCTTCTTTTCCTTCATCTCGACCTCGGTCGCGGCACCGACCTTGATCACGGCGACTCCGCCGGAGAGCTTGGCGACGCGCTCCTGCAGCTTCTCCTTGTCGTAGTCGGAGGTCGTGGCTTCGATCTCCTTGTTGATCTGCTCAACGCGGGCCTTGATGTCCTTACTCTTGCCGGCGCCGTCGATGATCGTGGTGTTTTCCTTGTCGATGATCACCTTCTTGGCCTTGCCGAGATCTTCGAGGCGGGCCTTCTCCAGTGACAGGCCGACTTCCTCGGCAATGACCTGGCCGCCCGTGAGGATGGCCATGTCCTGCAGCATCGCCTTGCGACGATCACCGAAGCCCGGGGCCTTCACGGCGCAGACCTTGACGATGCCGCGGATCGTGTTGACGACCAGCGTGGCCAGGGCCTCACCCTCGACGTCTTCGGCAACGACCAGCAGGGGCTTGCCGGACTTGGCAACGGCCTCCAGCAGCGGCAGCAGCTCGCGGATGTTCGAGACCTTCTTGTCGTAAAGGAGGATGTAGGGGCCTTCGAGTTCGGCGTTCTGCTCGGCAGCGTTGTTAATGAAGTACGGGGAGAGGTAGCCGCGATCGAACTGCATGCCCTCGACCACTTCCAGC
>SHZI01000054.1 GCA_009692345.1 Gammaproteobacteria bacterium | reverse complement strand
GGCCAGGACGTGGTCGTCCCAGTAGCGGCGGCCACCGAACCAGGGGAAGGCGATCTGAAAAGCGGGGTCGGCCCAGCGCCGGGCGAGCCAGGCCGCGTAGTGCATGATCCGCAGCGTACGCAGTGCTTCGATCAGGTGCAGCTCGGCGCCATCGAAGGTGCGGAACTCGGTATAGCCCGCCAGCAGTTCGGCGAGCTGCGGGGTCTGCTCGTGACGATCGCCGGACAGGAACATCCAGAGGTCCTGCACCGCCGGCCCCGTGCAGGTGTCGTCGAAGTCCACGATATGGAGAACCTGGTCGAGTACCAGCACGTTGCCCGGGTGGAAGTCACCGTGCAGGCGCAGGTCCCGGTGTGCACCCGCCCGCTCGTAGCAGTGGTGCACCCGGTCCAGCGCGGCCTCGCAGACGCTGTCGTAGGCGGCGCGGATGTCGTCGGGGATCAGGCCGGCGTCGAGGAGAAACCGGATGGGCTTCTCGCCGTAAGTGGCCACATCCAGACGGGGGCGGTGGCTGAAGGCAGAGCGCTGGCCGCAGAGATGGATCCGGGCGACGAAGCGGCCGAGCTGGCGCAGCAGTTGCAGATCGTCCAGCTCCGGAGCGCGGCCGCCAAAACAGGGATACACGGCGAAGCGGAAGGCGCCCTTGTGGTGCAGGGTCTGGCCCTCCCGGTCGAAGGGCGCCGCCACCGGGATTTCCTCGGCGGCGAGTTCGAGAGTGAACTCGTGTTCTTCCTGAATCGCGGCATCAGTCCAGCGGCCGGGCCGGTAAAACTTGGGGACCACCGGCGGCCCGTCCTCGATGCCGACCCGATAGACCCGGTTCTCGTAACTGTTGAGCGTCAGCAGGCGGCCATCGCAGTGGAAGCCGAGGCTCTCCACCGACGAGAGGATGTCGTCCGGCGACAGGTCCTGATAGGCGAGGGTGTCATTGGCAGCGCTCAAGGGCGGGCTAGTCGAGCACTTCGAAGAACTCGATCCACACGCCGTCCGGCGACCGGATCGGTGCCAGGCGTACGCGGCCGTAGGGTTCCAGGGTCAGCTCGGTAACGGGTCGCACGGGGGAGATGCCGTGGCCGCGCAACCGGTCGAGGTGAGTCGCGAGATTCGCCACGCCGAAGCGCAGGGCGAGGGCGCCGAGATTCGGCGGTTGCGCGCGCTCGGAAAAGTCCCTGCCGGGCTGCGCGCCATCCCAGCCGATGAGTTCCACGGAACCCAGGTTCTCGCCCTTGGGGTGCACGATGACCGTCTTGATCGTCTTGACGCCCTTGAAGGCCTCCAGATCGGCGAGCAGCGTGAGCCCCGGATTGTCCCCGGCCCACTCCACTTCCATCCAGGGCCTGAAGCCGAGCTGGTCGACAAAGAACTCCCGGGCCTTGTCGAAGTCCCGGACGATGATCGCCGCGTTGAAGACGTGGGTGAGTAGCGGGGCCGGCACCGCCAGGGGCGGTTTCAGCTGCTCGATGATGGACAGCACCATCCCGTCCGGCCCGTGCTGGTGCACCTCGTTAACTGCCAGCTCGCCGAAATCGAAACCGTGGACCCCGCGCACCGTGGGCCAGCCTTCGTTGGCCAGTGCCTGGGAGAGTGCTGCGTCGTTGGTCGAGCGGGTGTAGAGCAGCCAGAGGCCACCGGTATCCCAGGGCCGGGCGTCCAGCGGCCGCACGGGTTGCTGGGGCGTGTCGCTGATGCGCGTGAAGCGCAGGTAGCCGTAGGGCATGGAGGGCACGTGCAGTAACTGCTCGTCGATCCGGGTTTCGGGTTTGAGGCCCCAGGCCCGGTGCAGTTCCGGCGCTCCGGGCCCCGAGTGGAGCCGTTCCCAGCCGCCGGCCTGCGCAAGCCCGGCGGCCTTGCCAAAGTGGCTGACACTGACGACGACCTCGGTAAAGCCTGTGTAGCCATCCCGGACGGGGCTTTTGCGCTGGGTTTTCATGGCCAGCATCCTAGCAATATCAGGCCGGCAAGTACGGCTTGCGGTGGCCGGTCTGGTATTCTCTGCGGCCCATTTTTGCGGACGCAGGCTGATGGCTGAAGAACCCCTTGATCTGGAACTCAAGATGGAGGAGCAAGACCTCTATCAGGAAGAAATCTTCACCGACCGGCGGGTGGGAACGATCCAGCGCCTGACGCCCATCGACAAGACGGGCAAGCCTGATCCGGCGCGCCCGGTGATCTACGTCGGGCAGACGCAGCTCATGTCCCGCATGGGCGCCTTGCCCCTCAACTTTGAGATTCCTGCCGACTCCCTGGAGCAGGCGGTGCAGAACTTCGCCGCGGCAGCCAACGGTTCGCTGGTCGAGACGATGCAGAAGCTGGAAGAAATGCGCCGCGAACAGTCCTCGGCGCTGATTGTCCCAGACGCCGGCGGCAGCTTTGGCGGTGGCGGGATGGGTGGCGGCATGCCCTCCGGCGGCGGCCGCCTGCGGCGCTAAAGCAAAAAGGTACCGGACCTTAGTTATTGGGTTTGTTTAGTTATTCTTCGCCAATAACTAAACAAACCCAATAACTAAGGTCCGGTACCTTTTTAGCGCGTCTTTGGCGGCGAGATCCGCGCCCGCGCCTGTCCCCATTTTCTTCAGGGTTTGCGGAACACCATGAAGTGCTGCTGGGGCAGCACGTCCCTGGTCTCGACCCACTCCAGGCCCACCGCGGTCATTTCCTTGCGGGCCTGAACCTGGGTCATCTTGTGCAGTTCCAGGATCGGCACCCGCGGATCCTCTCCCCGGTACTCGATCAGGACCACCCTTCCGCCCGTTTTCAGGCCCCGCACGATGCCGGTCATGACCTCCAGGGGAAAAGAGAACTCGTGATAGGCATCCACCATCAAGACGAGGTCCACGGCGCCGGGCGGTAGCCGCGGGTCCGTCTCGGTCGCGAGCAGGGGCTCCACGTTGGCGATGCCCGCGGACGTCGCCTGGCTGGCCACGATGTCGAGCATTTCCTGCTGGATATCCACGGCCAGCACCCGGCCCTTAAGCACCCGGCGGGCGATCGGCAGGCTGAAATAGCCGGTGCCAGCCCCGATGTCGGCGACCACGTGGTCGGCTTCCAGGGGCAGGTTGTCCAGCACCAGGTCGGTGCGCTCCTCCGCCTCCCGGGTGGGCCGCTCCAGCCACCCGGCCCCCAGGTGACCCATGACGAAGGAGATCTCCCGGCCCTGATAGACCTTGCCGATGCCGTCGGGGCTGGCGTCGGTCTCGGTATAGGCACTGGCAGTAGCCGACGCCGCTGCCGGGGGCGGCGCTTCCCTGGCGCAGGCGGGCAGGGCCAGGTTTAAGGCCAGCAGCAGGCTGGCAATGAGCAGGGGCGAGGGGTCGGTGGGGCGCACGGCATCTCCTCGTTCATCAGCGCTACAGCTGCGCCGGGTGGATTCGTCGGGCCGACCCGTTGCAGATGCAGCATGAGAGGTCTGTCATACGGGTTGCGGTAGAATCGGTGGGGCTCTTGTAAGGTTTTGCCCGTTCTACCCCACTAAGGCAGCGCGACCCGACGCTAACCAAAAATTCAACCACCCCCAAGGAGACGACCGCTAATGAAGACCACCTCAATTCTGATGTCCACGGCGATTGGCACCCTGCTGGCCTTTAGCGCCGTCACCGCCCAGGGTGGTGCCCATGAAGGCGCAGGCGCTGCTACGGAGAAGTGCTATGGCGTCGCCAAGGCCGGTGAAAACAGCTGCGCTGCCAACGGCCATTCCTGCCAGGGTCAGGCCAAGACCGACAAGGACCCGAACGAGTGGAAGAAGGTAGCCCAGGGCGAGTGCGCCAAGATGGGCGGCTCGACGACGGCTCCCAAGCCGGCTGCCTGAGTGAGTCTGGCATCGGCAACGATGCCTGCAACGGCCTCCCGGCCGATTCCGGCGCAAGCCGGAATCGGCCTGCGGAGTCCGCATCACAATGAGTTCCTGGCCCGTCGGCCCAACGTTCCCTGGGTCGAGGTGCACAGCGAGAACTTCTTCGCCGATGGCGGGCGCCAGCTCCAGGTGCTCGATGCCGTCCGGCGCGACTACGGCGTCAGCCTGCACGGTGTGGGGCTGTCCCTCGGTGGCAGCGATCCACTGGATCCCGAACACCTGCGCCGGCTCCGGCGCCTCGTCCAGCGGGTCGAACCCGCGCTGGTTTCCGAGCACGTCTGCTGGGGTTCAGCGGATGGCATCTTCCTGAACGATCTCCTGCCCATGCCCTATACGGAGTCGGCGCTGCGCCATCTGGCCGCGCGAGTTTCCGCCGTGCAGGAGTTTCTTGGCCGGCAGATCCTCGTGGAAAACGTTTCCAGCTACCTGGAGTTCGACGGTGCCGAGATGACCGAATGGGACTTCCTGGTGCAGCTTGCCCGACGAGCCGGTTGCGGCATCCTGCTTGATGTGAACAACATCTACGTCAGCGCCGAGAACCACGGTTTCCCGGCGCACAACTATCTGCTGGGAATACCCGCCGAGCTGGTGGGCGAAATCCACCTGGCCGGTCACACGGCCGTCGACGGCGTCCTCATCGACACGCACAGTGCGCCCGTGACCGACGCCGTGTGGGCGCTGTACCGGGAGGCGGTGCAGCTGCTTGGACCGGTTCCAACCCTGATCGAGTGGGACGCGGAGCTGCCGACCCTGGAGCGCCTCATGGCCGAGGCCACCAGGGCAGACGAGCAGGCCAGTGTGCAGGCCAGTGTGCAGGCCAGTGTGCAGGCGAGTCTTGCCCGGCGCGGCAACGGGGAGGCCGCCCATGCCCGCGTCGCCTGAGGCCGTGCACGACCTTGCCCTGCAAGACCTGCAGCGCCAGTTCGTGCAGGAAATCCTGTACCGTAAGTCCGACGGGCTGCGCTCCCAGGTCGTGGCCAACGGCCTCGACGCCGACCGCCGGCTCGCCATCTATCGCACGAAAGCGCGGGAAACCTTCGCGCTGGCTCTCGAAGCGGCGTTTCCCGTGTTACTGGCCTGCATGGGCAGCGAGCAGTTCCGCAGCCTGGCCTGGACTTACCAGCGCGCCTGGCCGTCCCCCGCCGGGAATCTGTTGCACATCGGCGCCCGTCTTCCGGGCTATCTCGCTGACCACCTGCGCGGTATGGAGGATGAGTACCTCTGCGACGTGGCGCGACTGGAGTGGTGCGTGCAGGAGGCCCTGGTGGCGGCGGATAGCAGCAGCGTGCTCGATCTCACAGTACTGGCCGCGGTGCCCCCGGAGAGCCAGGGTGAGATCCGCTTTGTCCTGCACCCGTCGGTGGGTTTGTTGCGGACGGACTACGGCGTCTTTGCGCTCTGGGCAGCCCACCAGGCAGGGCAGCCGGTAGAGCCGGCGCGGCAGGTTACCGAGAGCGTTCTGGTCCGGCGGCTGGCCGAGGGCGTGCAGCTCCAGCGACTGCTGCCGCTGGACCTGCTCTGGCTCGAGGCTGTGCGGGATGGCGCCACGCTGGCAGAGGCCACGGCGGCCCTGCCCGCTGGTGACCAGGACCAGCTCGGGGCTCTGCTGGTGCGCTGGGTTACTGCCGGGGTGATTACCGATTTTGCATCTGTGGGCCGGTTGGCTGTGCAAGAAGGTACCGGACCTTAGTTTTGTTAGTTGTTTAGTTATTGTGGCCACAATAACTAAACAACTAACAAAACTAAGGTCCGGTACCTTTTTCCACAAATTCGGCGATGCCATTGGCGACGAACTGCACGCCGATGCAGACCAGCAGGAAGCCCATGATGCCCTTGAGCGAGGCGATGCCGTCGTCGCCGAGCAGGGCGAGCACGCGCCGTGATGCCCGGAGAATCAGGAAGGCCGAGAGCGCCACGGTCATGATCACCAGCACGGCCGTGACGTAGCCGCCGGCCCGCTCGGCCAGCGTGGTGGCGCCGGCAATCTTGGTAAAGCCGGTGATGACCACCGACATGGAGCCGGGCCCCGAGAGCGTGGGAATCGCCAGCGGGACCAGGGAGGGGTCACGCTGCCGGCGCACCGCAGCGGCCGGACCCGCAGCGTGGAGATCTTCGTTCTCGAACAGGAGGCGAAAGCCGAGGAAGGCAATGATCATGCCCCCGGCCACCCGCAGGGCCGCCAGGGAGATGGAGAAAAACTCCAGGACCAGGGCGCCCGCTGCGAGACAGGCCAGCAGCACGATGCCGGAATTCACGGCCGCCCGCCGGGCGATGACGGCCTGGTCCCGGTCCGGCAGACCCGTGGTCAAAGTGAGAAAGAGGGGGACGGCAGCTGGCGGGTTCATCATGGCGAACAGGGTAAACAGCCCGGTCAGGTAGACCTCCAGCCATGGCTGCAGCACGCTCATAGCGCCATGCTATCAGCGCAAGACGCTGGCGGAGTGCTTGTAGGAGCGCCTTTAGGCGCGATGGGCTGTCGAATCGCGCCTAAAGGCGCTCCTACGAGGCGCTCCTACGAGGCGCTCCTACGAGGCGGTCACACGTCGTAGTCGTCGAAGTCCTCGATGGCTTCCCGGAGCAGCCGGCGCTCCCGGGCTTCCTCGATCTTGCGGGCTGCCACGAGGTGAAAGCCGGGCCGGGGCGATGGCGCCGCCGAGCCCTGCTGGAATTCTGCAGCCTCTTCTGGGTTGTCCCACTGCAATTCAGGTGAGTCAGCCTCACGCTTCGCCATCGCAGAACATCCTGTGGTCAACGAGTTCCGGGCGAAAGATATTTCAATTCCCCTTGAAGTCAAGCGGCAGGTGGTCAGGCTGGCTGTCCGCCGCCGGGGGCGGGAGCGGGACGGGCATAATTTGGGGCGAAGGGCGCTACGGTGCGCCGCGGTTGAATTGTGCCGGCCTCCCCCTTATCGTCCCCTAACCCGCAGCTTAAGGATTCCGTATGGCCACCCTGATCGACAAGCATCTCGCCTATGTAGACAACGCCACTGTCTCTGCCCAGAAGCGCCAGCAGAAGCTGTGGAAGGCCGTCACGGCCAAGCGCAGCAAGGCAGGGCTGTTGCCCCTGACCGACGAGGTACTCGATGAGTACATCCAGGCGGCCCGCATGACCGCCTCCCTCATGATCGACATCGAGATGGTGCGGGACGAGTACCTGGCTGAGAAAGCGGGCGGCAAGAACAAGGCCACGACCAGGACCAAGGCGAAGCCCGCCCGGAAAAAGCGCTAGGCCCCCGCGGGAACCGGGGACCCGTTGAAGCGCGCCCTGCTGTGGCTCGCGGCGACGGCGCTGCTCGGGGTCGCCGGGGCGGCCCTCTACCTGGTCGCCGTGTTCCCGCGCAGCCAGCCGGCCAGCCCAGAGGCCATCGAGGTCACGCCAGCCCGGCTGGCCCGGGGTACCTACCTGGCCCAGCACGTCCTGCTCTGCAGCGAGTGCCATTCCGACCGGGACTGGACGCTGTACAGCGCACCCTCCGTACTGCCCACTGGCGCCGGACGCACGGACTGCCTCGGTGCGGGCCAGGCCATGGCCGGCCTGGCCGCCGACTTTCCAGGGAGAATCTGCTTTCCCAACCTCACGGCGGACCGGGAGACGGGCGTCGGCGCCTGGACGGACGGCGAGCTGCTGCGTGCGGTGCGGGAGGGCGTCGATCGGGAGGGACATGCCCTGTTCCCGATCATGCCCTACTTCATTTTTCGTCACTTAAGCGAGGAGGATGCCCGCAGTCTCGTCGTCTGGATCCGCAGCCTGCCGGCCGTGTCCCGGGCGCACCCGGCGAAGGCGGTCGACTTTCCCGTCAATCTCTTCATCCGGCTCGTGCCCCAGCCGCTGACGGCAAAGATTCCCGAGCCAGACCCCGCCAATAGTGTCGACTACGGCAAGTACCTGGCCACGATCGGCCGCTGCGCGTTTTGTCATTCACCCCGCGAGGGGCAGAGCCCGGAGCCGGTTCCCGGCCGCCTGTTTGCGGGGGGCAACGAGTTTCGCGGCCCCTTCGGGATCCGCCTGTCTTCGAACCTGACGCCGGATCCGTCCGGCCTGGGCAGCACGACCCGCGAGGAATTCATTGCCCTGTTTCGCCGCCACGCCGCGCCGCAGCCCGTGCTCCCCGAGGAGAACACCATCATGGCCTGGAGCGCCTACGCGGCCATGACCGACGCGGACCTGGGCGCGATCTACGACTATCTCCGGACGCTGCCGCCGGTCGCTACGGCAGCCGGCTGATTCCCCATCACCGGCCGGGACCGGGTTTATCCGGCGGCAAGGCGCTTCTTCAGCCGCATCGCTGTCGGAATGAACAGGGCAAGCGCCAGCAGGCAGCAGACGATGGCCACGGTGTTGGCTGGCCCAAACCCCTGACCCGTCAGGAACTGCCCGGCGATGACGGGCCCCAGGAAAAAGCCGCCGATCTGCGCGGTGGGAATCAGCAGGCTGACCTTGCCGGTGTTGTCGCTCAACGCGATGGTGCCCATCAGGTAGGGTCCCGTCAGGTTCCAGAAGATCTGGAACACGGCCGCGGTGATCGCGAACTGCAGGAAGCCCATTTGTCCCTGGAGCAGGAAGATCATCACCACCTGCACGAGCAGCGCGACGGTGACCGGGATGATCCGGCCGATCCGGTCCCCCAGCCAGGAGGCCGCCAGTGCACCCAGCGTGGCCACGCCCGTGGAGATCCCCAGGGCCAGACCGACCTGGGCGGGATCGATGCCGCCGGACGAGCCGATGAGCTTGACGAAGGCCCAGATCGCGCCGAGCCCTGTGCACCAGATCAGCATGACCGCCAGCGCAATGAACGCCGGGCCGGCAGAGCCGCCGCCGCCGGCCGCCTGATGCCCGGCGCCGGCTGCGCTGGGCTGCGGGATCCAGCCGACGGTGGCCAGGGTCAGCAGGGCCAGGCCCGCGAGGGGCAGCAGCACGCCGCCGACCCCCGCATCCTTCGGGAACGGCAGCACCAGGAAGCACAGTACGCCGAGCACCACCTGGGCGGCGATGAGAAAGGCAAAGTTCCGGTCCTTCTGGGCCGAGCCGCTGATGATCCCGATCGCCAGCGTGAACGCCGTGCCCTGGCCGAGAAAGCCGATGGCGAAACGCAGCGCGGTCAGGGCGCCCGCGGTGGTCTGGTAGCTTGAGACGATGTTGCCTGCCACCACCACGAGGAGGGCGAAGATCGCGGCATTGCGCCACTTCACCCGCCCCATCCACAACGTTGCCGCCAGGGGCGCCAGCGCGGTGCCCAGCGCCTCGACGGCGAAGATCTGGCCGGCCGCGTCGGCGGGCAGGCCGAGGGCCGCCACCAGCACCTCCGTCATGATGGGCCCTGCCATGATGGCGAAGACGCCAACGCAGCTCAGCAGGAGGGCGGCGATGAGGGTCGTGGGCTTGTCTGTGGACATGGGGTTTGGTCCCGGGCGAGGTGTGATGGGGAGCTACTCTAACCTGTCGCAGCAATTTCCTGTCGCAGCAATTTCCTGTCGCAGCAATTTTGGGTGCCGCTCGATCCCGGGTCCCGTGCCCGCAGGGGCTGGCGGGGAGTTGTTCCTGTCAGGTTGCTCCGCTAGCGCAGCGCGGGCACCAGTCCGGCCGCCACCAGCCGGATCGCTGCCTCGGGATCGCCGTAGAGGCGCAGGCCAATCTCCGTCACGCCGGCGCGACGAAACGCCAGCAGCTCATCGATGACCGGCGTGAGGTGTGAGCTCGTGCCGGTGAGCGTAAGGCCATCCACCAGCGCATTCAGGATGGACGACCGCACGACGCCCGCCGGGTCCTCGCCCCGCTGGTAGGCCTGGGCGAGCCCGGCCAGGTTTTTCTCGATGACGTCGCAGGCTGCAGAGTCCAGGAAGGGCACGTTGCGGGCCCGCTCCCAGATGCCCCGCACCCAGAGTTTGCGGCGGGCTTCGGCGTAAGCCGCCGCGCGGTCCGGCTTGACGTGCCAGGCGAGGAGGTTGTTGATCGGGAGGTCCCGGCTTAAGCCGGGCCCGCGGGCTGACAGGCCCTCGCGCAGGGTGGCGACAGTGGCTTCGATGTAGTGCAGCGAGATGTCGGAGAGCATCACCCCATCGGCCAGTTCGGCTGCCAGTTTGAGCATCTGTGGCCGGTTCGCGGCCACGTAGAGGCGCGGTGCGGGTGCGACCGCCCAGTCCGGCTGGTAGTTCTGCACCTGAAACAGTTCGCCGCCAAAGGTCAGCGCCGTGGTCGGTGAGACGGCCCGCAGGAACTCCACGCACTCCCGGACACCACGGACCATGCGCGGGTGAGTCGCCCGCCGGTCCGGCTTCAGGCCCATGCCGATCATGGTGCCGCCACCGCCGCCGATCACGAGGTTCGCCCGGCCTCCCGAGAGTTCGTTCAGGGTGAGCAGTGAGTTCGCCATCTTCAGCGGGTGCAGTTCGAAGGGGCTGATGGCCACGGGCCCCATACGCAGGGTGCGGGAGTCCCGGGCCAGCAGCGAAAAGGCGAGGAACGGATCCCGGGCGGAGAGGATGTTGGGCGCCCAGACGGCATCGAAGCCGAGCTGCTCGGCCAGCAGGCCCAGCTCCCGGAAGCGCTGCGGGGAGTCGGGCTCAAAGATGAAGTGGATGCGCATCCGGGTACGCGGGATCAAAACCGCTCGAAGTGCGGCAGGACGTGGTCGGCGACGATCTTCAGCCCGGCCATGGGCTCGTCGAACAGCCGGATCGAAAGCTCCGTCAGCCCCGCCTTTTCGAAGACCCGGAAGCGCTCGACCTGGTGGTCGACAGCGCTCAGGTCACCGGCGGAGGAGCAGGCGGCGATCAGGCGATTGACGATGGACTCGGGCACGTCCTCGATCTTGCCGGAGCGGGTCCAGAAGGCCTTGGCGAAGTTCTGCCACTTGTCGATGACCAGCTGGCGTTCCTCCGCCGTGACGTAGGGCTCCATATCGTACTTGGGAGGCAGCAGCTCACCGCGGAAGACCAGTTCCCTGCGCGCCTCGTACAGGGACTTCTCCCGGTCGGCCTTGATGTGCCAGGCCCAGAAGTTCCCGATACGGAAATCCTCGGCCGGGGTTGGGCGGACCGCGAGGCCCGCACGCAGGTGCTCCATGTGGTGCCCGATCTTTTCGGGCGTGACGTCACTCATCTGGGTGCCGTCGGCGATCCTGCCGGCCATCTCGAGCATCTTCGGGCCGGTGGAGCAGGTGAAAACCCCAGGCTTCGCTGCCTTGGCCCAGCTGCTCTTCAGCGGCCGGGTGAGCTTGAACAGTTCGCCGGGGTAGCCCTGCACAAACTGGCCGGAAGTCACGGCCTTCACCATCTCAACCGCTTCCCGCACGCCCCGGAGCATGCGCTGGGCCTTGGGGTCCATCTTGATGCCGGTGGCACCCATCACGGAGCCGCCACCACCAATCGC
Organism: Gammaproteobacteria bacterium; assembly: GCA_009692345.1. Classification (GTDB taxonomy): domain Bacteria; phylum Pseudomonadota; class Gammaproteobacteria; order Steroidobacterales; genus SHZI01. The sequence continues at coordinate 6,282 of SHZI01000054.1, read as the reverse complement.
GACCACCGCGCGACCGTTGCTCAGCTCGTTAACGGTGAGCAGTGCGTTGGCAATCTTGAGCGGGTGCGTTTCGTAGGGACTGACGGCCAGAATCCCGAGCTTGATCTTCTTCGTGGCGAGCGCCGCAGGCACCAGGGCGACGAACGCATCCGGATTCTGGTGGTAGTTCGAGTGCCAGAGCGTCCGAAAGCCGTAGGCTTCGGCGGCGACGGCAATCTCCGCCACCTGGGCCGGCGTCAAGTCAGGTTCCAGAATGATGTCGATCTGCATAAAGGTACCGGACCTTAGTTATTCTTGTTTCTTTAGTTATTTTGCCGCGTCAGAATAACTAAACAACTAAGGTCCGGTACCTTTTTTTATGAATATCGACGTGGTTTTGAACGCGTTGTCCACTCCTGACGAGCTGGCCGCGCTTGCGGTGCAGGCGGAGGCGTGCGGCGTTGGTGGGGTGTGGACGGCCAGTTATCTCGCTTCCCGCGATCCCTGGTCCAACCTGGTCGCTGCGGCCCAGGCCACCCGGCGCATCGAGCTCGGCGCCATCGCGGTCAATCCCTACGACACGCACCCGGTCCGTATCGCCACCGGGCTGCTCACCCTGAATGAGTACGCGGGAGGACGCGCCCGCATCGTCGTAGGCGGGGGCGGGGAGGCCCTGCAGGCCCTGGGCATCAAACCCGAACGGCGGGTGCGGGCGGTGGGCGAGTGCGTGGAGATCCTGAAGGGTGTCACCCCGGGCACCCCGTTTTCCTTCGCGGGCCAGATCCACCGGGTGCAGAACTACAACCCGTTCTGGGCGAAGGCCCCGAAGCCGCCAGTCTACGTGGCGGTCAACAAGCCCCAGATGCTGCGCATGGCGGCGCGCCTCGGGGATGGGCTCATGCTCTCGGATCTCACGCCGCCAATCTGTGCGGAGCGCATCGGCTGGGTCCGCGATCATCGCCGGGAGTTCGGGCGCGGCGCCGAGCCGTTCCGCTACTACAACTTTGTGGCCTGGCACGTCTATGCCGACCGGGAGCGCGCGGTCCGTGAGGCGAAGATGTGGCTCGGCTATCGTGGCCTCTTTCGCCGCTGGGTCCTTAATACCTTCATGACCGACGCGGAGTACGACGTCATCGAAGCCCACAAGGCCGAGATCTACGGCATGGTCCCCAGGAAAACCTGGTCCGTGCCGGGCGTTCCCGACGCGCTACTCGATTCCTGCGTGGACAACCTGACGCTGGCGGGCACGCCCGCCGACATTCCCCGCTTCGTGGCCCACCTGCGCAAAATGCGGGACGCCGGCTGCACAGACATCGTGCTGGAGTTGCACGACGAGCCGGCCGAGGGCATCCGGCTCATTGGGGAGCAGGTCATACCTGCACTGATGTAGGAGCGCCGACCGCCGCGAATCCAGCTGATATCGCGCCGGTCGGTGCTCCTACTACTCTGCGTTTTACGGAGGTGACCAATGAACCTGACGCTCTACACCAGTCTCGGCTCGGGCAATGCCTACAAGGTGGAACTGTTCCTGCGCCTCCTGCGGTTGCCCTACGAGACCCGGGCCGTCAACTTGCGTTCCAACGAAAACCTGAGCACGGCCTTTCTGGCGCGGAACCGCTTCGGCCAGATTCCTGTGCTCGTTGACGGGGACCTCGTGCTCACCGATTCCCACGCCATCCTGCTGTACCTTGCTGGCCGTTACGCGGAATACACGCCCCACGCCTGGGCGCCGCTGGACCCCCTGTGCCTGGCCCGCGTGGTCCGCTGGCTGTCGGTCTCGGCCAACGAGATCCAGAACGGCCTGGCCATGCCCCGGGCCATCAAACTGCTCGGCTGGCCCCTGAGTTACGACCAGGCCGTGCGCACCGGCTATCGCATTCTGAAGATCATGGACGAGCATCTGGCGGACCGGGAGTGGCTGGCCCTGCAGCACGCCACCATCGCCGACCTTGCCTGCTACCCCTACGTGGCACGCGCTGCAGAAGGTGGCGTGGACACCTCCTCCTTCAGCCACGTCTGCCGCTGGGTGGAAAGTGTTGAGGCGATTCCCGGCTTCTGGCCGATGCCGCTGATACCCAATCTGCCAACCGTGCCGCTGGTGCCGGTGCCGGTCACGTAGGAGCGCCTTTAGGCGCGCTCTGACCGCAGGTACACGCCCAGCGCGGCGGCCCAGACAATGGTCAGCTGCAGGTAGATGAAGCCCGCGGGTGGGAACGGAAAGCTCAACAGGCCCGGCAGCACCATCAGCCAGCCGAACCACACGAACCAGCCGGGAAAGTCCCGGGTGTGAATCAGCACGCACTTGGCGCGTTCAAGCTCATTGAGCTCAACACACTCCAGGCCGCATCTGCCGAGGTGGACGCCGTAAAGGATGATGGCGCGCCCCTGCCAATCTTCTACTCCGCTCCTTCAGACGGAATCTGAAACAGCGCGCCCAGATTGATGCTGCCGTGCTCGGCCGGTTCCTGAGGCAGGTTGGTCGCGGGATTCCCGGGGTGCAGGTTTGACGCAGTGTCGTCCGGGGGAAACAGGATCAGAGTATTGAGGAAATCGAGTATCTGGCGTTGCTCGTTGTCACCGAGCGCCGCAAACGACTCCCTCGAGCGCTGGGCCTCGCCACCGTGCCTGAGTATCACTTCCTCAAGATTGATGCTGCGGCCGTCGTGGCCGTAGGGCGCCGTGGTGCCGACGCCCCATAGCGGCTCGGTCATGAACTCGGTTATCAATGTGCCATCGTAGCGACGCTCATGGAAGGCTGGTCCCAGGTCGTGGCGGCGAAAATCCGTGTAGATGTTCCGTACCAGAAAACGCTCTCGGTTGGGGATGAGCTGCGGGTAGTCGGCGCCATCGTCAACACCGTGGAATGACGTCGACGCGGTGGCATATAAACGATTGAAGATGCCACGGGCCGGATCGAATTGGGTCTCCACATCGGCGACCCGGCGATCCTGAAGCACCACCAGATCCGCCACGTGGCAACCGGTACAGCCGACTACGCGCAGTAGGTTTTTCCCCCGCTCCGAACGCTCGCTAGTCCGGCCCGATCCCGGCTTGAAGTAGTTCAGCAGATAGAATTCCATGTGATCAACCAACGCCGGGTCGATCTCGTTAAGCACGCCGTCGCCGTCGCCGTCCTTGTCCTCGGCAGGTGAGCAAAGAGGTGGCCGCGCAATACGATCAGTCGCCGGGTCCAGCCTGAGGCCGGCGGGCGTAACCTGGACGGTAGCGCCCTGCACTGCACTGGCGGCACACAGCACCGGGTCTGGTGACTGCAGGCCCATCTCATTGTTGAAGGCGCCCACGCTGAACGCGCGAATCGAGAACTCCCGACCTTCAGCAAAGAAGGGCCGCACGCGCAGATCCGCATCGACCCCGCGGACTCGCGCCGTGTCGATCGTCCCGTTCGGCATGGCCCTGATAGATCCGTAGCTGACACCCTTGCTGGCCAGGGGTAGAGCTACCGGGGAGCCACTCTTCATAGCGAGCTGCACGCTCCGGGACCGGATCGCACGCAGGTCGGCGGTGATCTCGTCGGCCAGCATCTCCTGAAGCCCGAGGCCGAACAGATGCGGCGCATCCCGGCTATCGGGCCGTGTGGCGACGTCGCCGCCAACGCCGGCTGAGCCCCGGGGGCGACCGTGGCAACCGGCGCAGCTGTCCGCCAATCCAGCACCGAGGGCCTCGTTCGTTCCGATGTCACCGGTCGAATCCCGGCTGACACGGGGCCCCTGGCCCTGCTCCGCCGTGAACTTGCGCTGAAAAAGCTGACGGCCGCGACGGATGGAGCGGGCGGGGTCCCGTGCGATCAGGTACTGGGACGAACCGGGGGTAAGAACATCGCCGCGACCGATCTCCCGGGGTACGTGGAATGGGACGGCTGCGGGCTACCGCAGGGACACGCTGGATATCACTTGTCAGTAATAACGACCAGAACACAGCGGCCGCTGCACGTTTCGGCTTTATGTTAAGCGCCAGCTGCTGCCCGTGTGCCCGCGTCGCGGGGGAACCATTAGAATGGGAACGTGACTTGAAGTCCGTGCAGGCTCTGGAGGAAAAAAATGTTCGCCCGCGCTGAAGGCGTTGAACCACTATCCAGCGACCGGGAGCCAACCACGATCGGTTTGGCGAACCGGGCTGCGAACCGGGCCCGTGGCGGGGTGGCGGTGGCCCTGCTGGTCGCGATCTTCGGCAGTATCGTCCCCCCATCCGCCACCGCGGCGGCGCTGAAGTTTGCCTTCACCCCCGTCGGCTCGCTTGTTGCCCTCCAGACGTCGAATCCGACGCTCTACGAAAATGTGACTGGAGGATTCACCACCGCCGGCAACATCTGGGCGGGGTATTTTCGCGACGACATGACGATCAACGTCAACATTGATTATTCCTCCCTGGGAGCCAACATATTGGGATCGACGAATATCGAGACGCTGGGGATTTTCTACGCCGATGTTCGGACCGCGCTCCAGTTCGACCGAACGTCGGCCGACGATTTCCTGGCGGCGTCCAATCTGCCGGCAGGACCAAACCTGTCGTTTCTCACCAACGACGCGGTGACCGGGGCACTCGTGGTCGATGCCAACAACACCGCCAACAATGCCAAGCTCGACGTCCCCCGGGCCAATGCCAAGGCGCTCGGGTTTGCTGCCGATGGGTTCCTCGACCCGAATGACGCCACCCTCGATGCCACGATCAGTTTCAGCAGCGGCTTCGCCTGGGATTTTGATCGCTCCAACGGCATCACCTCTGGCACGTTCGATTTCGTCGGCGTCGGTGTCCATGAGATCGGCCACGCGATGGGGTTTATGAGCGGGGTCGATTATGTCGATTTTTTCTCGGCGGCGAATGGCTACCCGTTAGACCTCGATCCCTACCCGGTGTTTACCGTTCTCGATCTCTATCGGCGCTCGGCCCGCAATGGTGGCGGCCTCGATTTCGCCACCGGTGGCACCGATTCCAACAATCCGTACTTCTCCCTCGACGGTGGGGGCACTTCGCTCGGAACCTTCGCCACCGGGCGGTACAACGGCGACGGCCGTCAAGCGAGCCACTGGAAAGACAATCTCGGCCTCGGGATCCTCGATCCCACCTTTGCTCCGGGTGAGTTGGGAATTGTCAGCGCGCTCGACGTGCGGGCGTTCGATGTGATCGGGTATGACGTGGTCGTCGTACTCAACCCCGTCCCCGTCCCCCCCGCCGTCTGGCTGTTTGGGTCGGCTCTTGGTCTGATGGGCGTGATGCGGCGAAAGATCAGCAGCTAAGTTCTACCCACAGGCTGACCAGGGAACCCGCTGCAAGGCGGGTTTTCTGTTTCTGGGGCCAGAGCGGCACCGGGGCCAGCAGCGAAACTAGCCTGTTTGCCCGGAAATGCACCGCTCAAGTTGGTAAACCCCCAGCACGGACAGCGCGACAGTGCCCTCCCAGCTGCTGTCTCCGTTAACATCTGGCGGAAACGGCAGTGATTGCCGGTTGTTGAGATTGACGAATGGCTTTTTCTGACCTGATATGCGGGCTCTTCGATGGCCATGGCGGGGTGACTGGCGAGCCCGGCGACAAAGGCCGCGAGCCACGCCGCTTTCATCCGTGCTTGCACGTCGTTCGTCTCCGGTGTGGGTGTGATCAGTCGATGCGGCTATTCGCGCGCTTGCGCCGCGTTGCGCCGAGCACCGGCTCCACGAGCTTTTCGATCCCGAGCACCACGAGCACCGCGACGACCGCCGTCGCGCCGAAATCCCCGCCGATGCCGGCGAGCGTCGGTTCGAAGGCGATCTGGAGCAGCGCGTAAAGGAGCCCGCCTGCGGCCGGCAGCCACGGTCGGCTGGCTGCATGAAGTTCGCCCGTCATCGCGATGAAGCTGCCGCCGAAGCACGCGATGGCGGAGGGCGCCACCACGAACAGCGACTCCGCGCCCACGAGCACCATCGCCAGCACGAACGCGCAGGTCACGGACGCCGACGCCAGCACCGGGCTCCAGCGCAGATGTCGCTGCACTTCGTAGGTCGCTAGCGCCGCCAGAGGCGCGACGACTAGGATGGCGAGGTGATCGGCCGTTTGCAGCTGCAGCAGCTTGGCGCCGCCGGGTGACGCCCCGACGCGGTCCGCGATGAGCGCCGCGAAACTGACACCGGTGAACGCGAGGAACCCCAGCTTGCCGCCCACGCCGATCCAGGTGGAGCGCAGCAGCGAGTACAGCAGGCCGGCGACCGCTCCGGCCAGTGCGATCCAGCCCGGGTGCGCGAGCACGAGCGGTGACGTCATGCCGGCAAAGGCACCGACGTAGATCGGTGCGGCAACGGAACGGATCGAGGC
>SHZI01000053.1 GCA_009692345.1 Gammaproteobacteria bacterium | reverse complement strand
GATTGTCCAGTACCACGATGTCTTCGCCGGCTTCAGCGAGTTGACGCACCACGTGACTGCCAATGTACCCCGCACCACCAGTGACCAGTACCTTGCCCTTGCCCGTGCCCTTGTTAGAGCCGCCTTCCGTCATGGGGTCCGTTTCCTCTCCGTTGTTCAGAGCCCAAGTCTAGGGTAAAACACGCGCTTCGCGCCCCAGAAGCTGTCGTTCCTGTGACCATGTCCACGTCTGATCCCCTGCTCAGTTCCCTGGAGCCCCCGGCATTTGAGGAATGCTGGCCCGAAAACATTGCCCATCCGGCCCTGCTGGCCTGCGACCATGCCAGTTCCCGGGTACCGCTGCTGCTGGGAAACCTTGGCCTGTCGCCGGCAGATCTGGACGGACATATTGCAGTCGACATCGGCGCCGCTGTCCTCACGCGCAAGCTTGCAGCGCTCATGCAGGTGCCCGCCGTCCTGTCTGGTTATTCCCGGCTTGTCGTGGACTGCAACCGCCATCTCACCGATCCGTCGGCCTTTCCCGCAATCAGCGACGGGGTGGTCATACCCGGCAATCAGCGGCTCAGCGCCGAACAGCGCAACGTCCGGACCGCTGCTCTTTACCGGCCTTACCATGCTGCGGTGGCGGGAGGCCTCGCGAGACTGGCGGCATTGCCCGCCCTCGTGGCCATTCACAGCTTTACTCCTGCCCTGAACGGCGTTTCCCGTCCCTGGCATGTTGGTGTTCTGTGGGATATAGATGCGCGGATAGCCGGCCCGCTGCTTGAGACCCTGCGGTCTGACGCCGCGTTAAGGGTAGGCGACAACGAGCCCTATTCCGGGCGTCATCCGGCCGGATACACCATCGATGCCCATGCGGAGAGCCGGGGCTTACCCCACGTCTCGATAGAGGTTCGGCAGGATCTGTTGCTGACGCTTCAGGGAGCTACTCACTGGGCGACGTTGCTCAGTAATGCCCTGCGCCCCATACTGGCTACTGTGCTCCCTGAGTCGAGATCGCCAAGGTCTATCTCTCCCGACGCCATTCCATGAACGATATCGCTACGCAGACCGTGGCCATGCCGGCTGGAGAGTGGCGCGTGTCGGTGGCGCCCATGATGGACTGCACCGATCGGCACTGCCGCTATTTCATGCGGCTGCTCTCGCCGCGAGTGCGTCTCTATACCGAGATGCTGACTGCCGCGGCGATCGTTCGCGGGTCAACGGACCGGCTGCTGCGCTTCGATCCCTCCGAGGAACCGGTCGCAGTCCAGTTGGGGGGCAGTGATCCGGCCCTACTCGCCGCAGCCGCGAAGCGAGCTGCCGACTATGGCTACGATGAGATCAACCTGAACGCCGGATGCCCCAGTGAGCGAGTCTCGGATGGGGCATTCGGAGCCTGTCTCATGAAGTCGCCTGACCTTGTTGGCCAGTGTGTCGTGGCGATGCAGGCGGTTACCTCTGTTCCGGTGACGGTAAAGACCAGGATAGGCCTGGATGACCGGGACGATTACGGCTTTGTCCGGGACTTTGTTGGGGCGGTTGCTGCCGCAGGTTGCAGGACCTTTATTCTCCATGCCAGGAAGGCCTACCTCTCCGGGCTGTCACCGAAGGAGAATCGCACGGTACCGCCGCTTCGCTATGACGTCGTCTACCAGCTGCGCCAGGATTTTCCCGATCTACGGCTCATCATCAACGGTGGAATCGATTCTGCGGATGGGGTCCGGCAGCATCTTGCGGCTGGACTCGATGGGGTGATGATCGGGCGCAAGGCCTATGCTGATCCCTGGTGGCTGACGGAGCTGGACGACACCTTTCTGGCGGCCGGTGGGCGGGTTGAGCCCCGCAGCCGGGCCGCCGTCGTCTCGGGAATGGTGGACTACGCCAGGCGCGAGTGTCGGTCGGGGACGCGCCTGCACCACATCAGTCGACACCTGCTGGGTCTGTATCATGGCCAGCCTGGAGCCAGAAGCTGGCGGCGAGCCATTACGCTGGGTTCAGCCCGGCCGGATGCGGGTCCGGACATCTTGCTGTCCGCACTGGACGAGGTTGGCGAAAAGTCTTTTTCAAAGGGAGTCTTGACCAATGGCTGATGGCGGCACGCCGCGCAAACCGACGATGGCGCAACTGGCGGATTTACACGAGACCTATGAGGCTGCAGTGCAGACTCCCGACGCGGAGTGTGAATACATTGTGGATACCTTTCGCAAGATCCGGGGCAGGGCGCCGCAGAGTCTGCGGGAAGACTTCTGTGGGACCGGAGCAATTGCCTGCGAGTGGGTCCGTGGCGGGCCGAGGAGACGCGCGATTGGCGTGGATCTGGATCCGGAGGTGCTGGCCTGGGGGCACGAGCGGCATTTTTCTCGCCTGAAGGAGTCCCAGCAGGAGCGTGTTCAGTTCCTTCGGGGTGATGTGGCTCGCGTGAAGACTGATCTGGTGGATGTCGTTGGAGCCTTCAACTTCAGCTACTGGGTTTTCAAGACCCGCCCGACGATGCTGCGTTACTTTCGGCGGGTGCGGGAGGCCCTCGAATCCGACGGTATATTCTTTCTGGACGCCTATGGTGGTTACGAGGCTTACAAGGAGCTGCGCGAAACCACGAAGTGCAAGGGCTTTACCTACGTCTGGCACCAGGAGAAGTATTACCCGGTGACCAGTGACATCCTGTGCCACATCGACTTCAGATTTCCCGACGGCTCAAAGATCGAGAAGGCCTTTACCTACGACTGGCGGCTGTGGACCTTGCCTGAGCTTCAGGAGCTCCTGACCGAGGCGGGCTTTAGTCGCGTGACGGTATGGTGGGAAGGGACCGGCAAGGACGGGCGTGGGAATGGCGTGTTCACGCCGGAAACCCGCGGTGAGGCGGACGCGGGCTGGGTCGCGTACCTGATCGCCGAATGCTAACGATACCCGCGGATTGCTTCGGCTGGCCGTGGCATACTAAGTCCCTGTTTAACATATCGCGAACCGGTGACGTGTGACCGAGGGCTCCGAAAAAATACTCGCCATTCTGTTTGCCGATGTAGTCGGAAGTACCCACCTCTATGAGGTACTGGGGGATGACCGGGCCCGGGCGACCGTGCAGCAGTGCCTGGCTGTGATGAAGCAGGCGACTGACCACTGCGGGGGCACGGTGATCAAGACGATGGGGGACGAAGTGATGTCTACCTTCCCGTCGGCCGATGACGCGCTGAATGCGGCCAATCAGATGCAGCAGCGCATCACCAACACGATCCGTATAGAAACCGACGACTCCCACGTGGCCATTCGCATCGGCTGCCATTTCGGACCCGTCGTGATCGAGGATCACGACATTTTCGGCGCCGCCGTGCATACGGCGAACCGGATGACCTCTCAGGCCAAGGCGGGCCAGATCCTGACGACCAGCACACTGGTGGAGCAGCTGACGCCCCAGTGGAAGGCTCTGGTCCGGCAGATCGATGTGGCTACGCCCAAGGGTCAGTCCGACGAAGTAGCAGTTTTCGAGGTGCTCTGGCAGCCGGAAGAAGCGACGAACATGTTGCTGTCAATTGATCTTTCTGCCCGCCCACCGACGCCGGCTACCAGACTTCGCCTGAGGTTCCACGGAGAAGAACTCGTAGTGGGTCAGAACGGCAAGGTGATGATTACGATGGGGCGAGCCGATGAGAATGACGTGGTCATCAAGGGCAACCTGGTGTCTCGCGTCCATGCACGAATTGACGCCCTCCGAAATCGCTTCGTTCTCGTCGATGAGAGTACCAACGGAACGTTTGTCCAGCAGGATGCGGGCGAAGAACTCTACGTGCGTCGCGACAGTATGGCCCTGACCGGCAGTGGCGTGATCGGCATGGGAAGAGTCGCTGCGCGCGGCACACCCCTCGCCATCGAATATCTGGTCGAGGAATAGTGAGGGTCGATCCCGGTCAGTTCAGGCCACTGACGACGCGCCGATGCTCCGCGATGAGTTCGTCGGGCAGGTGCGTACCAAACCCGAGCAGGTAGGTCTCGACTGAGGCCATTTCCTCCCTCCAGGCCTGTGCCTCGACGGCCAGCAGCGCATGCATTGCTCCTGGTAGCAGGTCAACGCCCTGCAGGTCTATATCGCCTGCCTTGGGGAGAAAGCCAATCGGTGTTTCCAGGGCGCCCACTCTGGCCTCGCAGCGGTCGATGATCCACTGGAGTACCCGCAGGTTGTCGCCGAAGCCCGGCCACAGAAAGCGGCCCTGGTCGTCCTGGCGGAACCAGTTGACGTGGAAGATTGCCGGCAACTTGCTTGAGCGTTGCGCGAAGCTCAGCCAGTGCCGCCAGTAGTCACCGAAGTTGTAGCCGCAGAAGGGCTTCATGGCCATGGGATCCCGACGCGTGACACCAACAGTCCCCGTGGCTGCTGCAGTAGTCTCCGAGGCGACGCCGGCACCAACGAGGACGCCGTGTTGCCAGCTCTTCGCCTGGTATACCAGGGGGGCCAGTTCGCGCCGCCGGCCGCCGAATATGATGGCGCTGATCGGCACGCCTTGCGGGTCGTCTGCAAGCGGGGAGTAGCTGGGATTCCGGGGCGCCGAAACGGTGAACCGGGCATTCGGGTGGGCGGCTGGTCCGTTCTTCGGGTCGTAGGGACGGCCTTGCCAGTCTGTAGCAGGGCTTCCGCTGCCTTTCCCCTCCCACCAGGGCTCGTTGTTTGCCGTCAGCGCGACATTCGTGAAGATAGTGTCGCTCTGGATCATTTCGAAGGCGTTCTGATTCGTCTTGGGTCCTGTCCCGGGAACGACGCCAAAATATCCGGATTCCGGATTGATGGCTCGCATCTGGCCTGTCTCGTCGAGATGCAACCACGCGATGTCGTCGCCCAGTGTCCGTACCTTCCAGCCCGATAGTGAAGCGGGTGGAATCAGCATCGCCAGATTGGTCTTGCCGCAGGCGGACGGGAAGGCTGCGGCCAGATTGTGCTTCTCGCCTGTTGGGCTCTCGATCTCCACGAGCAACATGTGTTCCGCGAGCCAGCCCTCCTGCTGGGCTTGCCAGCTGGCAATGCGCAGAGCGTGGCACTTCTTGCCCAGCAGGGCATTGCCGCCGTAGCCCGACCCGAAGCTCTGGATCAGCAGTTCGTCCGGAAAGTGCATGATGAATCGGTTGTTGGGGTCGAGGGTGCCCGTGGAATGGAGGCCGCGAACAAATTTGTTGTCGCGCTCTATACGCTGGAGCGCGGCCTTGCCCATGCGCGTCATTAGCCGCATGTTGGCCGCGACGTAGGCGCTGTCAGTAATTTCTACACCGCAGCGGGCGTAGGGGGACTCGATAGGGCCCATGCAGTAGGGCACTACATACAGAGTGCGCCCCTGCATTGCGCCGGCAAAGAGGCCGGTCATCTTCGCGTGGGCCTCCGCAGGAGTCATCCAGTTGTTGTTCGGGCCTGCCGCATCCCGGGTGGGCGTACAGACGAAGGTCAGGTGCTCGACGCGTGCCACGTCAGACGGGTTGGAGCGGTGCAGGTAGCAGTTGGGGTAAGTCTTCGGGTTCAGCGGCAGGAGGTCGCCGGAGGCCACCATCTGGTCAAGAAGCATCCGGTACTCGGCATCTGACCCGTCACACCAGTGGATGGCGGCAGGTGTCGTGAGTGCAGCTACGTCCTGCACCCAGCCCTGAAGCGCTGAATTACTCGTCGTCATTGGCTGTCCTTGTAAGATGACCGCCGCCAGGTGTCCGGCTGGCGAAGGGCCGTCATTATACAGATAGGTCCGCGTTGGTCAGAGGGCGCGAAAAATCGGAACCTGGGGTTCCTGACCTCTGTCAACATATGCTGGCAACTGGCCGGCCAAGGGTCTGGCGCCGGCTCCGGAACTGAGGATTGGACAATCGATCCAGCGAACTTCACTTGCCTTGCCATCGAAACCGCGACGGACCTGCCGAGTATTGCCCTGCTGCGGGGGGATGTGCTGGCGGTTCGTGAAGCCCGCGGCATGCAGGCGCCGTCCCGTGCCGTGTTTCAGTGGGTTCAGGAACTGCTTGCTGAAACCGGTACATCGCTCAGCGAGCTCGACTGCATTGCGTTTGGCGCTGGCCCCGGCAGCTTTACCGGCGTCCGGGTGGCGGTGGCACTCGCGCAGGGTCTTGGCTATGCCACCGGACTGCCCCTGTGTCCGGTTTCAACCCTGGCAGCGCTCGCTGCAGGCGCAATGCGAGACTCGGTTGCAGATGCTGCGGCCTGTTGTCTTGATGCCCGGCTCGGCGAGGTCTACTTTGGTGCTTATCGACGTGATCCGGAGCAGGGGGTTGTAGCCCTGGCTGATGATATTCTGCTGAAGCCTGAAGACGTCAGCCTGCCCGATACGGGGGCCTTTCTGGCTGTTGGCGCAGGCTGGGGCACTTATCCGGAGATTACTGCGCGCCTTGAGTCCCGTATTCTGGGGTACGCGACTGACTGCCTGCCATCGGCCGCTGACGTTGCGCGACTGGCGAGGCCACGCTTCAGGCACGGTAGCCTGGTCTCGTCTGCTGCGGCGCGACCCAACTACCTGCGTGAGCGTGTTGCCTCGCGCCGTGACGCTGACTGACTGGAAGGATCAAGCCCTGAACGTGCGCATCGCCAACGTCCTTGGAGCCCTAGCCTGTGCTGGCCTGATGGCCTACGCGCTTTACGCGCAGCACGGACTTGGCCTGGAGCCCTGTCCGCTGTGCATCCTGCAGCGGCTGGCCGTGATTGCCCTCGGCTGTGTCTTTCTGGTGGCGGCGCTCCACCCGGCCGGCATGCGGGGCCGACGCGCCTACGCTGTGCTGCTGGGGCTGGTGGCCCTGCTCGGCAGTGGGGTGGCGGGCCGTCACGTGTGGCTTACCACGCTGCCGCCAGAGCGCGTGCCAGCTTGCGGTCCGGGCCTGGACTTTATGCTTGAGTCATTTCCCCTGAGTGAGGCGCTAGGGATGGTGCTGTCCGGCTCCGGGGAGTGCGCCAAGGTCACGTGGCGGCTGCTGGGACTCGGCATGCCTGCCTGGGTCCTCATTGCCCTGGTCAGTCTCGGAGCCTTCGGAATGGTTGCGAACTGGCGCCGTCCGAGGAGCCGCGAGCTAGCCAAGAGCGCGCGAGAATCAGCCTAACAGCCGGTCGAGTATTTCCCGGTAGACACTCCGCATGACCGCGATATCTGCGACAGGGATCTCTTCGTTGGGTTTGTGAATGGTGGCGTTGACTGCCCCAAACTCCACGACATGGGTGCCGCTCGGTGCGATGAAGCGCCCGTCAGACGTACCCCCGCCAGTCGACAGTGCTGGCACGACGCCGGTCAACTTTGTTACCGCCGCAGCCACGGTGTCGATCAATTCCCCCGGCGGGGTGAGAAAGGGTTCGCCGGAGAGGTGCCAGACCAGGGTGTAATCGAGCTTGTGGTCCTGCAGTATCTGCTCAACATGACTGCGGAGCTGGGGATGGGTCCAGACTGTCGAGTAGCGAATGTTGAAGCGTGCGGAGAGCGACCCCGGGGTTACGTTGACAGCGTCACCGTTGCTTTCCAGCTTGACCATCTGAAAGCTGGAGGGAGGAAAAGACTCGTTACCGTTGTCCAGGGATGTGCTGTAGAGCGCTGTCAGTGCTGGCGCAAACGCCTGGATAGGATTGCGTGCCAGATGGGGGTAGGCCACATGGCCGGCGAGGCCATGAACCGTCAGGATGCCGCTGAGCGATCCCCGACGACCAATTCGTACGGTGTCACCCAGTCGGGTCTCGGAGGAGGGCTCGCCGATGACGCACCAGTCCAGCCGCTCACCCCGTTCCTCGAGGACCTGCATCATCCGCTTGGTCCCGTCCTGGGCTTTTCCTTCTTCGTCGCTGGTGATCAGGAAGGCGATGGAGCCCCTGTGATCGGGCCGGGCTGCCACAAAGCCGGATGCGGCATCCACCATCGCTGCAAGGCCCGCTTTCATGTCAGCTGCTCCGCGACCGTAGAGCGTGCCACTGCGCACTTCCGGCACGAAGGGATCTGACTGCCACTCCTCCCGGGGTCCTGCAGGGACGACATCGGTATGACCGGCAAAGCAGAGCACAGGGGCCATGGTGCCGCGACGGGCCCAGAGATTTGTTACTTCTCCGAACTGGTGTACTTCCACGGTGAACCCCGCGGTAGCCAGGCGTGCGGCAAGCAGCTCCTGGCAACCGGCATCGTTGGGGGTAACCGATGTCCGACGAATCAGATCACAGGCAAAAGCAAGAGTTTCTTCCATGGCGTATTCCGCGTGCCTCAGTCACTGCGCAGAAGTTCATTGAGGGACACCTTGGCCCGGGTCTTTGCGTCCACCCGCTTGACGATGACGGCACAGTAGAGCTGGCAACGGCCGCTATCCGAGGGGAGTGTGCCTGAAACGACTACGGCGCCGGCGGGAACCCGACCATAGAGCACCTCGTCCCTGGCGCGATCATAGATGCGTGTGCTCTGGCCAATGAATACCCCCATGGAGATCACGGCGCCTTCCTCGACGACCACGCCTTCCACGATCTCCGAGCGGGCGCCGATGAAGCAGTTATCCTCAATGATGGTCGGCCCGGCCTGGACAGGCTCAAGGACTCCGCCGATGCCGACGCCGCCGGACAGGTGCACGTTCCGCCCGATCTGGGCACAGCTCCCGACTGTAGCCCAGGTGTCCACCATCGTGCCGCTGTCCACAAAGGCACCGATGTTCACGAAGGATGGCATCAGTACTACGCTGCTGGCCACGTAGGCGCCACGCCGCACGATAGCGCCGGGTACTACCCGCGTACCGGAGCTGGCAAACCGTTCCGCCGTCCAGTCCTGGTACTTCAGGGGAACCTTGTCGTAGTAGTCAGTGAGCCCCGCAGGCATCCGCATGCTTCGCTCAATGCCAAAGTGGAGGAGCACTGCCTTCTTCAGCCACTGGTTGACCACCCACCCTTCCGGGGTCTTCTCGGCGACGCGCGCCTGCCCAGTGTCCAGCAACTCAATGGCCATGGAGACTGCTGACCGCAGTTCCGCGCTGGCCGACGGGAGATCCAGGGATGAGCGCTGCTCAAAGGCTGCTTCGATAATGGTCTGGCTGGCGGAGTGGTTCACAGAAAATGTCCGGTGCAAGTTGGGTGAATGAGTGCTGCCCTCAGGCTGCACTGTCCAGCGCCTGGGTAACGGCCTGCTTCAGCAGCTCGCAGACTTCCGGCGCTAGCGGAGCGCCGGCGGTATCGGTTACGTAGAAGACATCCTCGGCGCGTTCCCCGACTGTCAGGATCTTCGCCGCCTGAATTCCAACGCGGTGACTGCGCAAGACCTGGCCCACCTGGCAGAGCAGCCCAGGGCGATCGCCTGCAACAATTTCCATCACCGTCCGGTTGTTCGTTTCATCCGTCGCGAAGCCCACGTGAGTCGGTGTGGAGAACATCCGGACCTGGCGCGGAGGGCGACGGGTGACCCGCAGGGCTTTGTCCTCGCCAGCAGTGATGGCCTGCTCAAGGCGGCGCAGTATCTGCTCGCGGCGGTCTTCGTCCCGCGCCTGCTCGCCCCCATTCTCCAGCACTACATAAGTGGAAAGGCTGAACCCGTTGCCAAGCCGAATAATACGGGCATCAGCGATGTTGAGGCCGAGTTCGTCGAGCACGGCAGTGGCCGTCGCAAAAGTGGACCGGTCCTGCGGGGCATACACGACAACCGAGGTTCCCGCGCCGGACTCGTCGTCCTGTACCCCGACAAGCACCCGTCGGCCCTCATCTTCCCGTGCTGCCAGCAGCCGCGTGTGCCAGGCAATCTCCTCCGGTCGGCAGCGTAGAAAGTAGTCGTCACCCAGTTCAGCCCAGAGCGCGTCGATCCGGGATTCCGCGACGCCAGCCAGGTCGGGCTGCGTGCGTGCCGCCAGCTTGCGCTCGCTGATCAGTTCGTCTCTGTCTACAGGCTTCTCCAGTCCCCGCCGGAGGGCCCGCTTGGCCTGATTGTAGAGTTCGGCGAAGAGCTGGGCCTTCCAGGAATTCCAGAGCTTCGGGTTAGTGCCCCGCACGTCCGCCACAGTGAGGAGGTAGAGGTAGTCCAGATGGACTTCGTCGCCAATCTGGCTGGCAAACTCGCGGATGACGGCAGGGTCACTGATGTCACGCTTCTGGGCGGTCAGGGAAAGCAGCAGGTGCTTGCGCACCAGCCATGCCACCAGGCGCGCGTCGTAGCGGCTCATCCCATGTTCAAGGACGAATGATTCGGCATCCAGGGCGCCGAGTTCGGAGTGGTCGCCCCCTCGACCCTTGGCAATGTCGTGGAAAAGCCCGGCGAGATAGGCCAGTTCCGGCGTCGGCAGGCCCTGCATGATTTCCGAGCAGCGGGGAAACTCGTGGTTGTACCGGTCCAGCGCAAAGCGCCGGAGATTGCTGACCACAAAAAGAGTGTGTTCGTCCACGGTGTAGGCGTGGAAGAGGTCGTACTGCATGCGGCCGACAATGCGGCCAAAGGCTGGCACGTAGCAGCCAAGAACCCCGTAGCGATTCATCCGCCGGAGTTCGTGGGTAACGCCTTCCTTGGCCCGGAGGATTTGCAGAAACAGGCGATGGTTTCTCGGGTCCTGGCGAAATTCGTCGTCGATAAGGTTGAGGCTGCGACGAATCAGGGAGATCGTGGCTGCACTGACGCCTTTGAGTTCCGGTCGCTGTTGCAGCAGGAGGAACAACTCAAGGAGCGCGGAGGGCGCACGGTCGAAGGCGCCATCGTCAGCCACCTGCAGGAAGCCGTTATGCACGCTGAAGTGTTCGTTCAGCGGCTCCACTTCTGCATTGGGGTCGTTGAGGATTGCCTCCTGGAACTGCTGCAGCAGCATCTCGTTCAGGCGACTAAGGTCCATGACGGTGCGGTAGTAGCGCTGCATGAACTGCTCGACCGCGAGCATGTAGGAAGCGTCCTGGTAGCCGAATAGCTGGGCAATCCGGCTCTGGTGGTCGAAGAGCAGCCGATCCTCATGGCGTCCGGTGAGGAGGTGCAGGGCAAAACGAATCCGCCACAGGAATTCCCGGCCCTGGAGGAGGAGTCGTAGTTCGGGGGGGCTCAGGAAGCCGCGGCTGACCAGGTACTCCAGGTCGCCCCGGCCGTACTCCCGAAGCGCGACCCAGCTGATGGTCTGAATGTCCCTCAGGCCGCCCGGACTGCCTTTCACATCAGGTTCCAGGTTGTAGGCGGAGTCGTCGTAGCGGTGGTGGCGGCCTTGCTGCTCGCGGATCTTCCCTTCAAAGAAGGGCCGCGATGGCCAGATCTTTCCGGGGGCGATCGCAGCCTGCATCTCCCACAGGAGTTCCTCCGGACCCAGCAGCAGTCGGGCTTCCATGAGGGTAGTAACGACGGTCAGATCTTCGCCCGCATCCTGGCCGCACTCGACAGCGCTCCGGACACTGTGGCGGATCTCGATTCCGGCGTCCCAGAGCAGCGTCAGGAAAGCCGAGAGGCTGTCGGGGGACAGAGGGATCGGACGGCTTGGTGTAAGGACCAGCAGATCCACGTCAGAGTAGGGGTGCAGTTCACCACGGCCATAGCCGCCCACCGCCACCAGTGAGCACTCGGCATGTTCGGTACCTGCCGCGCGCCTCCAGGCCTCACACACCACAAGATCCATCAGCGCCGCCCGGTCGGCGACCAGTCGTGCGGCAGACTCGCCAGCCAGAAAGCGTTGCTTGAGGGCCGCGTTGCCGGCGCTGAGTCCGGCCTTCATGGCCGGCAGTGCGTCACCGGCTGCCTGCAGCAGGCGGCGCACTGCTGCCCAATCGAAGGTGGTGCCGTCCTGCTGGAGCACGCTCGCGGCGACTTCCCTGGCCTCGTCCGAAAGGGTGAGTACCGGACTGATTACCGCACTCATGTTCGTTCGTCAGCGCCGAGGGTCAGTACCTCGCAGCCGTCCCTGGTGATCAGGATGGTGTGTTCCCACTGGGCTGACAGCGAGTGATCGCGGGTCACCACCGTCCAGCCATCGGGCAGCAGGCGGACGTGGCGCTTGCCTACATTCACCATTGGTTCGATGGTGAAGGTGAGTCCTTCCCGTAATTCCAACCCCGTCCCGGGTTCCCCGTAGTGCAGTACCTGGGGATCCTCGTGAAAAATTCTGCCGATGCCGTGACCGCAGTACTCCCGGACGACGCTGAAGCCCTGGCCCTCCACGTACTGCTGAATTGCGTGGCCGATGTCACCGAGGCGATTTCCAGGGCGTGCCTGGGCGATACCCAGCCAGAGCGCCTCACGGCTCACGCGCACTACGCGCTCGCCCTGAATAGTGGCCTTGCCCACTGAGAACATTCGGCTGCTATCCCCGTGGAAGCCGTCCTTGATCACGGTGATGTCCACGTTGATCAGGTCTCCCAGCCGGAGTGTCTTGGCGCTGGGAATGCCATGGCAGACAACGTGATTCACCGACGTGCAGATGGACTTCGGGAATCCCCGGTAGTTCAGGGGGGCGGGGATGGCCTGCTGGACGTCCACGATGTAGTCGTGGCAGATCTGGTTTAGTTCGTCGGTGGTCACCCCCGGCTGGATGAAGGGGCCTATCATGTCCAGCACGGCCGCGGTCAGGCGCCCGGCTTCCCGCATCGCGTCCTGCTCGGCCGGGCTCTTGATCGTTATGCTCATCCGTAACCTGATGCCGGCCCGTGGGCTGTTTCCAGCGGGCCCCGGGGGGACGGGTCTCCGTTGTGACCCTCAACCCCGTATGGTATAAAGCGCGCGCCCTAGAGGCAACGAAATCCACACGCGTTCCGTCACATCTGGCTGGGTGCCTTCTCCCGTTTCGGGGGTCGGTTGCCAGATGGGGACCGCGGCGGCCCTAACCCGATACGAGGCTCGATCCTCAAAGGAGATCCCATGACTGACGTAAGCATGCGCCAGATGCTGGAGGCCGGTGTGCATTTTGGCCACCAGACCCGGTACTGGAACCCCAAGATGAGTCCCTACATCTTTGGTGCCCGGAATAACATCCACATCATCAACCTGGAGCACACGGTTCCGCTGTTTCGCAAGGCGACCGCATTTATCCGGTCACTGGCGGCGGATGGTGGCCGTATCCTGTTCGTGGGTACTAAGAGGTCCGCCCAGGACTCCGTGAAGACTCAGGCCGCGCGCTGCGGCATGCCCCATGTTGCCCACCGCTGGCTCGGCGGCACCCTGACCAACTTCAAGACAGTCAAGCAGTCCATCAAGCGGCTTGAAGACCTCGACGCGATGGAGCAGGACGGCCGCTTCAGCAAACTGACCAAGAAGGAAGTTCTGGACCGACGCCGGGAGCGCGAGAAGCTGGAGCGCAGCCTTGGTGGAGTTAAGTCCATGGCTGCTTTGCCTGACGCTATCTTCGTCATTGATGTTGGCCACGAAAAGATTGCAGTGCACGAGGCCAACAAGCTGGGTATTCCCGTTATCGGTATCGTGGATACCAACTCGTCGCCCGACGGCGTGCAGTACATGGTGCCCGGCAATGATGACGCGATGCGGGCGGCTGAGCTCTACGCAATGGCCGTCGCCGATGCCGTAATCGAGGGTCAGGCATCCATTCCGGCGATCCCCATGGGCGAAGACGACTTCGTCGAGCTGGATGCTGAAGGCCGGCCGAAGTCCTCCCCGGAGGGCCGGCGACCCGCATCCGCCAAACGTCCCCCGCGCAAACCAGCGGCTGCTCCTCCTCCCGCCCGGGCACGCGCTGCCAAGGGCGCGACTGGCTCTCCTGAAGCTGGGATCGGGTCCGACGTTGATGTGCCAGCCGACGTGGCAGAGCCTGCCGGCACCTCTGGTGTCTGAACGGGAGACGCACATGGCCATAGCAGCAAACCTCGTCAAGGACCTTCGTGACCGGACTGGTGCCGGCATGATGGAGTGCAAGAAAGCGCTGGTGGATTCGGCTGGCGACATCGAAGCCGCTCTGGAACTGTTGCGGACTCGCGGCCAGGCAAAGGCCGAGAAAAAGGCGGGTCGTATTGCCGCTGAGGGCCAGATTCTCATGGCGGTGAGTGCCGGCAAGGACGTTACCGTCATCCTCGAGGTGAACTGCGAAACTGACTTTGTGGCCAAGGATGAAAACTTCCAGCGCTTCGCCCAGGCCGCCACGCAGCTTGCCGCTGCCCGGCAACCCGACAGCGTGGCCGCCCTTATGGGCCTGCAACTTCCCGATGGCCAGACCCTGGAGAATGCCAGGCTCGATCTGGTTGCCAAGGTTGGCGAAAACATCAGTGTGCGCAGGTTTGAGTACGTTCGTCCGGTCGGCAAGCTGAGCGGCTATTTCCACGGAACCCGGATCGGTGTCCTGGTGGACGTAGAGGGTGCAGATGCGGAGCTCGGCAAGGACCTTGCAATGCATATTGCGGCCAGCAATCCCCGCTACCTGGCTCCGGAGGAAGTGCCGGAGTCTTTGCGAGCGAGTGAACGTCGTATTCTCACCGAGCAGGCTGCTGGTGAAGGCAAGCCACCCGAGATCGTCGCGAAGATGGTGGAGGGTCGCCTGCGCAAGTACCTGAATGAGGTCGCGCTGGTTGGTCAGCCGTTCGTCAAGGACCCGGACACGTCCATCGGCAAACTGCTGAAGGACCGGGGCGCGCGCGTCCACCGTTTTGTGCGCCTTGAGGTTGGGGAAGGCATCGAGAAGAAGACCGAGAATATCGCCGAGGCGGTCGCGGCGATGCATTCTCAGGGGTGAGTTGGCCCAGGGTCCTCCCGGCTCCTGATGACGAGGCCCGGGTCTCCCCAAGGGAGACGATGCGGTGGCGGGCAAATCCGGTAGAATTCGCCCAACTGAAAGGCTGGCACCGACCCAGTCGCCCGCGGTTTCTTGTATGAAAGATGCACGTCTGACCTACCGGCGCATCCTGCTGAAGCTCAGCGGCGAGGCGCTTATGGGCAAAGGTGACTATGGCATCGATCCGGACGTTCTGACCCGGATCGCCGGAGAGCTGAAAGAAGTCCGGGCCCTCGGTGTCGAGGTCGGCATTGTGATCGGCGGCGGCAACATCTTTCGTGGTGCCGGACTCGCCAGGGCTGGAATGGACCGCGTTACCGGGGATCACATGGGCATGCTGGCCACCGTGATCAACGCGCTGGCCCTGCAGGACGCTCTCGAACGCGTAGGCGCCTTTGCCCGCGTGATGTCTGCCCTGCAGATCCATGAAGTCAGCGAGGACTACATCCGCCGGCGTGCCATACGTCACCTGGAGAAGGGCAGAGTCACGATATTTGCGGCCGGGACTGGTAATCCATTTTTTACCACCGATACAGCAGCCGCACTCCGTGCCATCGAAGTCGGCGCCGACATCCTTGCCAAAGGCACCAAGGTCGACGGTGTGTACACGGCCGATCCCCACAAAGATCCCCAGGCCAAGCGCTACGACCGTCTCACCTTTGATCGCGTCATAAATGACAAGCTGAACGTCATGGATACGACGGCCGTAGTGATGTGCCGGGAGAACAGTGTGCCCATTCGGGTATTCAACCTGCAGGTGGCCGGTGAACTGGTCCGGCTCGCCCAGGGCGAGGACGTCGGCACGCTGGTAACTGGTTAGGCAGGAGCGGAGGGGGCGTGATCAACGAAATTCGTCAGGATGCCGAACAGCGGATGGCCAAATGCGTCACGGCAATGGGCCAGGCGTTACGTAAACTCCGCACGGGCAGGGCAAGCCCCAGCCTGTTGGAGCATCTGATGGTTGAGTATTACGGGAGCACCGTGCCCCTGTCCCAAACCGCCAATATCTCTGTGGAGGATGCCCGGACCCTTACGGTTACGCCCTGGGAGAAGGGTATGGTCGGCGTCATCGAGAAGGCCATCATGGGCGCCAATCTTGGCTTTACACCCGTGACGGCGGGTACCGTGATTCGGGTGCCCCTGCCGGTGCTGACTGAGGAGCGGCGGCGCGACCTGGCAAAGCTCGTCAAGCAGGAAGCCGAATTGGGCCGCGTGGCTATCCGCAATGTGAGGCGGGACGCCATGACTGACCTGAAGGAAGCGCTGAAGGAAAAGTTGATCAATGAGGATCTGGAGCGGCAGGGCGCTCAGCAGATTCAGGATGTAACCGACAGGTACGTGGCAGAAGTAGACAAAATTTCCGAGGAAAAACAAAAAGAAGTCATGGAGTTCTAGTTGTTATCTGGCGCAGCACCAAGGATGGAGGCTTCATGAGTAGCGGGGTCAGCGTTCGGCCAGTACGGCCTACCCACGTTGCGATCATCATGGATGGCAACGGCCGCTGGGCGACTGCCAACGGCAAGCCCCGGCACGCCGGACATCGCGCTGGCGTCAAATCGGCTCGCCAGGTGGTTGAGGCCTGCGCGGAGTCCGACGTCAAGGTTCTGACCCTGTTTGCCTTTAGTAGCGAGAACTGGAAGCGCCCGCCCAGTGAGGTTGATGCCCTCATGCGCTTGTTTGTCGAGGTGCTCCAGCGCGAAGTGGATACCCTCCACGAGAATGGTATTCAGCTGCGCTTTATTGGCAACCGCGAGAGTCTCCCGACGATCCTGCGCAAGCGCATGGCGGACGCTGAGGCGCGGACCGCGGCAAATTCCCGGATGACTCTGGTGCTGGCCGTGGCCTATGGCGGGCAGTGGGACATGGTTCAGGCCATGCGACGGATCAGCCAGAAGGTCCGTTCCGGGGATCTGGACCCTGCGGACATCGACGAGGCGCTGATTGCCCGCCATCGGGCCCTGGCGGGGCTGCCATCCCCTGATCTGCTCATCCGGACGGGCGGGGAGCAGCGGGTCAGCAACTTCCTCCTCTGGGATCTTGCCTATACGGAACTCTGTTTTACAGATACCTTGTGGCCGGACTTCGGTGCGGACCAGATTGCCCATGCCCTGGAGTTTTTCAGTCAACGACAGCGCCGTTTCGGTCGAACCGGTGATCAGCTTGAGGCTGTTGCCGACTGAGGGTCTTCCCATTTCAGCGGGGTCGCAGTAGGCCATGAGCCAGTTGGCGCAGCGCGTATTGACGGCGATTCCCCTGCTGATAGGCCTCCTTCTGCTGTTGTTTGTAGCGCCCCTCCAGGTTGCCGTCTGGGTTACCGCCGCGGTGATGGTCGTGGGCGCCTGGGAATGGGCAGCATTTCTTGGGCTGCGCTCCGTCCCCGCCCGCGCTGTCTGTGGCGCCGGCATGGCGCTGCTTCTGGCCGGTGCCGGCTCCCTCGTACCTGAAGTCGTGAGCTTGCCCCTGCTGCTCTGGGCGGCCTTGGGGTGGTGGGCCATAGCCCTGCTCTGGATTCTTCGTTATCCAACGCCCATTCCGCCTGTGGCGGCCGCCGTCGCCGGGGTACTGGTGCTCGTCCCGTCCTGGCTGGCCCTGATTGCCATCCTGCAGGTCCCGGCCCAGGGGCCCGCCCTGGCACTACTGGCCCTGAGTATCATCTTCGCTGCAGATATCGGGGCCTACTTCGCAGGCCGTCGTTTTGGGCGCGTCAAGCTTGCTTCTCAGGTAAGCCCCGGCAAGACCTGGGAGGGACTGATTGGTGGCGTCCTGCTGGCCGCAGCTGTTGCCGGGGGCGGTGGACTGCTGCTGGGTCTGTCGCCGGTCGTCATGGTCCCGGTTGGGCTTGGGGTCGCTGCTTTGTCCGTAGTAGGGGATCTCACGGAGAGCATGTTCAAGCGCAGCGTGGGTGCCAAGGACAGTGGCCAGCTGATCCCGGGTCATGGGGGGGTCCTGGACCGGATCGACAGCATCACGGCAGCCATGCCCTTCTTTGCTCTGGCCTTGTCGTGGCTGGGTTTTTCAACCGGGTAGCCGACGCCGCACCGCTGCTTTAGCTCTGCAAGGCAAGGTCTGGCGTAATGCCTTAAGATTCGCCGCATGTCACAGGTCCTCACGTCCCTCCTGGCGTTCGTAGTCGCCATAGGTCTGCTCGTTGCCATCCACGAGTACGGTCACTACATCGTGGCCCGGTTGCTGGGCGTAAAGGTCCTGCGCTACTCGATCGGTTTCGGCAACGTGCTCTGGTCGCGGCAAGCAGGCCCCGATCAGACGGAGTACTGCCTGTCGGCGATTCC